>NZ_JBJGZM010000002.1:0-481514 GCF_054050515.1 Blastococcus sp. SYSU D01042 | reverse complement strand
CCGCGCGCTGCGCCCGCCCCCCCCCCCCACGCCCCCCCGCCCCCCACCCCCCCCCCCCCCCCCCCCCCCCCCCCCCCCCCCCCCCCCCCCCCCCCCCCCCCCCCCCCCCCCCCCCCCCCCCCCCCCCCCCGCCATTCTGCCAGACGCTCAGCGCCAGAGCGGAACCCACCCCGGGATCCAGTCCGGCACGCCCAGCAGGTGCAGCATCACCACGAGGACGCCGTAGACGAAGGCGGCCGTCAGCAGGCCGAGGAGGACCCGCACCCAGACCGGCTGGGCACCCACCCAGTCCGACCAGCGGCCGACCCGCTGCTTGGTGTACTCCAGCAGCCGCTCGGCCCAGGTGAACTCGCTGGCCAGCACGAACAGGCCGGCGATGACCGTGAGCCAGCCCGGCCCGGGCAGCGGGATGGTGACCAGGCCGAAGGCGACGACGAGCCCGCCGACGACGCCGACCGCCACGCGGTAGGCGTGGTTGGTGCTGCGCCGCGCGGCGAGCCGGCGCCGCCACCGCGCGTCGGCGACCCGCTCCCGCAGGCTGCGCACGTCATCGGTGTCGTACCGGGCGCGGCGCTCGTCCCGCGACTCGCGCTGGGGCCGCCGGTCCGGAGGGGCCACGGTCTCCTGCTCGCTCAGCTGGTCACCTCCGCGTCCGTGGCGCCCGGCGACGGGCGCGTCCTCGCCCCCGGGCGACCCCTGGAGCCTACGTCCCGCCGCTCACGCCGAGGTGTCTCCTGAACCTCATCGGTCACGACTGCCCCGAAATCGTTTCCGGAGCGTTCTCGGCGGGGACACATGCACCCATGACCGACATGTGGGGCTGGTGCGACGGGTGGGACGGGAGTGACGTGCTGCGTCACTCCTCCGACGGAACGTCGTTGACCTGACATGACCAACCGCTGGAACCCCGGTCACACGTCCCCCGTCACGCTCCAGCTCATCGGTCCCCAGTCGTGGACCGAGGTGCCGGCCCTGCTCTGCTACGACGCGACGGACCCGTTCGCGGTCCGCATCGCCTTCGGTGACATCGGTGACGACAGCGGGGCCGTGGACACCGACGAGGGCATCGCCTGGCTGGTCGGCCGCGAGCTGCTGCAGGCCGGCCTCGACCGCCCCTCGGGCGAGGGCGACGTGCGCGTCTGGCCCGCCCACGCGGCGAGCGACGTGCTGTTCCTGCACCTCCGGGCGCCCTCCGGCGAGGCGCTGTTCGAGCTGTCCCGGGCGGTCGTCGCCGGCTTCCTGCGGCAGACCGAGGCGCTGGTCCCGTCCGGTTCCGAGAGCGAGCTGCTCCGGCTCGACGACGAGCTGCACGTCCTGCTCTCCAACGGCGGGGCGGACCCCTCGGGCCACTGACCTGCGGGAACGCGGTCGGAGAACGGCGGGGGCACCCCCCTCGTTGGACGCCGGGAGGCCGTCAGGTAACGTTCTCCCTGCAACGCGGATGTGGCTCAGTGGTAGAGCATCACCTTGCCAAGGTGAGGGTCGCGGGTTCGAATCCCGTCATCCGCTCGGAACCTCGGGCGCTGATCGAGAGATCGGCGCCCGCGTGCGGTGGAGTGGCCGAGAGGCGAGGCAACGGCCTGCAAAGCCGTCTACACGGGTTCAAATCCCGTCTCCACCTCGTTCTCCTCCGCGGAGCACGAGCGCGGAGGAGGGACCGGTCGCGAGGCCGGGCCGGGCGATTGGCGCAGCGGTAGCGCGCTTCCCTGACACGGAAGAGGTCACTGGTTCGATCCCAGTATCGCCCACCACCGGAACCCCAGGACGCCGATCGGGCGCCTGGGGTTCTGCCGTTCCGGGCACTGTTCAGCCCCGCAGGACCAGCTCCGCGCGCACCCGCTCGCCGTCGACCGTGGTCGTGAAGCCGAGCGCCGCCAGCACCGAGAGCGCGGCGGCGTTGCCGCTGGTCGTGTCCGCCCGCACGGCCGTGGCACCCGCCTCGCGGGCCCGGTCGAGCACCTGCTCCAGGGCCTGCCGGCCGATGCCCCTGCCCCGGGCGGCGCGCGCCAGCCAGATCCCGGTCTCCAGGACTGCCGGCTCACCGGTCCGCCGCAGCCGGACCGAGCCGACGACCCGCTCCCCCTCGACACCCTCGCCGCCGACCACGACGACCACCCAGGTGGCCTCGCGCGCCGGCCCGTCGAGGCCGGCTCGCCGGTCGCGGTGGAAGGCCCGCAGCCACTCGACCCGCTCCGGGGTCCACCGCTCCCCCGGCGTGACCGGGGGCGTCACCTCGTCCGGGGCGGCGCCGTCCAGCGCGGTCGCCACCAGCCGCGCCAGCCGGCTCTCGGTGACCGGGGCCAGGCCGACACCCAGGGGCGGTCGCGCCGGCGTCCCCGGGACCGGACTCCCCTCAGCCACGGGCCGGCTCGACCCGCTCCTCCCAGAGGCGGGCGACCTGCTCGGCCAGCTGCTCCAGGGGGCCGCTGTTGTCCAGCACGACGTCGGCGACCGCCCGGCGCTGCTCGTCGGTCGCCTGCGCGGCGATGCGGGCCCGGGCGTCGGCCTCGGGGACACCGCGGTCGACCAGCCGGGTCAGCCGGGTGGCGAGCTCGGCCTCCACGACGACCACGAGGTCGTAGGAGCCCGCCTGCCCGGTCTCCACCAGCAGCGGGACGTCGTTGACCAGCACGGCGTCCTCGGGCGCGCCGGCGGCGAGCTGCACCGCGCGGTCGCGCACCAGCGGGTGCACGATGCCGTCCAGCCGGGCGCGGGCCGCCGGGTCCGAGAAGACGACAGCCGCGAGCGCGGGCCGGTCGAGCGAGCCGTCGGCGGACAGCACGCCCTCCCCGAACGCGTCGACCACCGCGGCCAGCCCCGGCGTGCCCGGCTCCACCACCTCCCGCGCGATGCGGTCGGCGTCGATGACCACCGCCCCGCGGTCGGCGAGCAGGCCTGCGACGGTGCTCTTGCCCGAGCCGATCCCGCCGGTCAATCCGATCCGCAGCATGTGCGCAGAGTAGCGACAGGGCCGCCCCGACATCACGGACAGGTAACACGCACGGAGGTGCCCCGGCGCGTCGCACGAGTCCCAGCAGTCACACGGATAACTTCGGCCCCGGCGATCTTCCCCGCCGAGAGAGGCAGAACCCACCATGTCCCGTCACCGGTCCGCTGCTGGAACCCCGTCGACCCGCGCTGCCTCCCGGGGCGCCGGACGTCACCGGGTGGGCGCCCTCTCCGGCGTGCGCTGCGCCGACATCCCCGCCGTCCGCGCCCGCATGGACGCGCAGCGCCCCGTCCCCGGGCCGCGCAACGCCTTCCTGCGCTGGCTCGTGCAGACGCCTCCCGCCGGCCGGCACACCTGGACGTTCCTCGCCGGCAACGGCGGCCGCCCCCGCACCGCGTTCGCGATCATCCTCAGCCTCTGACCCCGGCACTCCCGTCCCGCGACGGGGGTACCGCACCCGCGACCGCGCCGCTCATCGGGGATCTGAGCGGGGCGGAACCGTCGACAGGCCCCCGTGGACCGATGTCCACGGGGGCCTCTCGACGTCCGGCGGCGCGGCGGTGCCGTGTCCGCGCCACCCGTGGAGACGCCGGAGGCCCGGGACCACGTGGGTCCCGGGCCTCCGGTGCTCAGAGCTGAGTGCTCAGTGCCGAGCTAGCAGCTCACTCGCCACCGGCGAGCTTGGCCCGCAGCGCGGCCAGGGCCTCGTCGCTGGCCAGGGTGCCACCGGTGCTCGCGGGGGCGTCCGCGCCGGCGGCGTCCTCGCTGGAGTAGCTGCCACCGGCCGCAGCCTCGGCGTCGGCCTCCTTGGCCGCCGCGATCTGCTTGCGGTGCGCCTCGAAGCGGGCCTGGGCCTCGGCGTACTGCCGCTCCCAGGTCTCGCGGGCCTCGTCGAAGCCCTCGAGCCACTCGCCCGTCTCCGGGTCGAAGCCCTCCGGGTAGATGTAGTTGCCCTGCTCGTCGTAGGACGCCGACATGCCGTAGGCGGCCGGGTCGAACTGCTCCTCGTCGCCGACGACGCCCTCGTTGGCCTGCTTGAGGGACAGCGAGATGCGGCGGCGGTCCAGGTCGATGTCGATGACCTTGACCAGGAGCTCGTCGCCGACCTGCACGACCTGCTCCGGGATCTCCACGTGGCGCTCGGCCAGCTCGGAGATGTGCACCAGGCCCTCGATGCCCTCGTCGACGCGCACGAACGCACCGAAGGGGACCAGCTTGGTGACCTTGCCGGGCACGACCTGGCCGATCTGGTGCGTGCGCGCGAACTGACGCCACGGGTCCTCCTGCGTCGCCTTCAGCGACAGGGAGACCCGCTCGCGGTCCAGGTCGACGTCGAGGACCTCGACGGTGACCTCCTGGCCGACCTCGACGACCTCGGAGGGGTGGTCGATGTGCTTCCAGGACAGCTCGGAGACGTGCACCAGGCCGTCGACGCCGCCCAGGTCCACGAAGGCACCGAAGTTGACGATCGAGGAGACGACGCCCGTGCGGACCTGGCCCTTGGCGAGCTTGTTGAGGAACTCGCTGCGCACCTCGGACTGGGTCTGCTCCAGCCACTGGCGGCGGGAGAGCACGACGTTGTTGCGGTTCTTGTCGAGCTCGATGATCTTCGCCTCGAGCTCGCGGCCCACGTAGGGCTGCAGGTCGCGGACGCGGCGCATCTCGACCAGCGAGGCCGGGAGGAACCCGCGCAGACCGATGTCCAGGATGAGGCCGCCCTTGACGACCTCGATGACGGTGCCGGTGACGACCTCGTCGGCTTCCTTCTTGGCCTCGATCGTGCCCCAGGCGCGCTCGTACTGCGCGCGCTTCTTGGAGAGGATCAGCCGCCCTTCCTTGTCCTCCTTCTGGAGGACCAGGGCTTCCACCTCGTCGCCGACCTTGACGACCTCGTTCGGGTCGACGTCGTGCTTGATGGAGAGCTCGCGCGAGGGGATGACGCCCTCGGTCTTGTAGCCGATGTCCAGCAGCACCTCGTCCCGGTCGACCTTGACGATGACGCCCTCGACGATGTCGCCATCGTTGAAGTACTTGATCGTCGCGTCGATGGCGGCGAGGAAGTCCTCGGCGCTGCCGATGTCGTTGACGGCGACCTGGGGGGTGCTGGAAGGACGGACCTGAGTGGAGGTCATGTGGTTGGTTGCTCCGGACGGTTTATGCGTAGGGACGGGACGACCCGTGACCACGGGATCACGGGGCTGGTTCAGCGGGGGAAGCCGGCTCTGGCGTTCCGTGTGGGGAAAACCACGACAGACCTCTGGCGCATTCCTCAGTCTACGGACGCGGACGCGCCCGGGTCCACCTGGGTCGACCCCGCCTGCGCCGTCCCGCGGCGTGTCACCATCGGCGTGTCATGAGCGCCCCTCCCCCGCCCCCCGGCGGCCTCCCCCTGGGCGGTGACGGCTACCCGGCCGCGGGCGGGGTCGCACGCCGCCCGGCCGGCCCCGACGAGTCGGCGCGGGCCAACCGCCGGTGGTGGGACGCGGCCGCACCGGCCTACCTGGCCGAGCACGGCGGCGACCTCGGCGACGCCGACTTCCTGTGGTGCCCCGAGGGGCTCCGCGAGGCGGATGCCCGGCTGCTCGGGGACGTCGCCGGGCGGCGCGTGCTCGAGATCGGCTGCGGCTCGGCCCCGTGCGCGCGCTGGCTGGCCCGGCAGGGAGCCGACGTCGTGGCCCTGGACGTGTCGGCCGGCATGCTCGCCCGCGCGGCGCAGCTCAACCGCGCCACGGGCACCGCCGTCCCGCTGCTGCAGGCCGACGCCGGCCGGCTCCCCCTCGCGACGGCGTCGGTGGACCTCGCCTGCTCGGCCTTCGGCGGGCTGCCCTTCGTGGCGGACGCGCGGGCGGTGCTCACCGAGGTGGCCCGCGTGCTGCGCCCGGGCGGGCGGTTCGTGGCGTCGGTGAACCACCCGCTGCGCTGGCCGTTCCCCGACTCGCCCGACCCGGAGGACCTGCGGGTCACCTCCTCGTACTTCGACCGCCGGCCCTACGTCGAAACCGACGGCAGCGGGAGGACCGTCTACGTCGAGCACCACCGCACCGTCGGGGACTGGGTGCGCGCCGTCGTCGGGGCCGGACTGGTCCTCGAGGACCTGGTCGAGCCGGAGTGGACGCCGGGCCGGACGCAGACCTGGGGCCAGTGGTCCCCGGAGCGGGGCGCGCTCGTCCCGGGCACCCTCATCCTGGTGTGCCGGCGATCCTGAACCTGCACCTGAGGGTTCGGGTTCCTCGGGCCGGTGGGCACCGCTGACTTCTGGTCGACGACCCGGTCTCGTCCTCGTGGCCACCTTCGTGCTGATCCACGGCTCCGGCGACGGCGGGTGGGCGTGGCACCTCGTGCAACGCGCCTTGCAGGAGCGGGGCCACCACGCCGTCGCGCCCGACCTGCCCACCGACGACGACGACGCGACGTGGGACGACTGCGCGGCGGTGGTCCGCGCCGCGGCCGCCGGTGCGCCGGGCCCGGTCCTCGTCGGCCACTCCTCCGGCGGCCAGGTCGTGCCGCTGGCGGCCGAGGCGTGCGGCGCCTCGCTCCAGGTGTTCGTGGCCGG
This sequence comes from Blastococcus sp. SYSU D01042, assembly GCF_054050515.1. Taxonomy (NCBI): domain Bacteria; kingdom Bacillati; phylum Actinomycetota; class Actinomycetes; order Geodermatophilales; family Geodermatophilaceae; genus Blastococcus; species Blastococcus sp. SYSU D01042. The sequence goes on along the minus strand of NZ_JBJGZM010000002.1, from coordinate 475,011 downwards.
CCTGGTGCCCCGCGCCGGTGAGACCCCGGAGCAGTGGTTCGCCGCCGTCGGCTGGGGCGGTGCGGTGGCCCGGGCCCGCCGGGTCGACGGCGGGCTCACCGGGCACCCCGATCCGCTGGTCGCGTACTACCACGACGTCCCGGCGGGGCTGGCCGCCGAAGCGCTGGCCCGGGAGCGGCCGACCGGGGACCTGCTCGGCCGCACGCCCTGGCCGCTGCCCGACCTGCCGGCCGTGCCCTCGCGGTTCGTGGTGACCGCCCTCGACCGCTTCATCCCGCCGGCGGTCCAGCGCCGCGTCGCCGCGGACCGGCTGGGCATCCCCGAGCCCGACGTGATCCAGGCCGGGCACTGCGTCGGCCTGAGCCGGCCCGACGAGCTCGCCCGCCTCCTCGCCGGCTACGCGGACGCCGTCCTCACCTGACGGTCGAGGGTCATCCCTGGCCGGCGAGCCAGCGCGCCGCGGCCCGGCGCCCGCGCAGCCGGACGACGACGACCCCGCCCGCCGCGGCCGCCGCGAACTCCGCCTCGCTGCGGCGGCGCTTGGCCCAGAACTCGCGGCTGAGCACGATGCGCAGCGGGTGCGAGGCCCGCAGCCACATCGCGAAGCTCTCCCGGTTGCCGTTCCGGTAGGCACGACCGGTCACCGCGCGGACCACCGATCGCCGGAGCAGCCGCGCCGCCACCAGCGGGAAGGGGTGTTCGAGCCGGACGACGGCCTCCGCCTGCGCCAGCAGCCGGTCCTTCACCGGGCGGTACTGGTACTCCGTCACCCAGCGGCCCGAGGCGAGCATCGCCCCGACGTCGGTCTCGAACTCCGAGCGCGGCACCCAAGCCCGCGCTGCACCCCCGCCGGGAGCGGCGGGGCACCGGCGCTCACCACACGTCCCCCTCCCGCCAGTCGCAGGTGAGCTCGCCGTCGAGGTCCAGCGGCACCCGCCCCGGCAGCACGTGCACGGACCCGTCGTCCTCCGGTGTCCTGCGTGGCCCGTCCGGCCCGAGCACCGAGGTCGGCCCCCGCCACAGGAGCCATCCGCGTGCGGCGTACAGGCCCGCGCCGTCCTCCGATGCGCTGAGCGCCCCGTGATCGGCCTCGGCCCGGACGACCCGCTCGAGCGCGCCCATCACCGCCGAGGCGACCCCCTGACGCCGCCGGTCCGGGGCGACGGCGACCGCCTCGACGTACCCCGCCCGCAGGACGTGCTGCCCGTGCAGCAGGCGCCGCCCGACGACGGAGCCGTGGCCGACGAGCCGCTCCCCCTCGTGCACCAGGGCGTGCACCCCACCGAGGGCGTGCGCCCAGTCGTGCTCGTCGAACCCGCCCTCGAACGCCTCGTCCAGCAGCGCCCGGACCGCCGACCGCGTCGCGGTGTCGAGCTCCGCGGTGAGCCGGACGGCGGGCGCCATCCTCAGTGCGCCGCGTCGTCCCAGCTGGCGCCGAAGCCGACCGAGACCTCCAGCGGCACCGACAGGTCGGCGGCGCCGGCCATCTCGCGGCGGACGAGCGCTTCCAGGGCCTCCCGCTCCCCCGCGGCCACCTCGAGCACCAGCTCGTCGTGCACCTGGAGCAGCATCCGGGACCGCAGCCCCTCGGCGGCGATGGCCTTCTCCACGTTGAGCATGGCCACCTTGATGACGTCGGCGGCCGAGCCCTGGATGGGTGCGTTGAGCGCCATCCGCTCGGCCATCTGGCGGCGCTGGCCGTTGTCGCTGGTCAGGTCGGGCAGGTAGCGGCGGCGGCCCAGCGTCGTCTCGGTGTAGCCGGTCTGCCGCGCGTCGTCGACGACGCCGTCCAGGTAGTCGCGGATGCCGCCGAAGCGCTCGAAGTAGGCGTGCATCTGCTCGCGCGCCTCCTCCACGGAGATGCGCAGCTGCCCCGACAACCCGTAGGCGCTCAACCCGTAGGCCAGGCCGTAGCTCATCGCCTTGATCCGCCGGCGCATCTCCGGGTCGACCTCGGAGATCGGGATGTCGAAGGCGCGGGAGGCGACGAAGGAGTGCAGGTCCTCCCCCGACATGAACGCCTCGATCAGGCCCTCGTCGCCGGAGAGGTGGGCCATGATGCGCATCTCGATCTGGCTGTAGTCGGCCGTCATGAGGGACTCGTAGCCCTGCCCCACGACGAACGCCTGCCGGATGCGGCGGCCCTCGGCGGTGCGGATCGGGATGTTCTGCAGGTTCGGGTCGGTCGAGGAGAGCCGGCCGGTCGCGGCGATCGTCTGCTGGAAGGTCGTGTGGATGCGCGAGGCGTCGTCGACCATCGGGATCAGGCCGTCGATGACCGTGCGCAGGCGGGTCACGTCCCGGTGGCGCAGCAGGTGCTCGAGGAAGGGGTGGCCGGTCGAGGCCAGCAGCGAGGTGAGCGCGTCGGCGTCGGTGGTGTACCCGGTCTTGTTCTTCTTCGTCTTCGGCAGCCCCAGCTCGTCGAAGAGCACCGCCTGCAGCTGCTTGGGCGAGCCGAGGTTCACCTCGCGGCCGATCACCGCGTAGCACTCGGCGGCCGCGGCGGCGACGCCGTCGGCGAACTCCTTCTGCAGGTCGTGCAGGAAGTCCAGGTCGACGGCGATGCCGCGGTACTCCATCGCGGCCAGCACCCGGGTCAGCGGCAGCTCGATCTGGCCGAGCAGCGCGTCGCCGCCCTTGGAGCCCAGCACCTGCTCGAGGGCGTCGGAGAGGTCGTTGACCGCCACGGCCTTGAGCACGTCGGCGTGCGCGGCCTCCCGCGCGACGTCGTCCTCGGTCGGGCCGAGCCCGTCGAGGGTCAGCTGGCCCTCGGGCTCGGCGGTGTCCTTGAGCTCGCGGCGCAGGTAGCGCACGGCGAGGTCGGCGAGGTCGAAGGAGCGCTGTCCCGGCAGGGCGAGGTAGGCGGCCAGCGCGGTGTCGCTGACCATCCCCGCCAGCTCCCAGCCGCGGGCCCAGATCGCCAGCAGCGGGCCCTTCACCTCGTGCACGACCTTGGGCCGGTCGGGGTCGGCCAGCCAGGCGGCCAACGCCTGCTCGTCGGCGACGTCCAGGTCCGGCCCGACGTCGACGAAGGTGGCGTGGTCGTCGCCGCCGGCCAGGGCGATGCCGGTCAGCTCCCCGGTCCCCCGCCCCCACGTGCCGCGGAAGATCAGCCCGGTGCGGCCGCGGGCGTGGGTGTCCAGCCACTCGCCCAGCTCCCCGCGAGCGAGCTCGTCCAGCCCGACCTCGAAACCGCCCTCGACCTCGGGCTCGGCGCTGGTGAGCGTGGCGAACAACCGGTCGCGCAGCACGCGGAACTGCAGGTTGTCGAAGAGGGTGTGCACCTCGTTGCGGTCCCACGCCTGGACGGCGAGGTCCTCCGGCCCGATCTCCAGCGGGACGGCGCGGTCGAGCTCGGTGAGCCGGCGGTTCTGCATCACCGACGACAGGTGCTCGCGCAGCTTCTCGCCGACCTTGCCCTTCACCGTGTCGACCCGGTCGACCAGGGCGTCCAGCGAGCCGTACTCGCGGACCCACTTCGCCGCCGTCTTCTCCCCGACGCTGGGGATGGAGGGCAGGTTGTCGCTCGGGTCGCCCCGCAGCGCGGCGAAGTCGGGGTACTGCCTCGGTGTCAGGCCGTACTTCTCCTCCACCGCCTCCGGGGTGAAGCGGGTCATGTCCGAGACGCCCTTGCGCGGGTAGAGCACGGTCACGTGCTCGTTGACCAGCTGCAGGGCGTCGCGGTCGCCGGTGGCGATGAGGACGTCCATGCCCTGCTCGACGGCCTGCACCGTGAGCGTCGCGATGACGTCGTCGGCCTCGAAGCCCTCCGCGGTGATCACCGGCACGCGCAGCGCGCCGAGCACCTCCTGCACGAGGCTGACCTGCCCCCGGAAGTCGGTCGGGCTCTCGGACCGGTTGGCCTTGTACTCGGCGAAGATCTCGCTGCGGAACGTCTTGCGGCCGACGTCGAAGGCCACGGCGAGGTGCGTGGGCTGCTCGTCGCGCAGGATGTTGATCAGCATCGACGTGAAGCCGTACACCGCGTTGGTCGGCTGGCCGGTCGTCGTCGAGAAGTTCTCGACGGGCAGCGCGAAGAAGGCCCGGTAGGCCAGCGAGTGGCCGTCCAGGAGCAGCAGCCGCGGGCGCACGCCCGAGCTGGACGGGACGGCGGGCGCTGAGGTGGAGACCGGTGCGGACATCGCTGCCGATCGTAGAGGCGGGCACCGACAGCGGCGCCGCCACCGGCGCCCCCCCGGCGGCGCTGGCTACGGTGCCGGGGTGACCACTCCTGCACCCGACTGGCTGCCCGGCAGCATGCGCAGCCCGCTGGACGACAAGCTGGGCATCGAGATCGTCGACTTCACCCCCGACCGGCTGGTCGCGACGATGCCGGTGGCCGGCAACGAGCAGCCCTTCGGCCTGCTGCACGGCGGGGCCACCTGCGCCCTGGTGGAGACCATCGGGTCGGTGGCCGCGGCGATCGGCGCCGGCCCGGGCAAGCAGGTGGTCGGCGTCGAGCTGAACGCCAGCTACCTGCGGGCCGCGACCTCGGGCACGGTGACGGCGGTCTGCACGCCGGTGCGCCGCGGGCGCACGCTGTCGACCTTCCTCATCGACGTCAGCGACGACGCCGGCCGGCCCACCGCCACGGCGCGGCTGACCTGCATGACCCTCAGCGACCGGCAGTAGCCGAGGGCAGCGGCTGCACGCGTCGCCGCGCGATGCCGGGCACCCGGCGCGGGAGCGGGACGATGCCGAGCCGGCGGCGCTGCCACGCCGACAGGGAGCGACCGAGCGCGTGCACCGAGGCGATGCGGCGCGTCGTCAGGGGCGCGAAGCCCATGCGCGCGAAGAACCGCTGCCGGTCGGTGTCCTGCGCCACGGCGGCGACGACGTAGGCGGCGCCGTGGGTCTTCGCGTAGGCGGCGGCCTCGGCCAGCAGCGCGGAGCCGACGCCGGACCTGCGGTGCTCGCGGTGCACCACGAAGGTGTCCACGGTGACCTGCGGCGTGCCCAGCACCAGCGACAGCGGGTCCAGCCCCAGCACCGCCAGTCCGACGCCGAGCTCGCAGGCGCCCGCCCCGTCGTCCCCACCGGGGAGCAGCGCCAGGACGACCCGGTGGCCGGCGTCCTCGAGCAGGCGGCGGAAGCCCGCGCCGGCGGCGTGCACCGGCGGGTGGCCGGTCAGCACCTCCTCGGCGTGGGCCTCGACGCGGTGCTGGCGGACGAGCTCCAGGACCACGGGCAGGTCCTCGGGACGAGCAGCCCGCGTGACCACCCCGGACCGCGATGCAGACCCTGGCACAGCTGCCTCCCCCTACGAGTTGAGCGCAGGGTGCACCCGGGCGGTGACCGCGGAACGGCGGCGCGCCGCCCGGTGTGACGGGCGGGACGCGCGGGGCGGCCTGCGACCGGGTCGTGAGCGACCCACCCCCGGCGGACGCGGAGGGGCCCGGGTGCCGGCTCGGCACCCGGGCCCCTGGCGGAGCCGCGCTACCGGGTCAGACGTCGCCGCCCAGGTAGGCCGCCTTGACGCTGTCGTCGGCCGCCAGCTCGCGCCCGGTGCCGGTGCGCACGACCTCACCGGTCTCCAGGATGTAGGCCTGGTCGGCGATCTTCAGCGCCTGCGCGGCGTTCTGCTCGACCAGCAGGATCGTCGTCCCCTGCTCGCGGATGTCCACGATGATCGAGAAGATCTGCTGGATCAGCTTGGGCGCCAGGCCCATCGACGGCTCGTCCAGCAGCAGCAGCGTCGGGCGGGACATGAGCGCCCGGCCCATCGCCAGCATCTGCTGCTCACCGCCGGACATGGTGCCGGCCGCCTGGTCCCGCCGCTCGTGCAGGCGGGGGAACAGGCCGAACACCCGGTCCAGGTCCTCGGACCGCGTCTTCGCCCGGTCGGCACGCGCGTACGCGCCCATGTCCAGGTTCTCGACGACGGACATGCCGGGGAAGATCCGCCGACCCTCGGGCGACTGGCTGATCCCCAGCGGCACCCGCTCGTGCGAGGCCATGTGGGTGATGTCCGCGCCCTGGAACCGGACCGCACCCGCACGCACCTTGCGCAGCCCCGAGAGGGTCTTCAGCGTCGTCGTCTTGCCGGCGCCGTTGGCCCCGATGAGGGTGACCACCGACCCCTGCTCGACGGAGAAGGTGATGTCCCGGATGGCCTCGATGCGCCCGTAGTTGACGCACAGCCCCTCGACCTCGAGCAGCATCAGAGCACCCCCTCCTCGTCGACCTCGTCGACCTCGGTGCCCAGGTAGGCCGCGATCACGGCCGGGTCGTTGCGGACCTCGGCCGGCACGCCCTCGGCGATCTTGCGGCCGAACTCCAGGACGGCGACCCGGTCGCTGACGCCCATGACCAGGCCCATGTCGTGCTCGATGAGCAGCACGGTGAGCCCGCGGTCGCGGATCCGCCGGATCAGCTCCATGAGCTGGGCCTTCTCCGCCGGGTTGAACCCGGCGGCCGGCTCGTCCAGGCAGAGCAGCCGCGGCTTGGTCGCCATGGCCCGCGCGATCTCCAGGCGGCGCTGGTCGCCGTAGGAGAGGTTGCGGGCCAGTTCGTCGGCCTTGCGCTCCAGACCGAGGAAGCGCATGACCTCGCGGGCGGTCTCCTCGCCCTCCCGCTCCTCGCGGCGGTGCCGCGGCGAGCGGATCAGCGCGTCGATGACGCCGGTCCGGTGGTGGGCGTCCGCGCCGACCAGCACGTTCTCCAGCGCCGTCATGTTGCCGAACAGCCGGATGTTCTGGAAGGTGCGCGCGATGCCCAGCCGGGTGATGGCGAACCGCTTGCGGCGGCCCAGCGGCTCCCCGGCGAAGCGGACCTCGCCGGAGGTGGGCTGGTAGACGCCGGTCATCACGTTGAAGCAGGTGGTCTTGCCGGCGCCGTTCGGTCCGATGAGCCCGAGGATCTCGCCCTCGCGCACGTCGAAGCTCACGCCGTCGAGCGCCTTCAGCCCGCCGAACTGGATGCTGACGTCGTCCACCGAGAGCAGCGCGCCGCCCTCGCGGGCGGCCGGCTGCGCGGCCGTCGAGGTGCTAGGCACGGGCGGTCCCCTCCTCGAGTGCGTCCAGTTGCTCGTCCACCGCTTGGGCGCGTCTGGTCCGGCGCGGTGGCAGCAGCCCCTGGGGCCGGAAGTTGGCCAGGATCAGCAGCGCCATGCCGAAGACCAGCAGGCGCCACTCCTCGAAGCCGCGGAACCGCTCCGGCAGGTACGCCACCACGATCGCGCCCGCGATGACGCCCCAGCGGTTGCCGGCACCTCCGACGACGACGGCGGCGACGAACAGGATGCTGAGCAGCAGCTGGAAGGACTCCGGGTTGATGAACCCCTGCCGCGAGGCGAACAGGGCGCCGGAGAGGCCGCCGATGAACGCACCCGAGGCGAACGCGAGCAGCTTGAAGCGGAACGTCGGGACGCCCATCAGCTCCGCGGCGTCCTCGTCCTCCCGGGTGGCCTCCCACGCCCGGCCGATCCGGGACAGCCGCAGCATCCGGTCGGCGCCCAGGACGAGGAAGATCACCGTCAGGGCCAGCCAGTAGTACGGCGCCTGGTCGGCCACGCCGAAGAAGAGGAACGTCGTCGTGTCGTCCAGGTCGACGACCGCCCGAGCGCCCTCCCACTGCAGGTGCGGGATCTCGAAGAGCTCGACGCTGGGCGGCCGCGGGACACCGGTGATGCCCTTGGCAGCGCCGAGCCACTCGGTGTTGAGCGCGGTGAGCCGGATGATCTCGCCGAAGCCGAGGGTCACGATGGCGAGGTAGTCACCGCGCACCCGCAGCGTGGGCGCACCCAGCAGCACGCCGGAGATCGTCGTGAGGACGACCGCCATCGGGATGAGCACCCACCAGGACAGCTGGGCCTGGAGGGAGCCGAACACCGCCACCGTGTAGGCGCCGACGGCGTAGAAGCCGACGTACCCGAGGTCCAGCAGGCCCGCGTAGCCGAGGACGACGTTGAGCCCGAGCGCCACCAGCACGTAGCTGGCGACGGTGAACAGGACGGCGCCGAAGTCGGTGTCGGGCGTGCTGATGATCGGGATCTCGAGCAGCGGCAGCGCGTACAGCACCAGCACCAGCAGACCGATGAGGGTCCACTTGACCGGCTTGGGCAGCGCGGTCACCCGGCGCGCGAGCGCCGAGCGGTCCCAGCCCAGCCGGACGCCGGTGGACGTGCGCGCCACGCCGGGCGAGCTGTCGGGGGAAGCCTTTCCCTCGGTCATGCGCGGGCCCTCCCCAGGCTCTCGCCGAGCAGCCCCGTGGGCCGGAACAGCAGGATGACGACCAGCAGCAGGAACGCGACGACGTCGCGCCACTCCGATCCGATCAGGGCAGAACCGTAGTTCTCGGCGAGCCCCAGGACGAAGCCGCCCAGCAGGGCACCGCGGACGTTGCCGATGCCGCCGAGGACGGCGGCGGTGAACGCCTTCACGCCGAGCAGGAAGCCGGCGTTCCAGCGGGTCACCCCGAACCGCATCAGGTACAGCAGCGCCGCCGCGCCGGCCATGATGCCGCCGACGAGGAAGGTGGCGCGGATGACCCGGTTGCGGTTGACGCCCATGAGCGCCGCGGCCTCGGAGTCCTGCGCCACCGCGCGGATGCCCTTGCCGGTGCGGGTCCGGCGGATGAACTGGTCCAGCGCCACCATCATGACGACGGCGCTGACGATGATGATCACGTCGACGTTGGTGACGGTGTAGCCGCCGACGGTGAACAGCCCCTCGGTCTCGAGGGGGTTCTGGAAGCGGGTGTTGTCGCGCGCCGAGCGGACGTAGGGGTCCAGCGTGTCGCGCAGGCCGAGCCAGTCGGCCACGCGGTCGCGCAGACCCATGATCTCGGCCAGCGCGAAGCTGGCACCGATCGCGCTGATCAGCGCGACGAGCTTGGGGGCGTCGAGCCGGATGAGCCGGCGGTAGGCCACGCGCTCCAGGAGGAGCGCGATGCCGCCGCTGACGGTCATGGCGGCGAGCAGCGCCAGCAGCAGGACGCCGATGACCACGGGCAGCGCGCTGCCGGGGGCGACCCCCAGGGCCACGGTCACCCAGACCGCGGCGAAGCTGCCGAACATCCAGACTTCGGAGTGGGCGAAGTTGATCAGCTGGAGCACGCCGTAGACCAGCGTGTAGCCGAGCGCGACGAGGCCGTAGACGGCGCCGAGCACGAGACCGGTGACGGTCAGCTCGACGAAGTTGTTGATGAGGAACTGCACGGGGCCTCCGAGCGACCGAGGTAGGCGCAGGCGCGGCCGGGTCCCCTCGAGGAGGGGGCCCGGCCGCGCCCTGGTGGGTCAGCGGGAGATCAGTTGGTCTCGATCTCCTGGTCGGCGACGATCTCGCCGTTCTCCACCGTGTACGCCCAGACGGAGATGTTCTCGACCTCGCCCGACTCGTCGAACGTGATCTGCTTGGTGATGCCCTCGCCGTCGTAGTCGTTGATCCACTCGAGCAGCGACTCGCGGTCGGTGTTGCCCTCGAGAATGCCCTCGAGCATCACGTTGGCCGCGTCGTACGCCTCGGCCGAGTAGGTGGCCGGCGCGGCGCCGAACTCCTCCTCGAAGGCGTTGAAGAAGTCCTGCTGCTCCTCCGGCGGGAGGCACGGGCAGGTGATGATCGTGCCCTCGGCGGCGTCACCGGCGGCCTCGACGAAGCCCGGGTCCTTCACGCCGTCGGCGACCACGAAGGTGGCGTCGACACCGGCACCGCGCATCTGCTGCACGAGCAGACCGGCCTCGGCGTAGTAGCCGCCGAAGAAGACCGCCTCGGCACCCGAGTCGCGGATGGCCGTGATGGTGGCGGAGAAGTCGGTCTGACCGGTCTGGATCGTGTCGGTCCCGACCACGGCGTCGCCGAGGTCCTCGTTCACGATCTCGGCCAGGCCGGCACCGTAGGCCGAGGCGTCGTCGACGACGAAGACGCTCTGGCTGCCCAGGACGTCGCTGATGTAGGTGGCCGCCGCCGGGCCCTGGCTGTCGTCGTTGCCGAGGATGCGGTGGAAGGTGTCCCAGCCGTTCTCGGACAGCGCCGGGTTGGTGGCCGACGCGGAGATGGTCGGCAGCCCGCCCTCGGCGAAGATCGGGCCGGCGGTGTCGGACTCACCCGAGAACGCCGGGCCGACGATGCCGATGACCGACTCGTCGCCGATCGCCTGCGTGGCCAGACCGGTGGCCTGGTTGGGGTCACCGGCGGAGTCGTACTCCTCCAGCGCCACCTGGCAGTCGGCGTTCTCCTCGTTGAACTGGTCGACCGCGAGCTGGACACCGTTGCGGATGTTGATGCCCAGGTTGGCCGCGGAGCCGGTCAGGGCCCCGAAGTAGCCGATGGCGACGTCCTCGCAGGTGCCCGCCTCGCTACCGCCGCCGCCCGAGGCCTCCTCGTCGTCGCCGCCCGAGGTACCGCAGGCGGTCAGCGCCAGCGCCATGGCGAGCAGAGGCGCGCCCGTCTTGACCGTGAAACGCACATGTCCTCCAGAGCCAGATCGGCGGCCCGCTGGTCGGCCCCGCCGGTGGTCGTTGCCGTCCCGGTGGGATCGGCTGGCAAACAGTAGGGCGCGGTTGCCGCGAGCCGAACGGGCCCGGGACGTTTCGTGACCGTCTCGTGATGGCGGTCCGGAAGCCCCCGCGAGCCGCCGGAAAGGGGCTCGTCAGGTCCGCGCCGTCCACCACCCGCGGGTTCACAGGCGAGCCGCCTCGACCACCGAAGATCAGTAGGTGGGCTGCTGATTGGAGCCGCTATACCGACGGTCGGCTGATCAGGCCGAGCCGACCTCCGGCGGAACCCCGTCGGCGAGCACCCGCTCGGCGAGCGCCTTCATCGACGTCCGCTCGTTCATCGCCGTGCGCTGCAGCCAGCGGAACGCGGACCCCTCGTCGACGCCGCGCTCGGCCATCAGCCTGCCCTTCGCCTTCTCGATCACCTGGCGGGCCGCCAGCCGCTCCTCCAGCGTCCGCACCTCGCCGTCCAGCGCGGCCATCTCCGCGAACCGCCCGCGCGCCACCTCGATCGCAGGGACCAGGTCGTTCTTCGAGAAGGGCTTCACCAGGTAGGCCATCGCACCGGCGTCCCGTGCCCGCTCCACCAGCTCCCGCTGGCTGAACGCGGTCAGCACGATCACCGGCGCGATGCGGGCCGAGGCGATCTGCTCCGCCGCCGACAACCCGTCCAGCACCGGCATCTGGATGTCCAGGATCACCAGGTCCGGCGAGAGCTCCCTCGCCCGCTCCACCGCCTGCTGCCCGTCGCCCACCTCGGCGACGACCACGTAGCCCTCCTCCTCGAGCATCTCCTTGAGGTCGAGGCGGATGAGGGCTTCGTCCTCGGCGATGAGGACCCGGGTCGGCGCGCTGGTCACGGGGTCGAGCCTAGCGACGTCGGCACCCGCGGAACCCCCGCTACGCTGATCCGGCTGCCGGCCGACCGGCACGCCCCCGTACCCCAATCGGCAGAGGGAGCGGATTCAAAACCCGCGCAGTGTGCGTTCGAGTCGCACCGGGGGCACTCTGCTGGACGTGTCGTCCTCCGGACGACGACCGCGGCCACGTGCACGCGCTCCCGGCCGGTCCCTAGGGTGAACGGGTGACCGAGCCCGCGCCGCACATGACGCCCGAGCAGTTCCGGCAGCACGGCCACGAGGTCGTGGACTGGATCGCCGACTACTGGGCGCGGATCGGCTCCTTCCCGGTGCGGTCGACGGCGGCGCCCGGGGACGTGCGCGCCGCGCTGCCGGAGGCCCCTCCCGAGCAGGGGGAAGCCTTCGCCGAGGTGCTGGCGGACCTCGACCGGGTCGTCGTCCCCGGCCTCACGCACTGGCAGCACCCCGGCTTCTTCGGGTACTTCCCGGCCAACACCTCCGGGCCCTCGGTGCTCGGCGACCTGGTCTCCGCGGGACTCGGCGTGCAGGGCATGTCCTGGGTGACCAGCCCGGCCGCCACCGAGCTCGAGCAGCACGTCATGGACTGGTTCGCCGACCTGCTCGGTCTGCCCGCCTCCTTCCGCAGCTCCGGGACCGGCGGCGGCGTCGTCCAGGACTCCAGCTCCGGCGCCAACCTCGTCGCCCTGCTGGCGGCCCTGCACCGCGCCAGCGGCGGCGCCACCCTCCGCCGCGGCGTCGACCCCGAGCGCGCCACCGTCTACGTCTCCGCCCAGACCCACTCCTCCATGGAGAAGGCCGTCCGCATCGCCGGCCTCGGCACCGACGCCGTGCGCATCGTCGAGGTCGACGGCGACCTGGCCATGGACCCGGTCGCGCTCGCCGCCCGCATGGAGCGCGACGTCGCCCGCGGCTACACCCCCGTGCTCGTGTGCGCGACCGTCGGCACCACGGGGACCACCGCCGTCGACCCGCTGGCCGCGATCGGGCCGGTCTGCCAGGAGCACGGCGCGTGGCTGCACGTCGACGCCGCGTACGCCGGCGTCAGCGCCGTCGTCCCCGAGCTGCGCGGGCTGCAGGACGGCGTCGAGTGGGCCGACAGCTACACCACCGACGCGCACAAGTGGCTGCTCACCGGCTTCGACGCCACGCTCTTCTGGGTCGCCGACCGGGCCGCCCTCACCGGCGCCCTGTCGATCCTCCCCGAGTACCTGCGCAACGCGGCCACCGACGCCGGCACCGTCGTCGACTACCGCGACTGGCAGGTGCCCCTGGGCCGGCGGTTCCGGGCGCTCAAGCTGTGGTTCGTGCTGCGCTGGTACGGCGCCGAGGGGCTGCGCGCACACATCCGCGGTTCCGTCGCGCTCGCCCAGGAGCTGGCCGGGTGGGCCGAGGCCGACGAGCGGTTCGACGTCCTCACCCCGCACCCGCTGTCGCTGGTCTGCCTCACCCCGCGCTGGCCGGCCGAGGTCGACGCCGACGTCGCCACCATGACCCTGCTCGAGCGGCTCAACGACGGCGGCGAGGTGTTCCTGACCCACACCACCGTCGGCGGCCGCGCCGTCCTGCGGGTCGCGGTGGGCGCGCCGACGACGACCCGCGCGCACGTCGAACGGCTCTGGACGCTGCTGCGCGAGGGCCACGACTGGCTGGCCGCCGACTTCGCCGCCCAGGCCGCCGAGCAGGCCGCCGCCCGCGAGGCCGCGCGCGCGGCGGCCGCCGCGGAGGCCGAGCGCGCCGGGCTCAGCTCGGCAGCGGGCGGATGAGCCCCTGCTGGGTCACGGTCGCGACGTGGGTGCCGTCGGCGGCCCAGATCTGGCCGAAGCACAGCGCCCGCCCGTGCGAGGCCGCCGGGCTGTCGGTCTCGTAGAGGAACCACTGGTCGGCGTGGACGGCCTCGTGGAACCACACCGCGTGGTCGAGGCTGGAGCCCATCGTGCGGCCCCAGCCGCCACCCATGCGCGCGGTCCCGGCGCCCAGCAGGCTCAGGTCGCTGGCGAAGGTCAGCGCGGCCGCGTGCACCGCCTGGTCGTCGGGCAGCTCGCCGGCGACCCGCATCCACGTCCAGGACTTGGTGTCCGGGTAGGACTTCGGCGTCCGGTCGAACGGGTGCTCCAGCAGCCGCTGCTCCACGGCCTGGCCGATGCTCCGCGCGGCCCGGCCCTCCTCACCGCGGGCGGCCAGCAGCTCCTCGAACGTGGGCAGGCTCTCCGGCGCCGGGACGTCGGGCATCGGGAGCGCGTGCTCGGCGTAGGGGGTCTCCCCCGCCGAGGCGTCGGCCGTGAGCGCGAAGATCGCGACGTCCTTCTCGCCCCGGCGCTGCCAGGCCACCACCCGGCGGGTGCTGAACGTGCGGCCGTCGCGCATCCGCTCGACCCCGTAGCGGATCTCCTCGTTGGGGTCACCCGGCCGCAGGAAGTACGAGTGCAGCGAGTGCACACCTCGGCCCTCGGGCAGGGTGCTGGCCGCCGCCATCAGGGCCTGACCGGCCACCTGGCCGCCGAAGATCCGCTGCATGCGGGTGTCGGGCGTCTTGCCGACGAAGACGTCGGGGTCGCGCTCCTCGAGCACGAGCACCGACATCAGCGCCGCCGCCTGCGAGCCGTCGGCGCTCACGAGTCGGTCCCGACCTCGTGCACGCGGATCAGGTTGGTCGAGCCCGTGGTGTTGGGCGGGCTGCCCGCCACGACCACGACGCGGTCACCGACCTTGAGCCGGCCGATCGACAGCAGCGAGAAGTCCACCTGGGCGACCATGTCGTCGGTGTGCGACACCGTGGGGACGAGGAAGGTCTCCACGCCCCAGGTGAGCGCCAGCCGGCTGCGCACCCGCGGGTCGACGGTGAAGGCCAGCAGCGGCTGGCGGGGGTGCAGCGCGGAGAGCCGCCGGGCGGTCTCGCCGGTCTGGGTGAAGGTCGCGAGCGCCTTGACGTCGAGCGCCTCGCCGACGTCCTTGGCGGCGCGCACGATGGCCCCGGACCGCGAGCGGGAGCGGCGGGCCACCTCGGGCACCGGCGCGTGGTCGCTCTCGACCGCGTCGATGATCCGCTCCATCGTGCGCACCGCGGCGATCGGGTGCGCGCCGACCGACGTCTCGCCCGACAGCATCACCGCGTCGGCGCCGTCCAGCACGGCGTTGGCGACGTCGGAGGCCTCGGCACGGGTGGGCCGCGAGTTGACGATCATCGACTCGAGCATCTGGGTGGCCACGATGACCGGCTTGTTGCGCTCCCGCGCGGCCTGGATGGCGCGCTTCTGCACCAGCGGCACCCGTTCCAGCGGCAGCTCGACGCCCAGGTCGCCGCGGGCCACCATGATGCCGTCGAAGGCCTCGACGATCTCGTCGAGGCGGTCGACCGCCTCCGGCTTCTCGAGCTTGGCGATGACCGGGACCTCGACGTCCTCCTGGCGCATGATCTCGCGCACCAGCTCCGCGTCGTCGGCCGAGCGGACGAAGGACAGCGCGATGAAGTCCACGCCCAGGCGGAGGGCGAAGCGCAGGTCTAGCTCGTCCTTGTCCGACAGCGCGGGCACGCTCACCGCCACGCCGGGCAGCGACAGCCCCTTGTTGTTCGACACCGGGCCGCCCTCGATCACCAGGCAGGTGACGTCGGGACCCTGCACCGAGAGCACGGTCAGCGCCAGCTTGCCGTCGTCGACCAGCAGCCGGTCGCCGACGCGGACGTCGTTGGCCAGGTCCTTGTAGGTGGTCGACACCCGCTCGGCGGTGCCCTCGACGTCGTCGACGGTGATGACCACCTGGCTGCCGGTGGGCCACTCCACGGGGCCGGCGGCGAAGGTGCCCAGGCGGATCTTGGGGCCCTGCAGGTCGGCGAGGACGGCGACGGCGTGGCCGGTGCGGTCGGAGGCCTCGCGCACCCGCTGGTAGGCGGTGGCGTGGTCCTCGTGCGCGCCGTGGCTGAAGTTCAGCCGGGCGACGTCCATGCCGGACTCGGCGAGGGCGACGATCTGCTCCGGGGAGCTGGTGGCCGGACCCAGGGTGCAGACGATCTTGGCGCGGCGGGACATGGCCAGAACGCTAGTAGGGCGGCCCGGTACCCGCTGGTACCGGGCCCCGGGCCGCCCTGTGACTTCTAGCGGAGGGCCACGGCCGTGGGCGTCACCGGGCGCGGCAGGGAGGAGGCGCCGGTGAGCCAGGTGTCGGCGGCGGCCGCGGCGGCGCGGCCCTCGGCGATGGCCCACACGATCAGCGACTGCCCGCGGCCCATGTCGCCGGCCACGAAGACGCCGGGCACGGTGGACATGAACTCGGCGTCGCGCACGACGTTGTCGCGCTGGTCCATCTCCACGCCGAGGTTCTCGAGCAGTCCCTCGCGCTGGGCGCCGGTGAAGCCCATGGCCAGGAAGACCAGGTCGGCGGGCAGCTCGCGCTCGGTGCCCTCGACCTTCTGGAACCGGCCCTCGACCCGCTCGACCTCGTGCAGCAGCAGCGCCCGGACGTTGCCGGAGTCGTCGCCCACGAAGCGCTCGGTGTTCACCGAGTAGAGCCGCTCCCCGCCCTCCTCGTGCGCGCTGGAGACGCGCATGATCATCGGGTAGGTCGGCCACGGGTTGGAGCCGGTGTCCCGGCGGTCCGGCGGCGCCGGCATGATCTCCAGCTGCGTGACCGAGGCCGCGCCCTGGCGGTGCGCGGTGCCGAGGCAATCGGCCCCGGTGTCACCGCCACCGATGATCACCACGTGCTTGCCGGCCGCGTTGATCGGCGGGTCGTCCAGCTCGCCGAGCGCCTGCCGGTTGCCGTAGGGCAGGTACTCCATGGCCAGGTGGATGCCGGCCAGCTCCCGCCCCGGGGCCGGCAGGTCGCGGCCGACGGTCGCGCCCCCGGCCAGGACCACGGCGTCGAAGTCGGCGCGCAGCTGCTCGGTGGACAGGTCGTCGGCACCCGAGCCGCCGACGTCGACCCCGGTGACGAAGCGGGTGCCCTCGGCGCGCATCTGGTCCAGCCGCCGGTCCAGGACGGACTTCTCCATCTTGAACTCGGGGATGCCGTAGCGGAGCAGCCCGCCGATGCGGTCGGCCCGCTCGTAGACGGTGACCTCGTGCCCGGCGCGGGTCAGCTGCTGGGCGGCGGCCAGCCCGGCCGGCCCGGACCCGACGACGGCGACCTTCTTGCCCGTGCGCTCGGTCGGGGCGAGCGGGGCGACCCAGCCCTCGTCCCACGCGCGGTCGATGATCTCCCACTCGATCTGCTTGATGGTGACCGGCGACTCCTGCAGGTTGAGCACGCAGGAGCCCTCGCACGGCGCCGGGCACAGCTTCCCGGTGAACTCCGGGAAGTTGTTGGTCGCGTGCAGCCGCTCGATGGCGTCGTGCCAGTCGTCGCGGCGGGCCAGGTCGTTCCACTCCGGGATCAGGTTGGCCACCGGGCACGCGTGGTGGCAGAACGGGATGCCGCAGTCCATGCAGCGCGCCGCCTGCTTGCGCACCTCGGCGGTCGGGAAGAGCGGGTCCTCGCCGTTCTCCCGCGCCGAGTAGACGTCCTTCCAGTCGCGGATGCGGACCTCGACCGGCCGCCGCGGCGGCAGGCCCCGCTCGAACTTCAGGAATCCGGTGGTGTCAGCCACGAGCTGCCTCCATGACGGCGAGATCGACGTCGGTCCCGTTGGCCTCGGCCATGCGCTGCGCGTCCAGCGCCCGCTTGTAGTCCCGCGGCATGATCACGCTGAACTGGGCCGACCAGCGGCCCCAGTCCGCGAGCAGGGCGTGCGCGACCGGGGACTCGGTCTCCTCGGCGTAGCGCACCAGGACGTCGCGCAGCCACTGGGCCGACTCGGCGTCCAGCGTCTCGATGTCCACCATCTCGCCGTTGACCCGGTGGCGGGCCAGGTCGAGCACGTAGGCCACGCCCCCGGACATGCCGGCCGCGATGTTGCGCCCGGTGGCACCGAGGATGACCGCCCGGCCGCCGGTCATGTACTCCAGCGCGTGGTCACCCACCCCCTCGACGACCGCCAGCGCCCCGGAGTTGCGGACGCAGAAGCGCTCGCCGACGCGGCCGCGCAGGAAGATCTCCCCGCCGGTAGCGCCGTAGCCGATGACGTTGCCGGCGATGACGTTGTCCTCGGCGGCGAACGTCGCCTCGCGCGAGGGCCGCACGACGATGCGGCCACCGGACAGGCCCTTGCCGACGTAGTCGTTGGCGTCGCCGTAGAGCCGCATGGTGATGCCGCGCGGCACGAACGCGCCGAAGGACTGCCCGGCCGACCCGCCGAAGGTGAGGTCGATGGTGCCGTCGGGCAGGCCCTCGCCGCCGAAGCGGCGGGTGACCATCGAGCCCAGCATCGTGCCGACGGTGCGGTTCACGTTGCGCACCGGCAGCTCGAGGCTGACCGGCCGCGCGTCCAGGAGCGCGCCCTCGCACAACTGGATGAGCGTCTGGTCCAGCGCGACGTCCAGGCCGTGGTCCTGGTCGCGCACCTTCCGCAGCGGCGCACCCTCGGGCAGCTCCGGCACGACGAGCAGCGGGCTGAGGTCCAGACCGGCGGCCTTCCAGTGGTCGACCGCCTTGCGGGTGTCCAGCAGCTCGGCGTGGCCGATCGCCTCGTCCAGCGAGCGGAAGCCCAGCTCGGCGAGGTACTCGCGCACCTGCTCGGCCAGGAACTCGAAGAACGTGACGACGAACTCCGGCCGGCCGGTGAAGCGCTTGCGCAGCTCGGGGTTCTGCGTGGCGACGCCCACCGGGCAGGTGTCGAGGTGACAGACCCGCATCATCACGCAGCCCGAGACGACCAGCGGAGCGGTGGCGAAGCCGTACTCCTCCGCACCCAGCAGCGCGGCGATGACGACGTCGCGGCCGGTCTTCATCTGCCCGTCGGCCTGGACGGTGATCCGGTCGCGCAGCCCGTTGGCCAGCAGCGTCTGCTGCGTCTCGGCCAGCCCCAGCTCCCACGGGGACCCGGCGTGCTTGAGCGAGGTCAGCGGGGCGGCACCGGTGCCGCCGTCGTGACCGGAGATCAGCACCAGGTCGGCGTGCGCCTTGCTCACGCCCGCCGCGACGGTGCCGACGCCCACCTCGGCGACCAGCTTGACGTTGATCCGCGCCTGGTCGTTCGCGTTCTTCAGGTCGTGGATGAGCTGCTTGAGGTCCTCGATGGAGTAGATGTCGTGGTGCGGCGGCGGGCTGATCAGGCCGACGCCGGGCGTCGAGTGCCGGGTCCGCGCCACCCACGGGTAGACCTTGCCGCCGGGCAGCTGGCCGCCCTCACCGGGCTTGGCCCCCTGCGCCATCTTGATCTGGATGTCGTCGGCGTTGACCAGGTACTCGCTGGTGACGCCGAAGCGCCCGCTGGCCACCTGCTTGATCGCCGAGCGGCGCAGGTCGCCGTTCGGGTCCGGCGTGAACCGGTTCGGGTCCTCGCCGCCCTCACCGGTGTTGGACTTGCCGCCCAGCCGGTTCATCGCGATGGCGAGGGTCTCGTGCGACTCCTGCGAGATGGAGCCGTAGCTCATCGCACCGGTCTGGAACCGGCGGACGATCTCGCTGACCGGCTCGACCTCCTCGATGGGGACGGGCGGGCGCACGCCGGTGCGCAGCTCGAACAGCCCGCGCAGCGTGCCGGCCTCCAGGCTCAGCCCGTCCACGGTGTCGGTGTACTTCCGGAACACGTCGTACTGCCGCGAGCGGGTGGCGTGCTGCAGCAGGAACACCGTCTCGGGGTTGAACAGGTGCACCTCGCCCTCGCGGCGCCACTGGTACTCGCCGCCCACCTCGAGCCGGCGGTGCGCGGTCTCCGTGGGGTTCTCCGGGTACGCGCGGCGGTGGCGCATCGCCACCTCCTCGGCGAGGACGTCGATGCCGACGCCGCCCAGGGGCGCGGAGGTGCCGGTGAAGTACTCGTCGACGAGCTCCTGGGACAGGCCGACGGCCTCGAAGATCTGCGCCATCGTGTACGAGCCGACGGTGCTGATACCCATCTTGCTCATGACCTTGAGGACGCCCTTGCCCAGCGCCTTGACCATGTTGCGCACGGCCTGCGCGGGCTCCACGCCGGTGAGCGCGCCGTCGCGGATCAGGTCCTCGATCGACTCGAAGGCCAGGTAGGGGTTGACCGCGGCCGCGCCGTAGCCCAGCAGCAGCGCGACGTGGTGCACCTCGCGGCAGTCGCCGGACTCGACGACGAGCCCGACCTCCATGCGGGTCTTCTCGCGCACCAGGTGGTGGTGGACCGCGGCGGTCATGAGCAGCGACGGGATCGGCGCACGCTTCTCGTCGCAGTCCCGGTCGGAGAGCACGATGATCCGGGCGCCGGCGGCGATCGCCTTCGACACCTTGGTGCGCAGGTCCTCGACGGCCTTGGCCAGGGCCGGGCCGCCACCGTTGACGTCGAAGTGGCCGGTGATCCGGACGGCGGCGTAGCCGGGCAGGTCGCCGTCGTCGTCGATGTGCAGGATCTTGGCCAGCTCGTCGTTGTCGATGACCGGGAAGGGCAGGAACACCTGGCGGGCCGAGGCCGGGGTGGCCTGGAGCAGGTTCTGCTCGGGGCCGAAGGTGCGGCCCAGGCTGGTCACCAGCTCCTCGCGGATGGCGTCCAGCGGCGGGTTGGTCACCTGGGCGAAGAGCTGCCCGAAGTAGTCGTAGAGCAGCCGCGAGCGGTCCGAGAGCGCCGCGATGGGGGTGTCGGTGCCCATCGAGCCGATCGGCTCGGCGCCGGAGGCCGCCATCGGCTGGACGAGGACGCGCAGCTCCTCCTCCGTGTAGCCGAACAGCGCCTGCCGGCGGACGACGGACTCGTGGCTGGGCCGCGAGCGGCGGCGCTCGGGCAGCGCGGGCAGGTGCACCAGGCCGGCGTGCAGCCAGTCGTCGTACGGGTGCTCGGCGGCCAGCGCGCCCTTGACCTCCTCGTCGGAGACGATCCGCCCCGACGAGGTGTCCACGAGGAACATCCGGCCCGGCTGCAGCCGACCCTTGGCGACGACGTCGGCGGCGGGGATGTCCAGCACGCCGACCTCGCTGGCCAGCACGACCAGGTCGTCCTTGGTGTGCCACCAGCGGCCCGGGCGCAGCCCGTTGCGGTCGAGGACGGCGCCGATGAGCGTGCCGTCGGTGAAGCAGACCGCGGCCGGCCCGTCCCAGGGCTCCATGATCGAGGAGTGGAACCGGTAGAAGGCCCGGCGGGCCGGGTCCATCTCGTCGTGGTTCTCCCACGCCTCCGGGATCATCATGAGCACCGCGTGCGGCAGCGAGCGGCCCGACAGGTGCAGCAGCTCGAGCACCTCGTCGAAGGTCGCCGAGTCGCTGAAGTCGCTCGCGGTGACCGGGAAGATGCGCTCCAGCCCGAGCTCGGAGGCCGGACCGGCCGGGCCGTCGAACAGCTCGGTGGCCAGCTTCGCCTCGCGGGCCCGCATGCGGTTGCGGTTGCCCTTGATGGTGTTGATCTCGCCGTTGTGCGCGATGAAGCGGAACGGGTGGGCCAGCGGCCAGCTCGGGAAGGTGTTCGTCGAGAACCGGCTGTGCACCAGGGCGATCGCGGACTCGTAGCGGTCGTCGCGCAGGTCGGGGAAGAACAGCGGCAGCTGGTCGGTGGTCAGCATGCCCTTGTAGGTGATCGTCCGCGACGACAGCGAGGCGATGTAGAGGGAGCTGCCCGCGTCGACGGCCGCGCGCTCGGCACGCTTGCGCAGCACGAAGGAGCGGCGCTCCAGGCGGGTCACGCCGTTGCACTCGACGTTGCCGCCGAAGGCCGTCGCGTCGGCCCGCGCGCCCATGGTCTCGGCCACGAACAGCTGGGCGAAGTGCGGCATGACCGCGCGCGCCGTCGGGCCGAGGTCGGCGCCGTCGGGGTCGATCGGGACGTCGCGCCAGCCGAGGACGGTCAACCCTTCCTCTGAAGCAATAGCGGCGAGCTCGTCATAGCGGGCGGCGCGCTCGGCCTCGTCGGCCGGCATGAAGGCGATCCCGACGGCGTACTCGCCGGCCGGCGGCAGGTCGAACCCGACAGTGGCGCGCAGCAGACCGTCGGGGACCTGGGTGAGGATCCCGGCGCCGTCCCCGGAGTTCGGCTCGGCGCCGGCGGCGCCGCGGTGGTCGAGGTTGTGCAGCGCCGTGAGGCCCTTGGCGACGATGTCGCGAGAGCGACGGCCCCGGGCGTCGGCCACGAAGGCCACGCCGCAGGCGTCCTTGTCGTTGGCAGGGTCGTAGAGCCCGGTCTTCGGGGGCACGGCGGAGAAGGGCACGGCGGTGCCGCGGACCGCGGCCTGCGCTCCGGTCTCGGAGGTCGCAGCGGCGGGGGCGGTGAGGTCTGACATGTCACTCCCGTCGTCGGCAGGTCCGGCCCTCGGAGGAGGGCCGGGTCGGGCGGTGAGGCCCGGGCCGGTGGTCAAGGGCGGCGAAGCTGGCGGCACGTGCGAGGAAGAGCAGCCACCGGCGGAGGAACGTACGCCTCCCGACCGACGACGAACTCGCGAGCCCCACGGGTGGTGACCGACGGGGCTGTCGTGCGCGGGGCGACGCTGGCCCGGTTCCGACGAGGGCGACCCCGCCGGGGTCGCCGGAGGGTCTGCAGGCAGGGTACACAGCCGTAACACGGCTCCAGGAGTGAGAAACATCCCCTGCGGCACGTCGGCAGGAACACTGCGGTGGCTGTCCGGCTCAGGCCGGTCCGCCGGGTCCGGCGCCGTCGCTGCGGGTGGATCCGCCCTCGGGCACGGCGTCCTCGCGCGCCGCCGCCTCCGCCCCGCCGGCCCCCTCCGGCATGCCGGAGTCCTCCGCGGCGCGGTCGGCGCCCCGGGTGATGACCTCGCGGGGGCGGCCGCGCTGCCAGACCAGGTAGGCCACAGCGAGCAGCCCCACGACGACGCAGGTGACGACGTTGAGCCGGACGCCGAGGACGCGGTTGGCGTCGTCGATGCGCAGCAGCTCGATCCAGAGCCGGCCGGTACAGTAGAGCGCGACGTAGAGGGCGAACGCGCGGCCGTGCGACAGCCGGAACCGGCGGTCGGCCCAGATGACGACGGCTGCCGCCGCCAGGTTCCACAGCAGCTCGTAGAGGAACGTCGGGTGGAAGGTCTCGAACGCCTCGTAGCCGGTCTGCCGGTACGCCGGGTCGATCTCCAGGGCCCAGGGCAGGTCGGTGGGCCGGCCGTAGAGCTCCTGGTTGAACCAGTTGCCCAGCCGGCCGATCGCCTGGGCGACCAGCAGGCCGGGGGCGATCGCGTCGGCGAAGGCGGGCAGCGGGATGCCCCGCCGGCGGCAGGCGATCCAGGCGCCGACGCCGCCGAAGAAGATGGCGCCCCAGATGCCGAGCCCTCCCCGCCAGATCGCGAAGGCCTCCAGCGGCTCGCCGCCCTCGCCGAAGTAGGCCTGGGGGCTGGTCAGGACGTGGTAGATCCGGCCGCCGATGATTCCGAAGGGCACCGCCCACACGGCGATGTCCAGCACGTCCTCCGGCGCCCCGCCGCGCGCCCGCCACCGCCGGTCGGTCAGCCAGATCGCGGCGAGGATGCCCGCGATGATGGCCAGCGCGTAGGCGCGCAGCGGGAACGGGCCGATCTCCCACACGCCCTGGGACGGGCTCGGGATCGAGGCGAGCACGGTCATGCCGGCACCCCCGCCCGGCGGACGCCGTCGGCCAGGTCGGCGGTGAGGGCGCGGACGCCGTCGGCGCCCCGCCCCTCGAGCAGCTCGCGGACGTAGGCCGAGCCGACGATGACGCCGTCGGCGAAGGCGGCGATCTCCGCGGCCTGGGCGCCGTTCGAGACGCCGAGCCCGACGCACAGCGCCATGCCGGGCGCCGCCTCCCGCGTGCGGGCGACCAGCGTCCGTGCGGCGTCCCCGACGGTCGCCCGGGTGCCGGTCACCCCCATGGTCGAGGCGACGTACACGAAGCCCCGGCTCGCAGCGGTCGTGGAGCGCAGCCGGGCGTCCGTGGACGACGGCGCGACCAGGAAGACGCGGTCCAGGTCCGCCTGCTCGCTGGCGGTCAGCCAGGCGCCGGCCTCGTCCGGGATGAGGTCGGGGGTGATGGCCCCCGCTCCCCCGGCGGCGGCCAGGTCGGTGGCGAACCGCTCCACGCCGTAGCGCTCGATCGGGTTCCAGTAGCTCATGACGACGGCGGCGGCACCGGCGGCGGCGACCGCCTCGACCGCCCGCAGCACGTCGCGCATGCCGACGCCGGCCCGCACCGCGACCTCGACCGCCTCCTGGATCACCGGCCCGTCCATGCCTGGGTCGCTGTAGGGGACGCCTATCTCGACCACGTCGGCGCCCGCCTCGACCATGGCGACCATGGCCTCGATGGAGCCGTCGACGTCGGGGTAGCCGACGGGCAGGTAGCCGATCAGCGCCGCCCGCCCCTCCGCCTTCGCCGCGTCGATCCGCGCCGCCAGCAGGCTGCTCACGCCGTCTCCCCCGCGTCCTGGCCGGACACGGCCTCGTCGTTGCTGACCGCGCCCTCGGTGGGCTGCTGGTCGGTGTCCAGGCCCGGGCCCGGGTCGACCTCCTCGCGGTCGCCCAGCCCGAACCAGCGCGACGCCGTCTCGACGTCCTTGTCGCCCCGGCCGGAGAGGTTCACCAGGAGCAGGGCGTCCGGCCCGATCTCCCGGCCGAGCCGCAGCGCGCCGGCCAGGGCGTGCGAGGACTCGATCGCCGGGATGATGCCCTCGGTGCGGCACAGCAGCGCGAAGGCCTCCATGGCCTCGGCGTCGGTGACCGGGCGGTACTCGGCTCGGCCGATGTCGTGCAGGTAGGAGTGCTCGGGCCCGACGCCCGGGTAGTCCAGGCCGGCGCTGATCGAGTGCGACTCGATGGTCTGGCCGTTCTCGTCCTGCAGCAGGTAGGACCGCGCCCCGTGCAGCACCCCGGGCGAACCGCCGGTGATCGTCGCCGCGTGCCGGCCGGTGTCCACGCCGTCGCCGGCGGCCTCCAGGCCGAGCAGCCGGACGCCCTCGTCGGGGACGAAGGCGGTGAAGATCCCGATCGCGTTGGAGCCGCCGCCGACGCAGGCGAGCACGGCGTCGGGCAGCCGGCCCTCCCGCTCGAGCACCTGCGCGCGGGCCTCGTCGCCGATCACCCGCTGGAAGTCGCGCACCATCGCCGGGAAGGGGTGCGGCCCGGCGACCGTGCCGAACACGTAGTTCGTCGTCTCCACGTTGGTGACCCAGTCGCGGAACGCCTCGTTGATCGCGTCCTTGAGCGTGCGGGAGCCGGTGGTCACCGGGATCACCTCGGCGCCCAGCAGCCGCATCCGCGCCACGTTGAGCGCCTGCCGCCGGGTGTCCTCCTCGCCCATGTAGACGGTGCAGGACAGCCCCATCAGCGCGGCGGCGGTGGCGGTCGCGACGCCGTGCTGGCCGGCGCCGGTCTCGGCGATCACCCGGGTCTTGCCGATGCGCTTGGTCAGCAGCGCCTGGCCCAGCACGTTGTTGATCTTGTGCGAGCCGGTGTGGTTGAGGTCCTCGCGCTTGAGCAGGACGCGGGCGCCGCCGGCGTGCGCGGCGAACTTCGGCACCTCGGTGACCGGGCTGGGCCGGCCGGTGTAGTCGCGCTGCAGGCGGGCGAACTCCTCGAGGAAGACCGGGTCCACCCGCATGGCCTCGTAGGCCTCGGTCAGCTCGTCGAGCGCGGCGATCAGCGCCTCGGGCACGAAGCGGCCGCCGAAGACGCCGAAGTGGCCGGTGGCGTCGGGCCAGCCCGGGCGCGCCGGGAGGGACAGGTCTCCGGGCTGCGGTGGGCTGGTCGTCGTCATGCGCCCAGTGTCCCGCGTGCGGCGGACCGGCAGGGGCAGGGGGTCAGCGGGTCGTGCGCGGCGTGGCGGGGTGCGCCCCGGCCGTGACCAGGTCGGCCACGGCCTGACGGGCGTCGCCGGCGGTCACCAGCCCCTCCCCCACGAGCACCGCGTCGGCACCCGCCGCCGCGTAGCCGATGAGGTCGTGCGGTCCGCGGACGCCGGACTCGGCGACCTTGACCACCTCCGAGGGCAGCCCGGGGGCGATCCTCTCGAAGGTGGAGCGGTCGACCTCCAGCGTGGTGAGGTCGCGGGCGTTGACCCCGATGACCGCGGCGCCGGCGGCCAGCGCGCGGTCGGCCTCGGCCTCGGTGTGCACCTCGACCAGGGCGGTCATGCCGAGGGACTCGACCCGCTCCAGCAGGCCGGTGAGGGCGTTCTGCTCCAGTGCGGCGACGATGAGCAGCACGACGTCGGCACCGTGCGCCCGCGCCTCGTGCACCTGGTAGCTGCTGACCACGAAGTCCTTGCACAGCACCGGGACGTCGACCACGGCGCGCACCGCGTCCAGGTCGGCCTGCGAGCCGCCGAAGCGGCGGCGCTCGGTGAGCACCGAGATGACCCGGGCACCGCCGGCGGCGTACTGCCGGGCGAGCTCCGCGGGGTCCGCGATGTCGGCCAGCTCGCCCTTCGAGGGACTGCGGCGCTTGACCTCGGCGATGACCCCGACGCCCGGGGCGCGCAGCGCGGCCAGGGCGTCCAGCGCCGGCCGGGCGTCGCGCGCGGCGGCCTTGACCTCGACCAGGGGGGTGAGCGCCTCGCGGGCGGCGACGTCCTCCCGGACGCCGGCGACGATCTCGTCGAGGACGTTCACGGGGTCGTCCCCACCGGCGCGGTCGCCCGCCCGCCGCTCGTTCGCACTGCCTGTCGCACGTCGTCCCCTCACCAGCCGGATCGGTGGGCTCACTCTAGAGCGGGCACCGATCCGGCCCTGGTGAGGGGGCCGTCGGCGCGACCGCAGCCCGCTGCGCTACGCCTCCCGCGGGGAGTCGGTGGGGTCCTCGCCGCGGTCCAGCGCCTTCCACGCGTCGACCGCGCGGTCCTCGTCGGTGCGCGGGCGGGCCGGCGCGGCGGCAGCAGCGGTCCCTGCGGCGGCGCCGGCGCGCTCGTAGCGGCGGCCCATCGCCGGCCACCCGCGGCCGCGCAGCACGGTGACCGCCCCGGTGGCGACGGCGACCAGGCCGGCCAGCACGGCGAGCACCGGCCAGACCGCGGACACCTCGGCGCCGGTGCCCGTCACCGTGGCACCCGCCAGGCCGGGCAGGTCGGTGCCCGCGTCGTCCAGGCCGCCGGTGAGGGCGCGCAGCCCGGACCAGGCCAGCGCGCCCCCCGCGGCGGCGGTGAGCAGCCCGACGCCGACCCGGCCGGCGCCGCGCACCGCGAGCAGCGCGACCGCGGCGGCCAGCAGCACCAGCCCGGCGGCCGGCACCAGGGGGGCGGCCTCGGAGCCGGACAGCTCGGCGCTCACCGGGGGCAGCGGCGCCCGCCGCTCCGCGGTGACCGACGCCCACGCCTGGCCGCCGGCGACGAGCGCCAGCGCTCCGGCGAGCACCGCGCCGAGCACCGCCGCCGTGAGCTCGCGGCGGCCCTCCGCGCTCACAGCTCGCGCAGCCCTTCGGCCCGCGCGATCGCCGACAGCACCGCCCGCGCCTTGTGCCGGGTCTCGGCCTCCTCGGTCGCGGGGTCGCTGTCGGCCACCACGCCGGCGCCGGCCTGCACGTAGGCCCGGCCGGCGTGCAGCACCGCGGTGCGGATCGCGATGGCCATGTCCATGTCGCCGCTGGCGTCGACGTAGCCCACGGTGCCGGCGTACAGCGCCCGCCGGGTGGGCTCGAGGCTCTCGATGATCTCCATGGCGCGCGGCTTGGGCGCACCGGAGACGGTGCCGGCCGGGAAGGTCGCGTCGAAGACGTCGAGGGCGTCGTGCCCCGGCGCGACCTCACCGGCGACCGTCGAGACCAGGTGCATCACGTGGCTGTAGTGCTCGACCCGCATGAAGTCGGGCACCTCGACCGAGCCCGGCACGCACACCCGGCCCAGGTCGTTGCGGGCCAGGTCGACCAGCATCACGTGCTCGGCGCGCTCCTTGGGGTCGGCCAGCAGCCCCTCGGCGAGCCGGACGTCCTCCTCCGGGGTCGCACCCCTCGGCCGCGTGCCGGCCGGCGGGTGGACGACGGCCGACGTGCCGGTCACCGTCACCAGCGCCTCCGGCGAGGACCCGACGACGTCGAACGGCGACTCCCGGCCCTCGAAGCGCAGCAGGTACATGTACGGCGAGGGGTTGGTGGCCCGCAGCACCCGGTAGAGGTCCAGCGCGTCCGCGCTGGTCGTCGTCTCGAAGCGCTGCGCGAGGACCACCTGGAAGGCGTCGCCGGCACGGATGTGCTCCCGGATCCGCTCGACGCCGGCCTCGTAGACCCCGGGCGCCATGTTGCTGGTGACCTCCGGGACCTCCGCCTCGCCGAGCACCGCCACCCCCGGCGGGACGGCGCGGGTGAGGTCGGCGGCCATCGCGTCCAGCCGGGCCACCGCGTCGTCGTAGCCGGCGTCGCCGCCGCGCAACGCGTTGGCGATCAGCAGCACGGTGCCGTCGGAGTGGTCGAGCACCGCCAGGTCGGTCACCAGCATCATCGCGAGCTCGGGCATGCCGAGGTCGTCGGTGCTGGTCTCCGGCAGCCGCTCCAGCCGCCGGACGACGTCGTAGCCCAGGTACCCGACCAGCCCGCCGGTGAGCGGCGGGAGCCCCGGCGTCCGCGGCGAGCGCAGCCGGCGGGCCAGCGTGCGCACGGCGGCCAGCGGATCGGCCGGCAGGGCGTCGGTGAGCCCGGGGATCTCCTCCCCCAGCCACTGCGCGACGCCGCCGCGCTCGGTGAGGACACCGGCGCTGCGGGCGCCCACGAAGCTGTACCGCGCCCAGCGCTTGCCCTGCTCGGCGGACTCCAGCAGCACCGTGCCGGGCCGGTTGCGGGCCAGCTTGCGGTAGATGCCGACCGCGGTCTCGCTGTCGGCCAGCAGGCGGCGCACGACGGGGACCATCGGCCGGTCGAGGGCGAACTCCTCGCGCGCCGGCGTCGCGACCCCGGACGTCATGCGCCGGCCGCCGCGCGTTCGCCGGTCACGCTGGGCAGCACCCGGAAGAAGCAGTTCGGCGCGCCGGTGTGGCAGGCCGGGCCCTCCTGGTCGACGAGCACGAGCAGCGTGTCGCCGTCGCAGTCCAGGCGCACCTCGCGGACCCACTGGCGGTGACCGGAGGTCTCGCCCTTCACCCAGTGCTCCTGCCGGCTGCGCGACCAGTACGTCGCCCGCCCGGTGGTGAGGGTGCGGCGCAGCGCCTCGTCGTCCATCCACGCGACCATGAGCACCTCGCGGGTGTCGTGCTGCTGGACGACCGCGGTCACCAGACCGTCGGGGCCGCGGCGCAGCGCGGCGGCGAGCTCGGGGTCGAGGGCGGACTCGGACGGGGCGTCGGGCATGCCCGCCAGTCTGCCGTGTCCTCCCGTCAGGCCGGTGGGGCGGTGAACCAGCGCCGCGCCACCCCGCTGAGCAGCAGCCCGAGGGCGACGGCGGGGAGGACCAGGAAGAACAGCGAGAACGCCGCCAGCGACCCCTCGCCGTCGCCGCCGCCGAGCGTCCCGAGGACGTCGAGCAGCCGGCCGGCCCAGTACAGCGCGATCACCACCTGGACGACGAGCGCGCCGGCCAGCAGCCGGTAGGCCGTCGGGGTCCGGCGGTTGAGCGCGAGGACGCCGCCCGCCACCAGCAGGACCACCGACGCCAGCTGGACGACGGCGAGCACCGTGCCCTCGGTGGCCAGCGAGCGGGCGGTCTCGGAGGTGTAGACGCCGGGCCGGCCGCTGGAGGCGATGTCGGCGACCGAGGCGAAGAACCAGACGTAGAGCGAGGCGATGAGCACCACGACCGCCTGCACGAAGGCGAGCACCGCCGGCGCGACCACCTGCCCGGGCATGCGCTCGCGCGGCGGGCCCCACGGCTGCGGACCGTAGGGCGCCGGTCCCCAGGCGGGCTGCCCCCACGGCGGCGGCGCGCCGTAGGGCTGCTGGTAGGGCTGCTGACCCCACGGCGGAGGAGCCGCGTAGGGCTGCTGCGGGGGCGGCTCGGTGCGCGGCGGGCCGGGGTAGGGCTCGACGGGCCCCGTCGGGTCCGACCAGGGGTCCCGCTCGCCCGGCGGCCCGCTCACAGGGCGGCCGCGACGGCGCGGCCGGCGGTCCGGCCGGAGAACAGGCAGCCGCCGAGGAAGGTGCCCTCCAGGGAGCGGTAGCCGTGCATGCCGCCCCCGCCGAAGCCGGCGACCTCGCCCGCGGCGTACAGGCCGGGGAAGACCTCGCCACCGGGCCGCAGCACCCGGCCGGACAGGTCGGTCTCCAGACCGCCGAGGCTCTTGCGCGTGATGATGTTCAGCCGGACGGCGATGAGCGGACCGGCCTCCGGGTCGAGGATGCGGTGCGGCTGGGCCACCCGAATGAGCTTGTCCCCGAGGTAGCTGCGGGCCCCGCGGATGGCGGTGACCTGCAGGTCCTTGGTGAAGGGGTGGGCGATCTCCCGGTCGCGGGCCACGATCTCGCGCTCGAGCGCGTCCAGGGCGATCTCCGGCGTGCCGCCGGTGATGCGGTTCATCCCGGCGACGAGCTCGGGCAGCGTGGTCGCGACGACGAAGTCCTCGCCCCGGTCGAGGAAGGCCTGCACCGGTGCCGACACACCGGCCCGCGCGCGGTTGAGCAGCAGCTTGACGTCCTTGCCGGTGAGGTCGGGGTTCTGCTCGGAGCCCGAGAGCGCGAACTCCTTCTCGACGATCTTCTTCGTCGTGACGAACCAGGTGTGCTCGTGCCCGGTGGTGCCGATGTGCGCGAGCGTGCCGAGGGTGTCGAAGCCGGGGAACAGCGGCACCGGCAGCCGGCGGCCGGTCGCGTCGAACCACAGCGACGAGGGCCCGGGCAGGATGCGGATGCCGTGCTGCGCCCACACCGGCGAGTGGTTGGCGATGCCCTCGGTGTAGTGCCACATGCGGTCCTCGTTCACCACGCTGGCACCGGCGGCTGCCGTGGCCTGCAGCATCTTCCCGTCGACGTGCGCGGGGACGCCGGAGAGCATCCGCTGCGGCGCCGGGCCGAGCCGGGCCGGCCAGTTGCGCCGCACCAGCTCGTGGTTGCCGCCGATGCCGCCCGAGGTGACGACGACGGCCTGCGCGCCGATCTCGAACGGCGCGACCTCCTCGCGCGAGCTGGCCTCGCCGCGGGCGACGCCGCTGGGCTCGAGCACCGCACCGCGCACGCCGGTCACGGCCCCGCCGGTGACGACCAGCTCGGACACGCGGTGGCGGAACCGCAGCTCGACCGTGCCGGCCTCCACCGCGGCCCGGACCCGCCGGATGAAGGGGCCGACGACGCCGGGTCCGGTGCCCCAGACGATGTGGAAGCGCGGCACCGAGTTGCCGTGGCCGGTGGCGGTGTACCCGCCGCGCTCGGCCCACCCGACGACCGGGAAGAAGCCGATGCCCTGCTCCTTGAGCCACGACCGCTTCTCCCCCGCGGCGAACTGCAGGTAGGCCTCGGCCCACTGCCGCGGCCAGTGGTCCTCGGTGCGGTCGAAGGCGGCCGTGCCGAACCAGTCCTGGCGGGCCAGCTCGAGGGAGTCGTGCACCCGCAGCCGGCGCTGCTCCGGGGAGTCGACGAGGAAGAGCCCGCCGAAGGACCACCAGGCCTGCCCGCCGAGGCTCGCCTCGGGCTCCTGGTCGACCAGGACGACCCGCTTGCCGGCGTCGGCCAGCTCGGCGGTGGCCACCAGCCCGGCGAGGCCCGCTCCGACGACGACGACATCTGCCTCGGTGTTGTTGTCCACGGCAGCGACGCTAGCGGGTCAGGCCACGGGTTCCGGCTCGCCGGCCGACGAGCGGCGCCACGAGGCGTGCAGCCGCGCGTAGGTGCCCTCGACCCCGACCAGCTCGGCGTGGCTGCCGCGCTGGACCACGTGCCCGCTGTCGACCACGAGCACCTCGTCGGCCCGCTCGGCGGTGGAGAGCCGGTGCGCGATGGTCAGCGTCGTCCGCCCGGCGGTCAGGGTGTCCAGCGCCCGGGTGAGGCGCTGCTCCGTGGCGGGGTCGACGGCACTGGTCGCCTCGTCGAGCACGAGCAGGTCGGGGTCGGCGACGTAGGCGCGGGCGACGGCGACGAGCTGCCGCTCGCCGGCCGAGAGCGACTCGCCGCGCTGACCGACCGGGCTGGCCACGCCGTCGGGCAGGCCGGTGACCCAGTCGGTGAGCCCCAGGTCGTCGAAGGCCCGGGCGACGTCGGCGTCGCTGATGCCCGGCCGGCCGTAGCGGACGTTGTCGGCGACGGTCGCGTCGAAGAGGAAGCCGTCCTGGGGCACCATCACGACCCGCGCGCGCAGCGACCCGAAGGCGACGTCGGGCAACGGCACCCAACCGGCGTCGTCGGACCCCAGGAGCACCCGTCCGTCGACCGGGTCCATCAGCCGGGTGACCAGCTTGGCGAAGGTGGTCTTGCCCGACCCGGTCTCGCCGACGATCGCCACCCGTCGGCGCGGCGCGATGGTCAGGTCGACGTCGTCGAGCGCCTTCCGCGCGCCGGGCGCGTACCGGAAGGTCACGTGGTCGAACCGGACGCCCAGCACGCCGTCGGGCAGGTGCACGGTGCTCTCCGGCGCGGCCGTCGCCGGGTCCCGCACGTCGGGCTCGGTGTCGAGGATGTCGAGGACCCGCCGGAACCCGGCCAGCGCGTTCTGCGCCTCGTTGATGACCTCGCTGGCGGTCTGGACCGGCGCGACGAAGAGGGTGACCAGGAACAGGAAGGCCACCAGCGTCCCCGCCGAGATGTCACCGGCGAGACCCAGGTAGACACCTGCGACGACCAGCGCGGCATTGGCCAGCGCGGCGGCGAACTCGCCGCTGACGAACACCCCGACGGCCACCCGCTGCGCATCGACCGCCGCCCGGTAGTGCCGGTCGATCGCCGCGTCGATGCGCTCGGCGGTGCGCTCCCGCACCCCGTAGGCGCGCACGGTCGACGCGCCGACGACGGACTCCGAGACGGCGGCCAGCAGGTCCCCGATCCGCTCGCGGACCACGCCGTAGACCACGGCCAGCTTGCGGGCGAACCAGCGGACGGCGATGCCCAGCGGCACGAAGCAGGCCAGGACGACCAGCGTCAGCTGCCACGAGTAGACGAACATCACCACCGTGGCCACGAGCAGCTGGCCGAAGCTGATGAGACCGAGCACCCCGCCCCACTGCATGAACTGCGACAGCTGGTCGACGTCGCTGGTCACCCGCGACAC
This sequence comes from Blastococcus sp. SYSU D01042, assembly GCF_054050515.1. Lineage (NCBI taxonomy): Bacteria > Bacillati > Actinomycetota > Actinomycetes > Geodermatophilales > Geodermatophilaceae > Blastococcus > Blastococcus sp. SYSU D01042. Next base: position 442,646 of record NZ_JBJGZM010000002.1, on the reverse strand, counting down.
CAGCGCGCCGCGCTTGTCGCCCTGCTGGTGCACCGCGGACAGGTCGTGCACGTGGCGGAAGGCCCGCACCCGCAGGCCGGCCAGCGCGGTCTCGGTGGTGCGGAACAGCCGCAGGTTCATCCGGTAGACCGCCACGGCGGTCAGCACCACGACCACCGCGCAACCGAGCACGACCCAGGTGACGAAGTCCAGATCGGGCCCACCCGCCGCGCCGATGCCGCGGTCGAGGACCTGCTGGACGGCGATGGGGACGACGACCCGCCCCGCGGTGGCCAGCACGGCGAGCAGGACGGTCAGCGGGAGCCCGCGCCGGAACTCGGGCATCATCCGCAGACCGCGGCGCAGCGTCCGGATGCCTCCCTCGTGCCGGTCCTCGTCGGGCAGCGTGACGGTCATGCCGGCACCCCGTCGGCCTGGGAGTAGGCGCGCACCAGGTCGGCGTACCCGGGCACCTCGCCGAGCAGGTACGCGTGGCTGCCGCGCGCGACCGCCCGTCCGTGCTCGAACCAGACGACCTCGTCGGCGAGCGCGATGGTGGCCTGCCGGTACGCGACGACCACCACGGTCGCCGGGGCGTCGCTGGCCCGCAGCGCGTCGAGGATGCGCGCCTCGACGGCGGGGTCGACGGCGCTGGTGGCGTCGTCGAGCACGAGCAGCCGCGGCCGGCGGACGATGGCCCGGGCCAGCGCCAGGCGCTGCCGCTGACCGCCGGACAGGGAGGCGCCCCGTTCACCGACGTGCGTGTCGAGGCCGTCGGGCAGGGCGGTCACGAAGTCGTCGGCGGCGGCCACCCGCAGCGCCGCCCACACCTCCTCGTCCGTGTACGCGCCGCCGAGGGTGATGTTGCCGCGCACCGTGTCGTCGAAGAGGAAGGCGTGCTGGGCGACGAAGGCGGCGTGGTCGCTGACCTGCCCTTCCCGCAGGCGGCGGATGTCGAGCCCGTCCAGGAGGACCGTCCCGTCGACGGGGTCGACCAGCCGGACCAGCAGCCCGGCCAGGGTGGACTTCCCGGAGCCGGTCGGCCCGACGACTGCGACGGTGCCGCCGGCGGGGACGTCGAAGGTGACGTCGCGGACGGCCGGGCGCTCGACGCCGGCGAAGGTGTAGCCGATCCCCTGCAGTCCCAGTGCCGCCCCGCCGTCCGCCGTGGCGGCGTCCTCCGGCCCGTACGGCGTCTCGCCGGTCGCCTCCAGGACCGGGGTGATCCGGTCGTAGCCGGCGAGCGCCCGCGGCAGCTCGGCGAGCACCCAGCCGATCGCCCGGATGGGCAGTGCCAGGAGCGTGAACAGGTAGGCGATGGACACCAGCTCACCGACGTCGATCGCGCCGTCGGCCACCCGGTGGGCACCCACCAGCAGGACGGCGAGCGTGCCGATGTTGGGCAGCGACTCGATGAGCGGGTCGAACAACCCGCGGACCCGGCCGACCGCGATGAGCCCGTCGCGCAGCTCACCGGCGCGGGCGGTGAACCGCTCGGTCTCCGACTCCTCGCGGCCCAGGGTCTTGACCACGAGTGCGGCGTCGAAGCTCTCGTGCGCGATCTCGCTGACCTCGGCGCGCAGCTGCTGCGCGCGCTGCTGGCGCGGGCTCATCACCTGCGAGTACAGGGCGTTGATGACGAACACGAGCGGGAAGACCACGAACCCGATGAGGGCCAGCAGCGGGTCGGTGGCGACCATCGCGCCGCCGGTGATGAAGATGATGACGACCGCACCGAGGCCGAACGCCAGCGGCGCGACGAAGAACCAGGTCGCCTCCACGTCGGAGTTGGCGTTGGACAGCAGCTGGCCGGTGGGATGCTGCTGGTGCCAGGACAGCGGGAGCCGCAGGTACTGCCCGGTCACCTCGCGGCGCGTCTGCGCCTGCAGGCGGTACTGCATGATCCCGGAGAGCAGGCGGCGCCCGACGATGCCGACGATCCGCAGCAGGGCCACGCCGATGATCGCGGCGACGGCGAGGGCCAGGGCTCCGGTCGAGGCGCGGCCCTCGTCGAAGGACGGCAGGACGACGCGCTCGGTGATCTCGCCGATGACGTAGGCGCTGGCCACCGTCATGACGGCGAACAGGCTGCTCCCCAGCAGGGCGGCGGCGAAGATCCTCGGCTGGAGCGCGATCGCTCGGCCGAGGTGTCGGATCCCTCGCCGCACGACGGCTTCTCGACGGCGGCGCGGCACGGTGCTCCTCGGGGTGGTTCGGTTCCGGCTCTGCGGATGTTACGTGGATCTCACCCGGTAACCGAACGGTATTCGGATTATTCCACCGGGTGCGTGTCGGTAGCGTCGGGCGATGACCGCTGCCCCCGACCCCGCCGGCGCGCTGGCCGCGCAGGAGCGCCGTGCGCTCGCCGACCTGCTCCTCGAGCTCGGCCCGGACGCCCCGACCTGCTGCGCGGGCTGGACCACCGCGCACCTCGCCGCGCACCTCGTCGTCCGCCACCGGCGGCCCGACGCCATGCCGGGGTACGCGCTGGAGATGGTCCCGGGGCTGGGCCGCCTGGGTGGCTGGGCGCACCGCGTCGAGGACGCGGCCCGGACGCGCACGCCGTACGCCGAGCTGGTGGCGCGGGTGCGCAGCGGCCCGCCGGCGTGGTCGCCGCTGGCCTGGCCCGGGCTCGCCCGCTTCGACGACCCCGAGTACGCCATCCACCACGAGGACGTCCGTCGGGCCCGGCCGGGCTGGGCGCCGCGGGAGCTGCCGACCCCCGTGCAGGACCGGCTGTGGCTGCCCGCGACCCTGTACGCGCGGCGCGGCGCCGGGCGGCGCGGCGTGCTGCTGCGGCGCACGGACCGGCCCGGTGCGGAGGCGCGCATCGGGCTTGCGGAGCGCACGGTCGAGGGCGAGCCGCTCGAGCTGCTGCTGTGGGCCTCGGGCCGGCGGGACGTGGCGCGGGTGACCACCTCCTGACCGGCCGTCAGCTCGTGCGGGTGGCCACCTGGTCCAGCGCGGCTCGCCACGTGCGCGGGAACGCGACCGGGCCGAGGATCCGCTGCGCCAGCAGGATGGCGGCGCCCCGCAGCCCGCGCGGGTGGTGGTGGTCGATGACGACGTCCACCCGGCTGCCACCGCCCGCGGCCGGGACCACGTCGATCTCGCCGCTGCCGCCGTCGCAGTGGTCGCTGTCCACCAGCGCCCACCGGATGGTGCCGGGCACGTCCCACTCGTAGCGCAGCAGCACCCAGATCCGGACGCCCGCGCTGCCCTCGCGGACGAGGGCCCAGCCCTCCCCCGACTCGAGCAGTTGGTACTTGGCAGGGTCGAGGGTGCGCCGCCACACCTCGAGCCGGCGGTCCGTGAAGTCGGTGAACGCCGCGAACACCTGCTCGGGCGACGCCTTCGTCGTCAGGCTGAAGCGGAATCGCATGGCCGCCTCCGGGGGCAACGGATCCGACCGCCTCATCGTCCTCCGCCCGGCCCGGGGAGGCGAGGGGCCGCGGCGCGGTCAGTCCGGGTGGCCCACCACGTTGACGACGACGCCGTGCGGGTCGCGGACGAAGAACCGGTGCACGCCCCACGGCTCGCGGGTGAGCGGGTGCACGATCTCGTAGCCGCGGCGCTGCGCCTCGGCGTAGGCCGCCTCGACGTCGGCCACCGCGACGCTCATCGACGACGGCTCGGGCGCGGTCGGGTCCTCGGCGACGAGGGTGACCTGGATGCTCGGGTTCGACGGCGACCGGAAGCTGGCCACCCACCCCATGTCGAACTGCTTCTCCAGGCCGAGGAAGCCCTCGTAGAAGTCGTGGCCGGACGTGGAGTCGTCGACGGTCAGGTTGGGGACGATGCGGTGCAGGTGCATGGCAGCAGCTCCTGGGCGCGGTCGGGCCGCCCACCCTGCCCCGGCGGCGCGCGGCCGTCGAGCCTCAGCGGACCGGCACGCCCACGCGGGACAGCTCGGCCTTGACGTCGCCGACCCGCAGCTTGCCGAAGTGGAAGACGCTCGCGGCCAGCACCGCGTCGGCCCCGGCCTCGACCGCCGGCGGGAAGTCCTCGACCCGGCCCGCTCCCCCGCTGGCGATGACCGGCACGGTCACCTCGCGGCGCACCGCGCGGATGAGCTCGGTGTCGAAGCCGGCCTGGGTGCCGTCGGCGTCCATCGAGTTGAGCAGCACCTCGCCGACACCCAGGGCCGCGGCCTGCACCACCCACTCGACGGCGTCGCGGCCCGTGCCGCGGCGCCCGCCGTGGGTGGTGATCTCGAACCCGGAGTCGGTGGCCGCGCCCTCGCGCACCCGGCGCGCGTCGACCGAGAGCACCAGCACCTGGCTGCCGAACCGCTGGGCGATCTCGGCGATCAGCTCGGGCCGGGCGACGGCGGCGGTGTTCACGCCCACCTTGTCCGCGCCGGCCCGCAGGAGCCGGTCGACGTCGTCCACGGTGCGCACCCCGCCGCCGACGGTGAGCGGGATGAAGACGCTCTCGGCGGTCCGCCGGACGACGTCGTAGGTCGTCTCGCGGTCGCCGGAGCTGGCGCTGATGTCGAGGAAGGTCAGCTCGTCGGCCCCCTCGGCGTCGTAGACCCGGGCCATCTCGACCGGGTCGCCGGCGTCCCGGAGGTCGACGAAGTTGACGCCCTTGACCACCCGCCCCTGGTCGACGTCCAGGCACGGGATGACCCGCACGGACAAGCTCATGCCCCGGCCCCCCGCACGGCGTCGGCCTCGATCTCGACCAGGTGCTCCGGGTCGATCAGCGCGGCGACCTGCACCATCGTGGTGGCCGGCCGGACGTCGCCGAAGACCTCGCCGTGCACCCGCCCCACCTCCTCCCACCGGGAGATGTCGGTGACGAACATCCGCGTGCGGACGACGTCCCCCAGCGTGAAGCCGGCCCGCTCCAAGGACTCCGCGATGGTGGCCAGGCACTGGCGGGTCTGCGCGGCGGCGTCCCCGGGGTGCGCCACCGCGCCGTCCACGGTGGAGGTCGTGCCGCTCACCCAGGCGGTGTCGCCGCGGACGACGACCCGGCTGTAGCCGACGACCGCCTCCCAGGGGCTGCCCGAGCCCAGCCGGACCACGCTCATCCGAGCTCCTCGGTGATCCGGAGGGCCTCCGGGAGCGTGAAGGCACCGGCGTAGAGCGCCTTGCCCACGATGGCGCCCTCGACGCCGACGGCGGTCAGCCCGGCCAGCGCGCGGATGTCCTCGAGCGAGCTGACGCCGCCCGACGCGACGACGGGGCGGGTGGTGGCGGCGCAGACCTCGCGCAGCAGCTCCAGGTTCGGCCCCTTCAGCGTGCCGTCCTTGGTGATGTCGGTGACGACGTAGCGCGCGCAGCCCTCGGCGTCGAGGCGGGCCAGCGTCTCGTACAGCTCGCCGCCCTCCTTGGTCCAGCCGCGGGCGGCCAGCCGGGTGCCGCGCACGTCGAGGCCGACGGCGATGCGGTCGCCGTGCTCGGCGATGGCGCGGGCGCACCACTCCGGGGACTCCAGCGCCGCGGTGCCCAGGTTGACCCGCCGGCAGCCGGTGGCCAGCGCCGCGGCCAGCGACTCGTCGTCGCGGATGCCGCCGGAGAGCTCCACGTCGACGTCCAGCTCGCCGACGACGCGGGCCAGCAGCTCGCGGTTGGAGCCACGGCCGAAGGCGGCATCGAGGTCGACCAGGTGGACCCACTCGGCGCCGTCCCGCTGCCACTGCATCGCGGCCTCCAGCGGGTCGCCGTAGGAGGTCTCGCTCCCGGCCTCCCCCTGCACGAGGCGGACGGCCTGGCCGTCGGCGACGTCGACGGCGGGGAGCAGCTGCAGCTTCGGCACGACGACCAGCCTAGGAGCGTGCCGCCCGCGCCCTGCGGCAGGCTGTCGGCGTGGAGTTCGCAGAGGTGGTCCGCCGCCGCCGGATGGTGCGCGACTACGACCCCGACCGGCCGGTGCCGCCCGAGATCCGGGAGCGGCTGCTCGAGCACGCGATCCGGGCGCCGTCGGCCGGCTTCAGCCAGGGCTGGGCGTTCCTGGTGCTGGAGAGCGCCGAGGAGCGGGGCCGCTTCTGGGCGGCGACCACCGACGCCGGCGCGCCCGACGGCTGGCTCACCCGCATGCGGCGCGCGCCGCTCCTGGTCGTGCCGCTGTCCAACAAGCAGGCCTACCTCGACCGGTACGCCGAGCCCGACAAGGGCTGGACCGACCGGGACGAGGCGCGCTGGCCGGTCCCCTACTGGGACGTCGACGCGGGCATGGCGTCGCTGCTGGTGCTGCTCACCGCCGTCGACGAGGGGCTCGGGGCCTGCTTCTTCGGCGTCCCGGCGGACAAGGTGGCCGGCCTGCGGGCAGCCTTCGGCGTGCCCGAGGAGTACCGGCCGGTCGGGTGCCTGTCGATCGGCTACGCCGGGGACGGCGACCGGCGCTCGCCGTCCCTGCGCCGCGGGCGGCGCGGCCTGGACGAGGTGGTCCACCGCGGGCGCTGGGGAGCTCCACCCCGCTAGGTTCGCCCGATGCCCGACGAGCTGTGGCGCCCCTACGACCGGATGGCCGACGAGTTCCTGACCCACGCCGAGGACGGCGCCTACAACGCCCACTACGACCGGCCGGCGGTGCTCGAGCTGCTCGGGGACGTCGCCGGCCGGCGGGTGCTGGACGCCGGGTGCGGTCCAGGGCTGTACGCGGAGGAGCTGCTGGCCCGCGGCGCGGAGGTCGTCGGCTTCGACGCGAGCACCGCGATGGTGGAGCTGGCCCGGGCGCGGGTCGGCGACCGCGCGGAGATCGACGTCGCGCGCCTGGAGGAGCCGCTCCCCCACCCCGACGGCGCGTTCGACCTGGTGGTGTGCGCGCTGGCGATCCACTACGTCGCGGACCGGCGGGCGACGTTCGCCGAGTTCCGCCGGGTGCTGCGGCCGGGCGGCGCCGTCGTCCTCTCCACCCAGCACCCGACCACCGACTGGCTGCGCAAGGGCGGTTCCTACTTCGACCGTGTGCTGGAGACCGACGCCTGGTCGATGCTCTCCGGGCGGCACGAGGTGCAGTTCTGGCGCGAGCCGCTGTCCGACCTGTGCGACGCGGCGGCGGACGCGGGGTTCGTCATCCAGCGGCTGGTCGAGCCCCGTGCGCCGGAGGTGCTGCGGGAGCGCTGGCCGGCCGAGTACGACAAGCTCGCGCAGCGGCCGGGCTTCCTGGCGCTCCGGCTGCTCGCGCTGCCCTGATCAGTCCAGCGTGCCCAGCCAGTTGGTGAGCAGCTGCGCGCCGGCGTCGCCGCTCTTCTCGGGGTGGAACTGGGTCGCGGACAGCGCTGCGTTCTCGACGCCGGCGACGAAGCGGTCGCCGTGCTCGGCCCAGGTGACCTTGGGCTTGGGCAGCGGGGAGGGCAGGTCGTCCTGGCCGAGGGTGAAGTCGCGGACGCCGTAGGAGTGCACGAAGTAGAAGCGCTCGTCCTCGATGCCGTCGAACAGGACGCTGCCGGTGGGGACGTCCACCTGGTTCCAGCCCATGTGCGGGAGGACCGGCGCCTGCAGCGCCTCCACCACGCCGGGCCACTCGCCGCAGCCCTCGGCGTCGTGGCCGTGCTCGACGCCGCGGTCGAAGAGGATCTGCATGCCGACGCAGATGCCCAGCACCGGACGGCCGCCCGCGAGGCGGCGGCCGATGATCCGTGGGCCGTCGACGGCCTTGAGGCCCTCCATGCAGGCGGCGAACGCACCGACGCCGGGGACGACGAGGCCGTCGGCCTCCAGCGCCGTCTGCGCGTCGGACGTCACCGTCACGTCGGCACCGACCCGCGCGAGCGCGCGCTCGGCCGAGCGCAGGTTTCCCGACCCGTAGTCGAGGACCGCCACCTTCTTCACCCCTGCCACGCTACCGACCAGCGCGGCAGGGCCCGCCGTGATTCCCGTGACGGCGGTGCGCCGGGCCACCCCTCAGCTCGCGGCGACCTCGGTGCCCTGGTGGTAGACGGCGCGCCAGCCGCCGGCGGCGCGCTCCCAGACGGTCGCGCGGCGGGTGACCCGCTCGCCCTGCCGCAGCCGGTAGGTCAGCAGGTACGTACCGCTGCCCAGCGGGCGGCAGGCGAAGTCCCCGGCCTCCCAGTCGCCGGTCTCCCACTCGTCGGGCCCCTCCGCGGCGTAGCGCTCCGCCAGCACCGACCAGACGAATTCGCGGTCGTAGCGGGCGCCCGAGGCGCCGACCTCCCAGAAGTCCGGCGCGGTCATCGCCTCGAAGTCGGCGCGGCCGGTCCCGTGCTCGGTCCGGTGGAACAGCGGCTCCCGGGCCACGAGCTCCTCGAGGACGCCGTCGGTCTCGGCTGCGGGCACGCCCGGACGGTAGCTCAGCGAGCGGGCTCGGCGTCCCAGGGCAGGACCACGAGCTCGGGCCACTCCCCGTGCCAGCGCGCGGCCTTGGCCTCGTAGACCTCGCGCGGCGCCAGCCGCCGGTTGGGGCGCACCACGAGCCCGAACAGGTCGTCGAAGCCGTGCGGGGCGTAGACCTCCGGCCGGCCGTCGACGGACGTGGTCACGCCGAAGCAGCAGCACACCGCCGCGAAGTGGTCGATGGCGTCGGCGCAGTCGCGGAACGGCGGCGCGGGGACGCCGAAGTGCTCGGCGTACCAGAGGTGCACCCGGGCCTCGTTGCGGATCTCGACCGGCACCGGGAGGTCGGCGAACAGCTCCGCCCCCGCCCGGATGACGGCGTCCTCCGCCTCCCACGAGGTGTCCTCGTCGAAGTAGAACAGGTCCGCGTCCCGGATCCCGGTGCCGGCCGGGCGCCCGGTCAGGTCGTTCCACACCGTCTGGAACAGCACCCCGGCGGTCAGCCACCAGTCCCCGACGCCGAGCCGGGGCGCCCGGTCCAGCACCGCCCGCACCGTCGGGTCGGCCAGCACGGTGCGCAGGAAGCGCTGCTCGTCCGCCCCGCTCATCGGCGGGTCAGACCAGCCGGAGGACGCCCGAGGCCGACGCCAGCAGTGCGGCCAGCAGCAGGACGACGGCGAACACGACCTGCGGGGCGCCCCGCCGTGGGTCGTCCTCGTCGACGCTCCAGACGCTCCACGCCCCGCCGAGGAGGAACCCTCCGACGAGCAGGAGGACCAGGCCGGTGTTCACCGGTTACAGGGCGCCCTTGGTGGAGGGGACGTCGGTGATGCGGGGGTCGAGGGCGACCGCCTGGCGCAGCGCACGGGCGAGCGCCTTGAACTGCCCCTCGACGATGTGGTGGGCATCGCGGCCGGCGTGGAGCACGCGCACGTGCAGGCTGATCCGCGCGTTGAACGCGAACGACTCGAGCACGTGCTTGGTGAGCGACGTCGGGTAGTCCGGCCCGATCATCGGCGTCATGCCGTCGGGCTCGGCGTGCACGAAGTACGGGCGGCCGGAGAGGTCGACGGCGGCCTGGGCGAGCACCTCGTCCATGGGGATGGTCGCGTCGCCGTACCGCGTGATGCCGCGCTTGTCGCCCAGCGCCTGCGCGAACGCCTGACCCAGCGCGATGGCGACGTCCTCGACGGTGTGGTGGGCGTCGATGTGCAGGTCGCCGTCGGCCTGCACGGTCAGGTCGATGCCGCTGTGCTTCGACAGCGCGGTGAGCATGTGGTCGTAGAAGCCGACGCCCGTGCTGATCGAGCTGGTGCCGGTGCCGTCGAGGTCGAGCTCCACGACCAGCTTGGTCTCGCTGGTCGCGCGCTCCACCCGGGCGGTGCGGCGTGCAGGTGCGGTCATGGGCTCAGTCTCCCAGAGCGGTGGGCTGTACTCGCACGACCTCACCCAGCGCGGTGAGGAACGCATCGGTCTCCTCCGCGGTGCCGGCCGTCACCCGCAGCCACCCGGGCAGGCCCACGTCGCGCACGAGCACGCCGCGGTCGAGCAGCGCCTGCCACGCGGCCGGCGCGTCGGCGAACCGCCCGAACAGCACGAAGTTGGCGTCGCTGGGCACGCTGGTCAGCCCCAGCGCGGGCAGCTCGGTGACGATCCGGTCGCGCTGGGCGCGGACGGCGTCCACCGTGGCGAGCAGCGCGTCGGTGTGCGCGAGAGCGGCCCGGGCGGCGGCCTGGGTCAGCGAGCTCAGGTGGTAGGGCAGCCGGACCAGCTGGAGCGCGTCGACGACGGCGGGATCGGCAGCGAGGTAGCCCAGCCGCAGCCCCGCCATGCCGAACGCCTTGCTCATCGTCCGGCTGAGGACCAGCCGCGGCCGGCCCTCGAGCAGGGTCAGCGCCGACGGGGTGCCGGTACGGGCGAACTCGGCGTAGGCCTCGTCGACGACGACCACGCCGGACGTCGCCTCGTACAGCTCCTCGATGGTCGCCAGCGGCACCGCGGTGCCGGTGGGGTTGTTCGGGCTGGTCACGAAGACGACGTCCGGGGACACCTCGCGCAGCTGGGCGACGGCGGCGGCCGGGTCGATCGTGAAGTCCGCCCGGCGGTGCCCGTCGACCCACGCGGTACCGGTGCCGGCGCTGATGATCGGGTGCATCGAGTAGGACGGCGTGAAGCCCAGCGCCGTGCGGCCCGCGCCGCCGAAGGCCTGCAGGATCTGCTGCAGCACCTCGTTGGAGCCGTTGGCCGCCCACACCTGGGCGGGTTGCACCGGCGTCCCGGCCGACCGGGTGAGGTAGCCGGCCAGGTCGGCGCGCAGCTCGCGGGCGTCGCGGTCGGGGTACCGGTTGAGCTCCAGCGCCGCGTGCCCGAGCGCCGCCCCCAGGTCGGCGAGCAGCTCGTCGGGCAACGGGTGCGGGTTCTCGTTGGTGTTCAACCGGTGCCGGGCGGGCACCTGCGGGGCGCCGTAGGGCGTGCGACCGCGCAGCTCCGGCCGCAGCGGGAGCTCGTCCATCGACGTCACCGCTGGCGGATCCGCACCGCGGCGGCGTGCGCGGGCAGGTCCTCGGCACCGGCGAGCGCGTCGATGTGCCCGGCGACGCCTGCGAGGGCCTGCTCGTCGTACTCGACCAGGTGGATGCCGCGCAGGAACGACTGCACGCTCAGCCCGCTGGAGAACCGGGCGCACCCGCCGGTGGGCAGCACGTGGTTGGACCCGGCCGCGTAGTCGCCGAGCGACACCGGCGACCAGGCGCCCACGAAGATCGCGCCGGCGTTGCGCACGCGCAGCGCGACGGCGCGGGCGTCGCGGGTCTGGATCTCGAGGTGCTCGGCGGCGTAGGCGTCCACGACGCGCACCCCGGCGTCGAGGTCGTCGACCAGGACGATCCCCGACTGGCTGCCGTCCAGGGCGGTGCCGATCCGGTCGGAGTGCTTGGTCGCGGCCACCTGCCCGGGCACCAGCGACAGGACGGCGTCGGCGAGCGCCTCGCTGTCGGTGACGAGCACCGCGCCGGCCAGCGGGTCGTGCTCGGCCTGGCTGATCAGGTCGGCGGCGACGTGCGCGGGGTCGGCGATGTCGTCGGCGAGGATCGCGACCTCGGTGGGGCCGGCCTCGGAGTCGATGCCGATGATCCCGCGCAGCAGCCGCTTGGCCGCGGTGACGTAGACGTTGCCCGGGCCGGTGACCATGTCGACCGGCTCGCAGGAGCCGGCGCCGTAGCCGAACACCGCCACGGCCTGCGCGCCGCCGACCGCGTACACCTCGGTGATGCCGAGCAGCGCGCACGCGGCCAGCACGCCGGGGTCGGGCAGGCCACCGTGGTCGCGCTGCGGCGGGGAGGCGACGGCGATCGACTCCACGCCGGCGATCTGCGCCGGGACCACGTTCATGACCACGCTGGACAGCAGCGGGGCCAGCCCGCCCGGCACGTAGAGGCCGACCCGGCGCACCGGCACCCAGCGCTCGGTGACCGTGCCGCCGGGCACCACCTCGGTGGTGACGTCGCTGCGCCGCTGGTCGGCGTGCACCTTCTGCACGCGGGCGATCGCCTCCTCCAGCGCCGCGCGCAGGGTGGGGTCGCACTCGGCCAGCGCCCGGTCCAGCGCCTCCCGGGGGACGGCGAAGTCCTCGTTGTCCACACCGTCGAGCCTCGCGGTGATCTCGCGGACGGCCTGGGCGCCGCGGATGCGCACGTCCTCGCACAGCGGGCGGACCGTGGCGAGCACGGAGTCGATGTCGGTGGCGGCGCGCGGCAGCAGGCCGGCGAGCTCCCGGGTTCCCGGCAGCGCGGATCCGCGCAGGTCGATGCGGGCGAGCACGGGATTGCCTCCGGGGCGGTGCGGCGTGGCGCGGGACGAGCTCCCAGCGTAGCCAGCGGCCGTACCGCTCCCGGGCGCGCCCGGCCACTAGGCTGCCGGGATGGGCGAGCTGATCCCGCTGTTCCCGCTCCAGACTCCCCTGTTCCCCGGCATGGTCCTGCCGCTGCACGTCTTCGAGCCCCGCTACCGGCGGCTGGTGCTCGACCTGCTGGCGCACCCCGAGGACGGCGACCGCCGCTTCTTCGGCGTCGTCGCCATCCGGCAGGGATGGGAGGTGGAGCGCATCGCGCCGGCCGAGGCGCTCTACGACGTGGGCTGCGTGGCCCGGCTGCAGATGGTGCGCCCGCAGTCCGACGGCGGCTTCCGCATCGTCACCGTGGGCGGGGACCGCTTCCGGCTGCTGGACGTCGTCGTGGGCGAGGACCCGCCCTACCTGCAGGGGCGGGTCGAGTGGCTGGCCGAGGAGGAGGCGGCCGAGGAGGCCGCGGGGGACGCCGAGGGCCTGGTGCTCCCGGGCAGCGCGGCGGCGGACGGGGCGCGGACCGGGCCCTCGCCGTGCGACGAGAACCTCGACGAGGTGGTCGCCTCCGTCGCCCGGGGTTCGCTGGCGCTGCTGGCCGCCGGCGTGCAGGAGCTGTTCACCGACTACGTCGACGAGGTGGCCGACCTCGGCGCCGGGAGCGACGGCGAGGACGCCGAGCGGGCGGCGCTGCTGGCCGCGGTCGCCGACGACCCGGGTGCGCTCTCCTGGCTGGTGGCCTCCGCCGCGCTGCTGACCACCGAGGACCGGCAGGCGCTGCTCGCCGAGTCGACCACCCGGCGCCGGCTGGCCGCCGAGACGCGGCTGCTGCGCCGCGAGCTCACGCTGCTGCGCGAGCTGGGGGCCGTGCCCGCGCCGCTGCAGCGGTTCGCGACCCCCATGACGGTCAACTGATCGGGGACCCCGTCGCCGGGTCGGCTTCCGGGTCGGCCGGTGCGCGGCCGACGCCGTCCTCCGCGTTGACGACCACGCCCAGGACGTAGACGAGCAGCGCCACGAACGGCGCGACGGCCAGGGCGGCCGTCGCCCCGAGGTCGAGGCCGGTGGTCACCACGCCCCCGACGTCGGACAGCTCCGCCTGGGTGGGCCCCTCGCCGAGCATCTCCCCGACCAGCCAGGCGACGGCACCGGCGGCGGTCGTGCCCACCGCGAGCGCCGCGAGCAGGGTGACCCCGCGGTGCGGGCGCAGCAGCCACGCGGCGATGCCCGCGAGCAGCCCGATCACCGCCATCACCAGCACGAACACCGCGTCGTCTGCGACCAGCAGCTCGGTCGACGGCGAGCCGACCACCACCGGCCCGTCCTCGGTGATCCGGAACTCCGCCCGCGGCGCCAGGGCCCACCACACCAGGCCCGCGGGGACGCCGACCCCGGCGAGCGCGAGCACCAGCAGGCCCGCCGGCCGCAGGTCGGCCTGCAGCTCCTGCCGCCCCAGCCAGCGGTCCGGGGCGGGCTGCTGGACCCCGGAGGACGGGTGGGCGGGCGCGGGAGGCGGCTCGCTCACAGCAGCGCGACGCTCGTGGGACCCAGGAGCGCCTTGATGTCACCCATCAGCGCCGTGCTGGGCCGCACGCGCAGCCCCTGGTCGAGCCGCAGCACCGTCTCCCGGCTGCCGTTGACCAGCTTGAGCTGCACCTCGGTGGTGCCCGGGTGGCTGCCCAGGACCTCGCGCAGCCGCTCGACCACCGGCGGGGTGCAGCGCGCGGCTGCCATCGACACCAGCACCGGGCCGCGGGCGCCCTCGGTCAGCTCGGGCAGGGTCACCTCGGAGCCGAAGAGCGAGGGCTGGTCGTCGCGCCGGCTGATCCGGCCCTTGACCACGACGATCTGGTCGCGGACGACCTTCTCCGAGACCTCCGCCCAGGTCTTCGGGAAGAACAGCACCTCGATGCCGGACTCGAGGTCCTCCACCGTGGCGATCGCCCACGGCGCGCCCTGCTTGTTGGTGCGCGGCGACACCGAGGTGAGGATGCCGGCAATGGTGACGTTCGCGCCGTCCTCGACCCCGCCGGCGTTGATCTCGGCGATCGGGGTGTCCGCGTTCTGGGCGAGCACGTGCTCGACGCCGTGCAGCGGGTGGTCGGAGACGTACAGGCCGAGCATGTCGCGCTCGAAGACCAGCCGCTCGCTCTTGGACCAGTCGGCCGTCGGGATCACGATGTCCAGCGCGTTGCCGAAGGGGTCGTCGGCGGCGTCCCCGTCGCCGAAGCTGCCGAACAGGTCGAACTGCCCCTCGGCCTCCTTGCGCTTGAGACCCATCGCGGAGTCGACGGCCTGGGCGTGGATGGCCACGATGCCCTGGCGGGAGTGGCCGAGGGAGTCGAAGCCGCCGGCCTTCGCGAGGGACTCGATGACCTTCTTGTTGCAGGCCACGGTGTCGATCTTCTTCATGAAGTCGGCGAAGTCCTTGAAGGCGCCCTTCTCCTCGCGCGCCTTGACGATCGACTCCACGACGTTGTGCCCGACGTTGCGCACCGAGGCCAGGCCGAAGCGGATGTCGGCGCCGACGGCGGTGAAGTCCCAGGAGGACTCGTTGACGTCCGGCGGCAGCACCTTGATGCCCATCCGCCGGCACTCGGCCAGGTAGATCGGGCGGCGGTCCTTGTCGTCGCCGACGCTGGTGAGCAGCCCGGCCATATACTCCGCCGGGTAGTTGGCCTTGAGGAACGCCGTCCAGTACGAGATCAGGCCGTAGGCCGCGGAGTGCGCCTTGTTGAACGCGTAGTCGGCGAACGGGACGAGGATGTCCCAGAGCGTCTTGATGGCCGCGGCGGAGAAGCCGTTGGCCTTCATGCCGGCCTCGAAGCCGACGAACTCCGCGTCCAGCACGGACTTCTTCTTCTTGCCCATGGCCCGCCGCAGCAGGTCGGCCTTGCCGAGGGAGTACCCGGCGACCTTCTGCGCGATCGCCATGACCTGCTCCTGGTAGACGATCAGGCCGTAGGTCTGGCCCAGGATCTCCTCCAGCGGCTCGGCCAGCTCGGGGTGGATGGGCGTGATCTCCTGCTGGCCGTTCTTGCGCAGCGCGTAGTTCGTGTGCGAGTTCGCACCCATCGGGCCCGGCCGGTACAGCGCGCCGACGGCCGAGATGTCCTCGAAGTTGTCCGGCCGCATGAGCCGCAGCAGCGAGCGCATCGGCCCGCCGTCAAACTGGAACACCCCGAGGGTCTCGCCGCGGCCGAGCAGCTCGTAGGTCGCCTTGTCGGTGAGGTCCTTGCTGATCTCGTCGAGGTCGACCGGCGCCTTGCCGTTGATCACGATGTTGCGCAGCGCGTCGTCGATGACCGTCAGGTTGCGCAGGCCCAGGAAGTCCATCTTGAGCAGCCCGAGCGTCTCGCAGGTCGGGTAGTCGAACTGCGTGATGACGGCGCCGTCGGCCTCGCGCCGCATGATCGGGATGCTGTCGATCAGCGGGTAGCGGCCGATGATGACGCCGGCGGCGTGCACGCCCCACTGCCGCTTCAGGCCCTCGAGCTTGCGGGCCTGGTCGACCACCTCGGCCGCGCCCGGGTCGGACTCGTAGCGGGCGCGGAACTCCGCGGCCTCCTTGTAGCGCGGGTGGGCCGGGTCGAACACGCCGGTCAGCGGTATGCCCTTGCCCATGACGTCCGGCGGCATGAGCTTGGTCAGCTCGTCGCCGACCGAGTACGGCCGGTCGAGCACCCGTGCGGCGTCCTTGATCGCGGCCTTCGCCTTGATCGTCCCGTACGTGACGATCTGGCTGACCCGCTCCTCGCCGTACTTCTCGGAGACGTACCGGATGACCTCGCCGCGGCGGCGGTCGTCGAAGTCGATGTCGACGTCGGGCATGGAGACGCGCTCGGGGTTGAGGAACCGCTCGAAGATCAGCCCGTGCTGCAGCGGGTCGAGGTCGGTGATGCCCATCGCGTAGGCGGCCAGCGAGCCGGCGGCCGACCCGCGGCCGGGGCCGACGCGGATGCCGTTGTCCTTGGCCCAGTTGATGAAGTCGGCGACCACGAGGAAGTACCCCGGGAAGCCCATCTGCGTGATGATCCCGGTCTCGTAGTCGGCCTGCTTGCGCACGTGCGCGGGGATGCCGCCCGGGTAGCGCTTGTGCAGCCCGCGCTCGACCTCCTTCACGAACCAGGAGGTCTCGTCCTCACCGGGCGGAAGGGGGAACCGCGGCATCAGGTCGGCGCCCTCGGTGAAGGTCACCTCGCACTGCTCGGCCACCAGCAGCGTGTTGTCGCAGGCCACCTGCAGGTCACCGGGGAACAGCGCCCGCATCTCCGCGGCGCTCTTGAGGTAGTAACCGTCGCCGTTGAACTTGAAGCGGTTGGGCTCGTTGAGACGCGACCCGGTCTGGATGCACAGCAGGGCGTCGTGGGCGTCGGCGTCCTCCTTGTGCGTGTAGTGCAGGTCGTTGGTCGCCAGCAGCGGGATGCCGAGGTCCTTCGCGATGGCCAGCAGGGCCGGCCGCGTCTTCTGCTCGATGGACAGCCCGTGGTCCATCAGCTCGGCGTAGAAGTTCTCGCGCCCGAAGATGTCCTGGAAGTCGGCCGCGGCCTGGCGCGCCTTGTCCTCCTTGCCGGCGCGCAGCCACATGTTCACCTCGCCCGAGGGGCAGCCGGTGGTGGCGATGAGGCCCGTGCCGTAGCGCTCCAGCAGGTCGCGGTCGAAGCGCGGCTTGCGGTACTGGCCCTCGAGGCTGGCCAGCGAGGAGATGCGGAACAGGTTGTGCATGCCCTCGGTGGTGCGGGCCAGCAGCGTCATGTGCGTGTACGCGGCCTTGCCGCGGTTGGACCCGCCGTCACCCTCCTCGTCGATCAGCTTGTCGCCGAAGTCGAAGGGGGCGCGGTCGAACCGCGAGCCGGGCGTGTAGTAGCCCTCCATGCCGATGATCGGCTTCACGCCCGCGCCGGTCGCCTGCTTGTAGAAGTCGTAGGCGCCGAACACGTTGCCGTGGTCGGTCATCGCCAGCGCCGGCATGCCCTGCTCGGCGGCGGCCTTCGTCACCTCGGGCAGCTTCGCCGCGCCGTCGAGCATCGAGTACTCGGTGTGCACGTGCAGGTGCGCGAACGAATCGGACGAGCTGCTCACGGTCGGTCGGTGCTCCTCAGTGGTCGTGCGTGCCCGCCGGCAGGGTTCTCCGGCAGGCGACCGGCGGGGAAGACTCGGTCCGGCGAGTCCGATCCTCGCACTGCAAGCTGTCTACGCCGAGGGTCTGACAGGACGTGTCTGCTCACAGGCGGACCGATCGGTCACATCCGTCTCAGGGCAGCTCGCGGCGCATGGTGACGTGCACGATGCCGGCCTCCAGGTACTCCTCGCCGACGGCCGCGTAGCCCGCCCGCTCGTAGAACCGGCGGGCGGTGACCTGGGCGTGCAGCTCGACCGCCGTCATGCCGCGCTGCGCGGCCTGCCGGTGCAGCTCGGCCAGGACGGCGGCGCCGTGCCCGCCCCCGCGCACGGCCGCGTCGGCCGCCATCCGGCCGATCGTCGCGGTGCGCGAGCCCTCCGCGGGCAGCAGCAGCCGGCCGGTCGCGACGACCCGTCCGGCCAGCGGCCCGGTGAGGCCCCTGCTCAGCACGTGGACGGCGGTGGCGTCGGCGGCGTCGTGCTCCAGCTCGGCCGGCACGCCCTGCTCCTGCACGAAGACGCGGGTGCGCAGATCGAGGACCTCGGGCCAGTCGTCGGGGGTGGCGGCGCGGGCGGTGGGACCGCTCACCACGCGGGTCGACCGGTGGGCAGCACTCGGGTGGGCACGAGGAGGAATCGTAGGTCGACCGCCGCGTGCAGCAGCACGGGGAGCAGCAGCGACCCGGTGCCCACGTAGAGGGCGGCCATCACGCCGCCGAGCACGCCGGTGAGCACGACGCCGGCCCGGCCCTGGTAGGCGTGCGCCAGCCCGAAGGCGACCGCGGCGACGGCGACGAGCACCCAGGAGGGCAGATCGCCGGCGACGGCGGCGACGACGGCGAGGAAGAAGCCGCGGTAGAGCCACTCCTCGCAGATGCCGGCGGTCAGGCCGACCACGGTGAACAGCCGGCGCTCCCCCGGGGTGCGGGGCAGGAGGGCCAGCGTCGACTGCCCGGGCGGCTCCGCGTGCCGCCCCTCACCCGGCCGGTGGACCGGGCGGGCGGCCTCCACGAGCGCCCCGCCGCGCAGCGCCCGCGTGGAGGCGACGACGAAGACCAGCACCAGGGCGACGAGCAGCAGGGTCAGCGGGCCCGGCCACGACCGGGGCCACACCAGGCCGACCGCGGCGGCGTCCACCCCGGGCGCCGACAGCCAGACGACCAGCGCCAGCAGCGCCAGGCCCCACTCGAGCACGAGCAGCCGGCCGTAGAACGAGCGGCGCGCCCCGGGGTCGGTGCGCAGCCGGCCCTCGAAGCGGCGGTGCAGCACGTGCCCCGCGACCGGCTCGCCGGCGACCAGGTAGACCGCCACGACCACCGCGGCGAAGGCCGCCGGGCCGAAGTCCGCGAGCGACTCCGGCAGCCCGTTCACGGCAGGTCCACGGGCCGGTCAGGCCTCGGCGCGCAGGACGGCCAGCGCGCCGGCGAGGTCGGGCGGGTACTCGCTGGTGAACTCCACCCACGTTCCGTCGGCCGGGTGCGGGAACCCCAGCCGGACCGCGTGCAGCCACTGCCGGGACACCCCGAGGCGGGCGGCCAGCGTCGGGTCCGCGCCGTAGGTGGCGTCCCCGACGCACGGGTGGCGCAGCGCGGAGAAGTGCACCCGGATCTGGTGGGTGCGGCCGGTCTCCAGCCGGATGTCGACCAGGCTCGCGGCCGGGAAGGCCTCCACGACCTCGTAGTGGGTCACCGAGGGGCGCCCACCCTGGACCACGGCGAACCGCCAGTCGTGCTTCGGGTGCCGGTCGATCGGCGCGTCGATCGTGCCGCGCGAGGGATCGGGGTGTCCCTGCACGAGGGCGTGGTAGCCCTTCTCGACGGTGCGCTCCTTGAACGCCGCCTTCAGCGCGGTGTAGGCCCGCTCGCTCTTGGCCACGACCATCACGCCGGTGGTGGCGGCGTCCAGCCGGTGGACGACGCCCTGGCGCTCGGCGGCACCGGAGGTGGAGATCCGGAAGCCCGCGGCCGCCAGCCCGCCGATGACGGTCGGGCCGTCCCACCCGGGGCTCGGGTGCGCCGCGACGCCCACGGGCTTGTCCACGACCACCAGGTCGTCGTCGTCGTGCAGGATCGTCATGCCCTCGACCGGGCGCGGCGCCACCGGCTCCCCCGGGGGCGGCGGCAGCTCGACCTCCAGCCAGCTGCCCCCGCTCAGCCGGTCGCCCTTGCCCCGCGCCCGACCGTCGACCAGCACGTTCCCGGCGTCGGCGACCTCGGCCGCGGCGGTCCGGGAGAGCCCGAACAGCCGGGACAGCGCCTGGTCGACCCGCTGCCCCTCCAGCCCGTCGGGCACGGGCAGGGCGCGGTGGACCCCGGACGCGGGCAGGCCGGGAGAGCTGGTCACTCCCCCATTGTGACGGGACGCTCGCCGCTGCCGGCGGAGCGTGCCGGCTCCGCTCCCTCGCGGGTGCCGTCGAAGTCGATGCCGCGCAGCGCGAGCAGCGCGCCGAGGATGCCGCCGCAGACGATCGCCGAGTCGGCGACGTTGAAGATCGGCCACACCTCGCCGTCGGGGCCGAACACCGACAGGAAGTCGACGACGCCGCCGCGCAGGAAGCCGGGGTCGCGGAACACCCGGTCGACCAGGTTGCCCACCGCTCCGCCGAGGACCAGCCCGAGGGTGATCGCCCAGCCGGTGGAGAACAGCCGCCGCGCCGTCCGGACGATGACGACCACGACCGCCGCGGCGACCAGGCTGAACACCACGGTGAAGCCCTCGGCGAAGGAGAACGCCGCGCCGGTGTTCCGGTAGTGGGTGAGGTACAGCGCGCCACCGAGGGTGCGGATGTCCTCACCGCGGTCGATCGTGGCGACCACGACGAGCTTGGTGACCAGGTCGAGCAGCAGCACGCCCGCGGCCAGGCCCAGCAGCAGCCGCATGCGCGGCCGTGGTGCGCGGGTGCCCGCGGGGTCGGGCTGCTCGGTCACGACGACGACGATAGCCGTGCCCCCGCGGGCGTCCCGCTAGGCGGTGGCCGCCGTGGCGCCGCCCGCCCGCTGCTGCTCCGACGCCCGGCCCTGGGAGTCCTCGACCTGCTCCACCCGGTCCTGCGTGGCCATCCGGGTGAGCTCGGCCCCGGCCTCGGCGTCGCGGGTGAGGTTCTCGCCGGTCTCCGGGTCGAAGACGTGCACCTTGCGGGTGTCCAGCCAGAACTCGGCCTCGCGGCCCTCCCGGATCCGGCTGGTCGAGTCGATCGACACGATCGCCTGGGTGCGCAGCTCCTCGGAGTCCAGCTCGCGGGAGAGGTCGCGCAGCTTCGACCGGATAGACTCGGGCGCCTCATAGGGGATGTAGGCGAACTGCGAGTCGCCCAGCCACTCGGTCACGTCGACCCGCGCGGTGAAGGTCGAGCCCAGGGGCCGCTTGGCCTCGTCCACCAGCGAGGCGTCCTCGAAGTACTCCGGCCGGATGCCGACCAGGAGCAGTTCGTGACCGGCGAGCTTGCCGGCCCGCGCCGGGTCGAGCTGGATGGTCCCGAACGGCGTCTCGAGCGCGTTGCCCTTCGGCGTCGCCGGCAGGAAGTTCATCGGCGGCGAGCCGATGAAGCCCGCGACGAAGAGGTTGACCGGCTGCTCGTAGAGCTCCCGGGGCGAGGCGACCTGCTGGATCTTCCCCTTGCGGAGGACGCAGACCCGGTCGCCGAGGGTCATCGCCTCGGTCTGGTCGTGGGTGACGTACACGGTGGTGATGCCGAGGCGGCGCTGCAGCCGGGAGATCTCGGTGCGCATCTGCCCGCGCAGCTTGGCGTCGAGGTTGGACAGCGGCTCGTCGAAGAGGAAGGCCTCGGCCTGCCGGACGATCGCCCGGCCCATGGCCACCCGCTGCCGCTGGCCACCGGAGAGGTTGGCCGGCTTGCGCTCGAGGTGGTCCTTGAGCTCGAGCACGTCGGCCGCCTCGGTGACGCGGCGGCGCACCTCGTCGTCGGGCATCTTCGCCAGCCGCAGCGGGAAGGCGACGTTCTCGAAGACCGTCATGTGCGGGTAGAGCGCGTAGTTCTGGAACACCATCGACAGGTTGCGGTCGCGGGGGGCGAGGTCGTTGACCCGCTTGCCGCCGATGACCATGTCACCGCTGGTGATGTCCTCCAGGCCGACGATCATCCGCAGCAGGGTCGATTTCCCGCAGCCGGAGGGGCCGACGAGGATCATGAACTCGCCGTCGGCGATGTCGAGGCTGACGTCGTTCACGGCCGGGAACCCGTCGCCGTACTGCTTGACGATGTTCTTCATCTCGATGGAGGCCATCAGTGCTCGTCCCCTCGGTGGGTCGAAGTGTCTCTAAGAGTGGTGGTCATGCCGGTCAGCCCTTGACCGCGCCGTTGGTGAGGCCGGCGACGATGCGCCGCTGGAAGAGCAGCACCAGGACGACGACCGGGATCGTGACGATCACGGCGGCCGCCGCGATGGCCCCGGTCGGCTCCACGAACTGCGACTCGCCGGAGAACAGACCGATCGCCGCCGGGACGGGCCGGGCGCGGTCGGTCGAGGTCAGCGAGATGCCGTACAGGAAGTCGTTCCACGCGATGAAGAAGGCGATGATCGCGGTGGTGAACACGCCAGGTGCGGCCAACGGGACGATCACCCTGCGGAACGCCTGCCACGTCGTCGCGCCGTCGACCTGGGCCGCCTGCTCCATCTCCCAGGGGATCTCGCGGAAGAAGGCCGACATGGTCCAGATCGAGATCGGCAGGGTCAGCGACAGGTACGGGATGATCAGCCCGGGCCAGGTGTCGTACAGGCCGATGTTCCGCCAGAGGTTGAACAGCGGGGTGACGATCGAGATGATCGGGAAGATCGCCACGATGAGCGCCGTGGACAGGATCAGCCTCTTGCCCGGGAAGTCCAGCCGGGCGATGGCGTACGCGGCGAACATGGCCAGCAGGCACGAGATCGCCGTCGCGATCAGGCAGATGCCGAACGAGTTGCGCAGCGCCGGCAGGAACAGGTCGCTGGCCCCGCCGCTGAGGATCAGCTCGTAGTTCTCCCAGGACACCGCCGAGGGCAGGAAGCCGCCGGTGTTGAGGTCGCTGGGCGCCTTGAAGGACAGCGACACGATCCAGGCGATGGGGAACAGGCAGTAGATGATGATCAGCGCGCCGCCGACCCACCACCAGATCTTCTCCCGTCGGGACATCAGCCCTCACCCCTCGCCTGCGCCAGGTCGACCTTGAAGCCCTTGATGAACACCGCCGCGATGAGCACGACCGACAGGAAGAGCAGCACCGAGAGCGCCGAGCCGA
The DNA here is from genome assembly GCF_054050515.1 of Blastococcus sp. SYSU D01042. Taxonomy (NCBI): domain Bacteria; kingdom Bacillati; phylum Actinomycetota; class Actinomycetes; order Geodermatophilales; family Geodermatophilaceae; genus Blastococcus; species Blastococcus sp. SYSU D01042. Next base: position 420,223 of record NZ_JBJGZM010000002.1, on the reverse strand, counting down.
GCCCGATCTCGAGCCGGGAGATGGTCTGCCGGTAGGCCAGGAACGACACCGACTCGGTGCCGTTGGCGCCGGCGGTCATGATGAAGATGCTGTCGAAGATCCGGAACGCGTCGAGCGTCCGGAACAGCAGGGCGACCATGATCGCCGCCTTCATGTTCGGCAGGGTCACCCGCCAGAGCCGCTGCCACCAGGTCGCTCCGTCGACCTTCGCGGCCTCCTGCAGCACCTCCGGGACCTGCGCCAGACCCGCCAGCAGGAGCAGCGAGATGAACGGCGTGGTCTTCCAGATCTCGGCCAGGCAGATCACGAAGATCGACGTCCCGAAGTCACCGAACCAGTCGGTGTCGGTGCCGACACCGGGGATCCAGGCGAACCACGAGTTCACGAACCCGGTGTTGATGTTGAAGGCGAACTGCCAGGCGTAGGCCGACACCACCGTGATGACCGCGTACGGGATCAGGATGGCGGCCCGGACGACCGGCCGGATCGAGCGCAGCGCCTTGGCCATCACCATCGCCAGCGCGAACCCGAGCACCAGCTCCACCAGCACGGTGATGAAGGTGATCAGCGCCGTCACCCAGAGGGACTTCCACCAGAGCGGGTCACTGAGGATGACGCCGTAGTTCTGCAGGCCGACGAACGACCGGTTGTCCGGGTCGGTGAGCCGGTAGGAGAAGAGCGACTCGTAGGTCGCCTGCAGGATCGGGTAGGCGGTGACGGCGAGCATGACCAGGAAGGCCGGGCCCGCCAGCATCCAGCCGAGCTTGCGCTCGCTGCGCGCCCGGTCGCTGGCCCGCCCGCCGGGCGCGGAGACCGGGGCGTCCTTCTTCGTCGGAGGCAGGGTCGTCGTACTCACAGGAGCTGCTCCCCTCGCAGCACGGCGGCGATCAGGTCGGCCGCCTGCGGACCCGTCTCACCCGGCTGGACCGAGGACGGCGGGTGGTACTCGCGTTGGATACCTCCGGAGACCTCGTTGTAGTAGGCGGTCTGCGGCCGCGGGGCGGCCTGCTCCAGGGACTGCCGGATGGTGTCGGCCATCGGGAACTGCTCGACGACCTCGGGGTCGTCGAACACGGCCGCCGACGACGCCGGGTTCCCCTCGTTGATCATGTAGTAGGCCTGGTTCTCGTCCGAGGTGATGCACTCGGCCGCCTCGTAGGCGAACTCCACGTCGTCGCTGTAGGCGCCCACGCCCAGGTCGATGCCACCCAGCGGCGGAGCGCTCGGCTCCCCCTCGACCACCGCCGGCCACAGCGCCCAGCCGTAGTCGTCGAGCGTGGCCTGGTCCAGCGTCCCGCCCTCGACGCCGGTCACGGCCTGCGCGTAGATGAACGGCCAGTTGACCATGAAGCCGCCGTTCTCCCCCTCGAACTCCGCGGCCGACGCCGACTCGTCCTCGGTGGAGAACGCCGCGCCGGCCTGCCCGGACTCCGCGACCAGCTTCATGACCTCGGCGGCCCGGGCGGCAGCCTCGGAGTCCAGTCCGAGCTCCAGGTTGTCCGGGTCGTCGGCGTTGTCCTCGATGACCGAGCCGCCGGCGGACTCGATGAGCGAGTTGAGCCAGACGGTGAGCGACTCCGCGCGGTTGCCCTGGACGCCGAGGTCGACGCCCTGCTCCTGGGCGGCGGCGACGATCTGCTCCCAGGTGACCGGCTGCGTCATGTCGAGCCCGGCGGCCTCGGCCACCGACTTCCGGTACCAGAGCAGCTGGGTGTTCGCCCAGAACGGGACGGCGACCAGCTCGTCCTCCCACGTCGCGCCCTCGATCGCGCTCTGCACCACGCCCTCGGTGACCCGCTCCGCGACGTCCTCGGGCACCGGGGCGAGGAAGCCGGCCTGCGCGAACTCCGGCACGTAGATCGGGTCGAGGCTCATCAGGTCGATGGAGGAGTCCTTCGCCGCCAGGCGGCGGACCAGCTGCTCGCGCTGGGACGAGGCGTCCCGGGGCAGGATCGCCGTCTCGATCCGGTACCGCCCGTCGGCCTGCTCGGTGCAGCGTTCCGCCAGCTCGACCTGACCGCCGTTGTCCGGGTTGTAGTACCAGGTGAGGGTCGGCGGGCCGCCGCTGTCGCCGCCGCACGCGGCCAGCGTGCCGGCCGCGACCAGCAGGGCCGCGGCGCCCGCGACCCCGCGACGGCGGGAGCGCGGCGCCGCGCCGAGGAGGGCCGGGGCCCGCCCCCGTGCTGAGGAGCGGCCTGGAGCGTTCGGCATCGGTCATCGCCTCCGTTGGCGCCTCGTGAGCTGATCAAGAGGGGTGTTCGGAGCGTGGTGCAGGCCACAATGGCTGTCAATTCGAAGCGACACCCACGCGTACCGGGCGACCGGATCGTGACCTGGCGGGTGCGTCAGCCGCGCTTCGCACGCCCGGCGATCACCGACGGCGTGGTGACCTCCTCCGGCGTCCGCGGCAGGACGTGCCGCACGTACGAGCGCACCGCCTCCGCCGTCCCGACGTCCCTGCCCGCCTTCTCCGACAGCAGCCACCGGTGGGTGAGCACCTCGTGGAAGATCTCCGCCGGCGCCAGCCGGCCGGCCAGCTCGGGCGGGATGGCGGCCATGACGGTCTGGTAGACCTCGGCCAGCCACCGGTGCGCCGCGACCGGCTCGGGCACCGGGCTCCCGGTGCGCTGCTCCAGGTGGGCGCGGTAGGCCCGGACGTCGTTGAGCAGCCGCTGGGCCTGCCGCTCCTGCACCTCGAGGCCGGTGAGCCGGAACAGCTCCCGCCGGTTGTGCCCCGGCTCGGAGACGCGGGTCTCCACCCGCAGGCGGGCGCCCTCCGGGGAGGTGACGATCTCGATCTCGCCCACGTCGAAGCCGAGCTCGTTGAGCCGGCGCAGCCGCTCGGCCACCCGGTACTGCTGCTCGTCGGGCGAGAAGGTCTCCTCGTGGGTGACCTCCTCCCACAGGGACTCGTAGCGCGGCGGCAGGCTGTCGGCGACCTCGATCGGGTCGATGTCGTCGGGCAGCAGCCCGCCGAACCGGAGGTCGAGCAGCTCGGCACCCACCCGCTCGCGGGCCAGGTCGACGTCGTGCCGCCGCTGCCCGGGTGTCAACGAGGGGTAGCGCTCGACGGTCTCGGCGTCGACCAGGTAGGCGGCCAGCGTGCCGGCGTCGAGCCGGAAGAGCGTGTTCGACAGCGAGCAGTCCCCCCAGAAGACCCCCGCCAGGTGCAGCCGCACCAGCAGCACCACCATCGTGTCGAGCAGTTGCTCCGCGGAGTGCTCGCCGGGCGGTCGGGAGAACAGCCAGCGGTAGGACATCGAGTACTCGAGGTACCGCGTCACCAGGATCGCCTGCTGGTCGTCGGGCCGGTCCACGCAGATGCCGAGCACGCTGACCGACGGCAGGCCCTCCTCCTCGAAGCGGGCGAGCAGCGCGTACTCGTGCCGGGCGAGCCGCTCGGCGATCTCCTTGAGGGCGTACACGTGGCCGCCGGAGGCGACGAAGCGGACGACGTGCCGCGAGATGCCCCGCTGGGGCACCTCCAGCAGCAGCGCGTCGTCCCACTCCTCGAGCGGCCGGGCCCAGGGCAGGGCGAGCAGCTCGGCCGCCTCGTTCGCCGGGGGCCGGAAGAGGAAGCGCATGTCGGACTCCTGGTGGCGTTCTGGAACGGCCTCGGTGCAGGGTCCCGCGGCGAGCGCGGCGAGTCGAGTCGGGACACCGAGGTCCTTCTTCTAGTCGGCGCCGGTCGAGGCGCCGGTCTCGCCGCGCCAGGAGGCCAACCGTCCCGCCCGGCTGACCGCGCGCAGCCGGCGCTCGGCCGCCGAGCGCGAGCGCCGCGCGGCCACGATGAGCGCCTGGTCCCCGCGCATCAGGCGGGTGCCCTCGTCGGGCACGAACGACCGGCCGTCCCGGACGACGAGCACCACGGCGGCGTCCTCCGGCAGCCGGAGCTCGGGCAGGTAGACGCCGTGCAGCCGGGACCCCTCCTGGACCACCAGCTGCAGCAGGTCCGCGTCCAGCTCGTCCAGCGGCGCGGACTCGACCTCGACGTCGCGCGGGGTGAGCGGCGCGGCGATCCTGAGCCGCCGGGCGACCCACGGCAGCGACCCGCCCTGCACCACCGTGAAGACGACGACCAGCACGAAGACGGTGTCGAAGATCGTCGTCGCCCCGGGCACGTCCTCGGTCAGCGGGATGGTGGCCGCGACGATCGGCACGGCTCCGCGCAGCCCCGCCCACGACATGAACGCCTGCTGGGCCCACGGGAAGCGGAAGAACGCCAGGCTGGCGACCACCGACAGCGGCCGGGCGAGCAGGAGGAGCGCGCCGCCCACCAGCAGCGCCGGCCACACGGCCTCCGGCAGCCGACCGGGCGAGACGAGGAGTCCGAGCATGACGAAGAGGCCGATCTGCGCCAGCGAGGCCATGCCCTCGGCGAAGCCGACGCTCGCCGAGCGGTGGGGCAGCGTCACGTTGCCCAGGACCACCCCGGCCAGGTAGACCGCGACGAAGCCGGAGGTGTGCGCCAGGCTGGCCGACGAGTACGCGAGCACGCACAGGGCGAGGGTGGCCAGCGGGTAGAAGCCGGCGACGGGCAGGGCGACCCGGCGCAGGAGCGCGGCACCCGCGAAGCCGATGCCGACCCCGATCACGGCCCCGCCGATCAGCTCGGCGACCACGACGACGCCGACCAGCCACCACGGACCGGTCGACTCCTCCGTGAGGAACTCGGCCAGCGCCACCACCAGCAGGATGACCGGGGCGTCGTTGAGGCCGCTCTCGGCCTCCAGCGAGGCGGCGAGCCGGCGCGGGAGGGGCAGCCGGCGCAGCGTGGCGAAGACGGCAGCGGCGTCGGTGGAGCTGATCACCGCGGCCAGCAGGAAGGCGAACCCCCAGCTGTAGCCGAGGGCCAGCGCGGCGACCGCTCCGGTCACGCCCACGCTCACCGCGACGCCCACGGTGGACAGCGCGATGCCCGGCCCGATCGCCCGCCGGACGTCGGCCCAGCGCGTCGTGAGCCCGCCCTCGGCCAGGATCACCACCAGAGCGGCGTAGCCCAGCGTGTGGGTGAGCTCGTAGTCCTCGAACTGGATGCCCAGGCCGTTCTCGCCCAGCGCCACCCCGAGGGCGAGGTAGAGCAGGAGGCTGGGCAACCCGAGCCGGTCGGCCACGCGCAGGGCGACGGCGGCGACCAGCACGACCACCGCGCCGATCCCCAGGGCCAGCGTCACGGTCGTGCTCACCGGCCGCCGCCCTCCATGGCGACAGTCTCCCGGATGGCCTGCGGATCCCGTTTGCCGGTTCGGGGAGAATGGACCCCGTGAGTTCCCCCTCGGCCACCGGCCCGTTCGCCGCACTGCCCCCGCAGGTCGACCTGCCGGCGATGGAGCAGCAGATCCTGCAGCGCTGGGAGGCCGACAAGGTCTTCGACCGCACGCTCGAGGGCTCGGCCGGCCGGCCGCAGTGGAACGTCTACGAGGGGCCGCCGACCGCCAACGGGCGGCCCGGCACGCACCACATCGAGGCCCGGGCGTTCAAGGACGTCTTCCCGCGCTTCAAGACGATGCAGGGCTGGCACGTGCCGCGCCGCGCCGGCTGGGACTGCCACGGCCTCCCCGTGGAGATCGCCGTCGAGCAGGAGCTCGGGTTCGCGGGCAAGCCCGACATCGAGCGCTACGGCATCGCCGAGTTCAACGCCAGGTGCCGGGAGTCGGTCGAGCGGCACGTCGACTCGTTCTCGGAGCTGACCCGGCGCATGGGCTACTGGGTCGACATGTCCACCGCCTACTGGACGATGGACGCCGGCTACATCGAGAGCGTCTGGTGGTCGCTCAAGCAGATCTTCGACAAGGGCCTGCTGGTCGAGGACCACCGCGTCGCCCCGTACTGCCCGCGCTGCGGCACCGGTCTGTCCGACCACGAGGTGGCGCAGGGGTACGAGTCGATCACCGACCCGTCGGTCTACGTGCGGCTGCCGGTCACCAGCGGCGAGTGGGCCGGCAAGGCCGACCTGCTGATCTGGACGACGACGCCGTGGACGCTGCCCAGCAACACCGCGGTCGCCGTGCACCCCGACGTCACCTACGTCGTCGTGCGCACGGAGCGCTCCGTTGCTGGAGGCCCTCCCACCCAGGCCACGGTCGTCGTCGCCGAGCCGCTGCTGGACGCCGTCCTGGACCCGGACGCGCCGCGCGAGGTGCTGGCCCGCACGACCGGCCGCGACTGGGAGCGGGTGCACTACCAGCGGCCTTTCGAGCTGGTCGAGTTCCCCGAGGGTGACGCCCACTACGTGGTGCTCGCCGACTACGTGACCACCGAGGACGGCACCGGCCTGGTGCACCAGTCCCCCGCGTTCGGCGCCGAGGACCTCGCGGTGTGCCGTGGCTACGGGCTGCCCGTCGTCGTGCCGATCGACGCCACGGGTCACTTCCTCGCCGACGTGCCCCTGGTGGGCGGGCACTTCTTCAAGGCCGCCGACCCCGCGCTGGTCGAGGACCTGCAGTCCCGCGGCGTGCTGTGGCGCGAGCACCGGTTCGAGCACAGCTACCCGCACTGCTGGCGCTGCCACACGCCGCTCATGTACTACGCGCAGCCGTCCTGGTACATCCGGACCAGCGCGATCAAGGACCAGCTGCTCGCCGAGAACGAGAAGACGAACTGGTACCCGGAGAGCATCAAGACCGGCCGCTACGGCGACTGGCTCACCAACAACGTCGACTGGGCGCTGTCCCGCGACCGGTACTGGGGCACCCCCCTGCCGATCTGGCGCAACGACGCCGACCCGACCCGCATGGTGGCCGTCGGCTCGCTGGCCGAGCTCTCGGAGCTGACCGGGCGCGACCTGTCCGACCTGGACCCGCACCGGCCCTACATCGACGACGTCACCTTCACGCTGCCCGGCACCGACGGCACCTTCCGGCGGGTCCGGCAGGTCATCGACGCCTGGTACGACTCGGGGTCGATGCCCTTCGCGCAGTGGGGCGCGCCGCACCGCAACCAGGAGCAGTTCGAGGCCGCCTACCCGGCGCAGTTCATCTGCGAGGCGATCGACCAGACCCGCGGCTGGTTCTACACGCTGATGGCGGTCGGCACGCTGGTGTTCGAGCAGAGCTCGTACGAGAACGTCCTGTGCCTGGGCCACATCCTGGCCGAGGACGGCCGGAAGATGAGCAAGCACCTGGGCAACATCCTCGAGCCGATCCCGCTCATGGACCGGCACGGCGCCGACGCCGTCCGGTGGTTCATGCTGGCCGGCGGCTCGCCGTGGTCGGCCCGCCGGGTCGGGCACGAGACGCTGTCCGAGGTGGTGCGCAAGGTGCTGCTCACCTACTGGAACACCGCGAGCTTCTTCACCCTGTACGCCGAGACGAACGGCTGGGACCCGGCCGCGACGCCGGCCCCCGAGCGCGCCGAGCGGCCGCTGCTGGACCGGTGGGCGCTGGCCCGGCTGGCGGCGGTCACCGAGGGCGTCACCGACGCCCTCGAGGACTTCGACACCCAGGGCGCCGGCCGCCTGCTCGCCGAGTTCGTCGACGACCTGTCGAACTGGTACGTCCGGCGGTCCCGGCGGCGCTTCTGGGACGGCGACCCGGCCGCCCTGGGCACGCTGCACGAGGTGCTCGACGGGCTGACCCGGCTCATGGCGCCGTTCACCCCGTTCGTCACCGAGGAGGTGTGGGGCCGCGCCGTCGCGCCCGGTCTGGTCGGCGCCGCGGCGGACCGCGCCGTGGACTCGGTGCACCTCACCACGTGGCCGACGGTCGACGAGGACGCCCGCGACGACGCCCTGCTCGCCCAGGTGGACCTGGTCCGCCGGCTGGTCGAGCTGGGCCGGTCGGCCCGCACCTCGGCCAAGGTGCGCACCCGCCAGCCGCTGGCCCGCGCCCTCGTGGCCGCCCCGGGCTGGTCCTCCCTGCCCCGCGACCTCGTGGCCGAGGTCGCCGACGAGCTCAACGTCGTCGAGCTCACCGACATCTCGGCGACCGACGGCTCCCTGGTCGACGTGAGCGTCAAGGTGGACTTCCGGGCCGTCGGCCGCCGGCTGGGCAAGCAGGTGCAGGCGGTCGCCACGGCCGTCGCGGCTGCCGACGCCACGGCGCTGGTCGCCGCCTACCGGGCGGGCACCGCGACGGTCGACGTCGACGGCGCGCCGGTCGCGCTGGCCGAGGGCGACCTGGTCGTCACCGAGACCCCGCGGGAGGGGTGGACGGTCGCCAGCGGCGGCGGGCTCACCGTGGCCCTCGACCTCACGCTCACGCCCGAGCTCGAGCGGGCCGGCCTGTTCCGCGAGGTGGTCCGGCTGGTGCAGGAGGCGCGCAAGAACGCCGGCCTGGAGGTCAGCGACCGGATCGAGCTGACGTGGGCGGCCGAGGGCCCGGTCGCGCAGGCGATGGCCGAGCACGCCGAGCCGCTCGCCGCCGAGGTGCTGGCGGTGCGGGTGCAGGCCGGGACCGGGGCCGGTGCCGGCGTCGAGGGCCCCGAGGGGTCGCGCTTCTGGGTGGTCCGCGCGGGCTGAGATCAGGCCCCGCCGGCCGCCCTCCGCTCGCGGACGCGGCCGGCGAGGGTCGCGTCGGGGCGGCAGACCCCGCAGGGCGTGAAGCCGTCGGTGCGGGCCTCGTCCACCGGCAGCGGGAAGGTGTCCCGGCCGGCGAGGTGCGCGCAGCCGGCCACGTGGTAGCGCGGGTGCTCGTCGACGACGAGGACCTCGTCCTTCAGGTCGACGACCAGCAGCAGGTCCGTGACCTCGACCTCCTCGACCGGCGGCTCCCCCGCCTCCGCCGGGACGGCGGGAGCCGCGGCCGGCGCCGCGGGGGGAGCCGCGGCGGGGCCGGGGTCTGCGGTGGCCGTGCCGACCTCCGGCTCGGCGGCCGGCGGGGCGGCGCCGTTCCCGGAGACGGCCACGGTGGCGGCGGTCGTCGCGGTGGCGGCCGTGCTGCCCCCGGCGTGCCGCCCGCCGGACGTGCTCACCCCGGCCGCCGCGGGTGCGGCGACCGTCGGCGCGACCGGCGACGCGGTCGTCGTTGCCGCGGTCATCCGGCGGCGCGCGAGGAAGAGCAGCACCGCCGCGACGACGCACGCCCCGACGCACGCCCAGTAGAGGGCCGTCACGCCGGTGAGCACACCGGCAACGAACAGACCCAGTCCCACGAGCACGAGCAGGCCGGCGGCGACGATCACGTGCTGGACTCTAGAAGGACCGCCTGCCGCCCACACCTCGCCGGGCCGGTGCGCACCGCCACCGTCCCGTCACGCGACAGGGCCCCCGGACCGTGCGGTCCGGGGGCCCTGGTCGGCCGGTGCTGCTAGGCGGGCGCGTGCTGGTTCTGCCGCGCGGCGCTGGCCGGCTCGGCCGTGCCACGGCTGTCCAGGTCGCGCAGGTTGGACTCCAGGTAGGAGCGCAGCCGGGTGCGGTACTCGCGCTCGAAGGTGCGCAGCTCGTCGATCTTGCGCTCGAGGCCCGCCCGCTTCTCCTCGAGGGGGCCCATCGTCTCGACGTGCCGGCGCTCGGCGTCCTGCTCGAGGGCCGCGGCCTTGGCCCGGGCCTCCCTCTCCAGGGTCTCGGCCCGGGTGCGCGCGTCGCCGATCATGGCGTCGGCGCGGTGCTTGGCCTCGGTGACCATCTGCTCGCTCTTGGTGCGGGCCTCGGTCACCATCCGCTCGCTGTTGGTCTTGGCGCCGCTGAGCATCTGCTCGGCCTGCGTCTTGGCCTCGTTGACGTAGCGGTCGGCCGTCTCGGTGGCCAGCGCCAGCATGCGGGAGGCGCGCGCGCTGTCGTCCTCGCGGGGCTGCTGCACCGGCTGCGGGGCGACCGCGACCGGCGCCGGCGCGGGGGCCGGGGGCTCGGGACGCTCCTCGACGCGCGCCGGGGCGCGGGTGCCGACGCCCGAGCGCAGCTCGTTGTTCTCCTCGATGAGGCGGGCCAGCTCGGCCTCCACCACGTCGAGGAAGGCGTCGACCTCGTCCTCGTCGTAGCCCCGCTTGCCGATGGGCGGCTTCTTGAAGACGACGTTGTGCACGTCGGCAGGCGTGAGTGGCATCAGGTCACCTCAGGGGTACGGCGGGACTGGCGGGCGCGGACGCCGGAGGACGACGGGGTCGGTCGCCCGGCGTGCGGCCCGGGTAGGTGGCGATCACGTTAGCGTGCCAAACCTCCGACGATCCCGCGGAGCACGACCACGGCGATGAGGACCACCATGAAGCCGAGGTCCAGCCGGATCTGGCCGAGGTTCAGCGGCGGGATGACCCGCCGGACGGCCTTGAGCGGGGGGTCGGTGGTGCTGTAGACGACCTCGAGACCGGCCGCGACCAGGCCCGCGGGCCGCCAGCTGCGCGCGAGCACCATCACCCAGTCCACGACGAAGCGCGCGAAGAGCAGCACCATGAACACGGTGAGGACCACGTAGAGGATCAGCCAGAGAAGTTCCACGGTCCTCGTTCGTCCAGGGGCACCCGGGGTGCCGCCGTCGTCGTGCGCGCGGGCGGGTGCCCGCGCGGAGCTCAGGACTGGTTGAAGAACCCGCCCTCGCGGATCCGCGCCTTGTCCTCGGCCGTCACGTCGACGTTCTGCGGGCTCAGCAGGAACACCTTCGCCGTGACGCGCTCGATACTACCGCGCAGCCCGAACGACAGACCGGCGGCGAAGTCGACGAGCCGCTTGGCGTCCGCGTCGTCCATCTCCGTGAGGTTCATGATGACCGGCATCCCGTCGCGGAACCGCTCGCCGATCACCCGCGCCTCGTTGTACGTGCGGGGGTGCAGGGTCGTGATCCGGTAGGGCTGCGGGGTCGGCGCCGGAGCGGGGGCGGGCTCGGGCGCGACGGCGGCGACCGGCTCGCGGACGGCCAGGCCGGCCGCGCCGACCGGACCGCTGCTCATGGCGCTGATCCGGGACCCGCCGCCGCTGCCGGCCGAGGGGGCCAGGCCCAGCGGGCGGGCGGGGGCGACGCGGCGGACGCTGAGCGGCTCGGGGCTGCGCACCGGCGCCGGCTCCGCGGGCTCGAGCTCCTCGTCGGCGTACCCGGCCGCGTAGTCGCCGTCGGCGTAGTCGTCGTAGCGGTCCTCGTCGTAGCGCGAGTAGCGCCGGTCGGACTCGGGATGGTCGGACTGCCGGGCGTCGTACCGCCCGTACCCGCGGGCGTCGTCGTCCTCGACGAGCCCCAGGTAGATCCCCATCCTCCGCATGGCTCCAGCCATCGGACCTCCCCCTCTGCTGGCGTGCACGACGCGCACGTTCGACGACCGTCGAGAGCCACCCCGGGGCTCCGGAGGCCCCTGTGGCGGGTGTGACTCGTGTGTCTCAGTCGGAGGTTAGGGGCCGACTGCCGAACAACGCGGTTCCGACACGCACGATGGTGGCGCCCGCCGCGACCGCCTGCTCGAGGTCCCCGCTCATGCCGGCGGAGAGCTCCGCGGCGCCGGGGTGGTCGGCCCGGACGCGGGCGGCGAGCCGGGCCAGGCGCTGGAAGGCGGGGCCCGGATCGGCACCCCGGGGCGCGACGGCCATCAGCCCGCGCAGCCGCGCACCCGGCAGCTGCGCCACCACGTCGGCCAGGGCGGGCACCTCGGCCGGGTCCGCTCCCCCGCGCGCGCCCAGCTCGCCCTCCGGCCCGCCGAGGTCGACCTGCAGGAGCACCTCGACCGGCGCCCCCGCGGACTCCCCCGCGCGGCTCAGCGCCTCGGCGAGCGCCGCCCGGTCGACGGAGTGGACGACTGCCCCGAGCCGGGCGACGGCGGCGGCCTTGTTGCGCTGGAGCTGCCCGATGAAGTGCCATCGGACGTCCAGGTCGGCGAGCTCGGCGGCCTTGCCCACGAGCTCCTGCGCCCGGTTCTCCCCGAAGTCGGACTGCCCGAGCGCGGCGAGCGCGCGCACGTCCGCGGCCGGCCACGTCTTGCTGACGGCGAGCAGCGCGACCGCGGACGGGTCGCGGCCGGCGGCCCGGGCCGCGGCGTCGATCCGGGCCCGCACCGCGCGCAGGTTGCCGGCGAGGTCGGTCACGTCGGGGAGAGCCACACGAGGCCGGCCTGCCGCCCGGTGACGCCGTCGCGCCGGTGGGAGAACAGCTGCGGGTCCTCGACGGTGCAGCGGGGGTCGTGCACCACCTCGGTCACCCCCGCCCGCGCCAGCACCTCGGCCAGCCCCGCGCGGAGGTCCAGGCCGGGGGTGCCCCGCCGGGTGCGGACGGCGGCGGCCGGGGTGACCGCCGCGACCTCGGCCTGCATCGCCTCGGGCACCTCGTAGCAGGCGCCGCAGACCGCCGGGCCCAGCAGCGCCGTGACGTGCCGCGCCCGGGCGCCCCGGCCGGCCATGGCGGAGAGGGTCGCCGGGAGGACCCCCCTCCGCACGCCCTCGCGGCCGGCGTGGACGGCGGCCACCACGCCCGCCACCGGGTCGGTGAGCAGCACCGGCACGCAGTCGGCGGTGAGCACGCACAGCACCAGGTCGGTCGCGGTGGTGACGACGGCGTCGGTGGCCGCCAGCGGCCCCGCCTGCGGGCCGTCGACGACCGCCACCGCCGCGCCGTGCACCTGCTCCATCCAGACCAGCCGGTCCTCGCCCACCCCGAGCTCGCGGGCCACCCGCGCCCGGTTCGCCGCGACCGCCGTCGGGTCGTCCCCCACGTGGTCCCCGAGGTTGAACGAGTCGTAGGGCGCACGCGAACGGCCGCCCCGCCGGTCGGTCACGACCCTGCGGGGTCGTACCGACGACGGGGCGGCCGGCGAGGTGCTCATGCGGCTGAGCCTACGAGGGGTCCTCTCACTGCTTGAGGAACTCCGGGATGTCCAGCTCTTCCTCGAAGTCCTCGTTGGACAGCGGGCGACGGCCGTTGATGGCGCCCGGGATGGGCGGCAGCGGCGGCACGGTGATGCCCCCGCCGGCCGGCGCGGGCGCCGGGGCCGGGGCCGGGCGGGACCCGGTGGCCGGCGTCGACGCCGGCTGCGCCGGGGCGAGGCGCTCACCGGCGCCCTGCGGGGCCACGGGCGCCGCCGGGGCGACGGGGTTCATCGGGGCCACCGCCGGGCGCCGGTGCGGCGACAGCCCGCTGGGCAGCCCCCCACCGACCGGGGCGCCGGCCACCGCGGCGCCCGCGCCGTCCTTGCGGACGTTGGGCTTGCCGCTGTCGAAGCCGGCCGCGATGACGGTGACCCGGACCTCGTCACCCAGGGCGTCGTCGATGACGGCGCCGAAGATGATGTTGGCGTCCGGGTGCGCGGCGTCGGAGACCAGCGAGGCGGCCTCGTTGATCTCGAACAGCCCGAGGTCGGAGCCGCCGGAGATCGACAGCAGCACCCCGTGGGCGCCCTCCATCGAGGCCTCCAGCAGCGGGCTGGCGATCGCCTGCTCGGCGGCGAGCAGCGCGCGGTTGTCCCCGCGGGCGCTGCCGATGCCCATGAGCGCCGAGCCCGCCCCGGACATGACCGACTTGACGTCGGCGAAGTCCAGGTTGATCAGGCCGGGCGTGGTGATCAGGTCGGTGATGCCCTGGACACCGGAGAGCAGCACCTGGTCGGCGGTGCGGAAGGCGTCCATCACGCTGACGTTCCGGTCGCCCAGCTGCAGCAGCCGGTCGTTCGGGATGACGATGAGCGTGTCGCACTCGTTGCGCAGCTCCTCGATGCCGGACTCGGCCTGCACCGCGCGCCGCTTGCCCTCGAAGGCGAACGGGCGGGTGACCACGCCGATGGTCAGGGCGCCGAGCTTGCGCGCGATGGAGGCGACGACCGGGGCGCCACCGGTTCCGGTGCCACCGCCCTCGCCCGCCGTCACGAAGACCATGTCGGCCCCCTTGAGGACCTCCTCGATCTCCTCGCGGTGGTCCTCGGCCGCCTGCCGGCCCACGTCGGGCTGGGCGCCGGCGCCGAGCCCGCGGGTGAGCTCGCGGCCGACGTCGAGCTTGACGTCGGCGTCGCTCATCAGCAGGGCCTGGGCATCGGTGTTGATCGCGATGAACTCGACGCCCTTGAGCCCGACCTCGATCATGCGGTTGACCGCGTTCACCCCGCCGCCGCCGATGCCGACGACCTTGATGACCGCTAGATAGTTGTGCGGAGGTGTCATGCGGCGCTCCCCAACTGGACCCTCATCCTCAAGTTCAGCCTTACAGTTATGTCAACTTGCTCGACGGGGATGAAGTTAGGTGCGCGCCGGAAGGCGCTACAAGCACCCGCTCCGGCTCGGCGTGTCGGTGCGGCGGATCGCCACCAGCCTCCGGCGACCCGGCCGTCACATTCGCACCACTGATCGTGACGACCCGCCCTGGATCCGTCTCATGCAGAGGTGCAGGCTCCCGCCGGCACCAGGAATCACACCCGCGACATTTGTTTCTCGCGTCGGGCGTGTCGCGGCCGTGGGCGTGTCGGTCGGACGGGCCCGTCCGCGCCCTGCGGAGGCACCCCGCGACCGTGCGCAACCGTCAGCGGAGGGCGACGGCCCCGGGGACGCTGAGGTCCAGCTCCGCGGCCGGAGCGAGGCTCCCCGCAGCGAGCTCGTCGAGCAGCGCGGCCAGGATCTCGGCCTTGTCCGCGGACTCGTCGGCGCCGCCCCAGCGCACGAGCGTGCCGTCGTCCAGGGTGAGCACGACGTCCTCGGCGCCGGAGGCCGCTGCCGAGGCGACCTGCTCGCGCAGCCCGTCCGGCAGCGCGGCCAGCGCCGCGAGCGCGGCGGTGGTCGCGGGGTCCTCCGGCCCGGGGTCGGCCACCTCGAGCGGGACCACGCCCTCGGGCGGCGCGCCGGTGACGGTGTCGAACAGCACTCCCCCGGCGTCCAGCAGCGACCGGCGTCCCGGCTCCCCGACGACGGCCAGCGGCTCCCGCTCCACGAGCGTGATGACCACCCGGCTGGGCCAGCCGCGGGTCACCGTCACCTGCTCCACCTGGGGCAGCTCGGCGACGGCGGCGCGGGCGGCGTCGACGTCGACCCGCAGCAGCGGCGTCCCGTCGTCGATCCCGGCGGCCTCGCGGACCAGGTCGGCCGGCAGCGTCGTGGCGCCGTCCACCTGGACGGAGCGGACGGCCAGCAGCGGCCCCACCCACAGCGCCCACGCCAGCGCGAGCAGGGCGAGCGCGCCGCCCGCGAGCTGCAGCGCCCGCCGACGGCGCGCCGAGCCCGCGCGACGGCGGCGGATCGGGGTGACCGCGGTGCTGCCCCGGCCCGGGGACGACCGCCGGGGAGCGCCGCTGTCGCGGTCGCGGGTGGTCGTCCCGGTGCGGCTCACCGGCCCGCGCCCGTCGCGCCGCCCGTCCCGTCCTCCCCGTCCCGCCGGGTGGCCCGGGCCGTGAGCGCCTCGAGCACCTCCGGTCCCACCATCGACACGTCGCCTGCGCCCATCGTCATGACCAGGTCGCCGGCGCGCGCCCGCTCGGCCAGCGCCGGGGCGGCGGCCGACCAGGACGGCTCGAACAGCACGCGCCCCGCCGGGAGCGGGACCGCGTCGGCCACCATCGCGCCGGTCACGCCGGGCACCGGGTCCTCGCGGGCGCCGTAGACCTCCATGACGACGACCTCGTCGGCCAGGCCCAGCGCCTCCCCGAAACCGGCGGCGAACTCCCGCGTCCGGCTGTAGAGGTGCGGCTGGAAGGCCACCACCAGCCGGCCGTCGCCGGCGACCGCGCGCGCCGCGTGCAGCTGGGCGCGGACCTCGGTCGGGTGGTGGGCGTAGTCGTCGTACACCCGGACGCCGTCGACGACGCCCTTGAGCTCGAACCGGCGGTGCACCCCGCCGAAGCGGCCCAGGCCGTCGATCAGGCCGTCCGCCGGCAGCCCCAGCTCCAGGCCGGCCAGCAGCGCGGCGGCGCTGTTGAGCGCCATGTGCTCGCCGGGGACCTGGATCCGCACCCGTCCCAGCGGGCGCCCGTCGAGGACGGCGGCGTAGCTGGTCGCGTCGCCGTCGACCCGCAGGTCGTCCAGCCGGAGGTCGGCGTCGGCCGCGCGGCCGTAGGTGCGCAGCCGGGCGGGCCGGTCCACCCCGCGCAGCCGGGCGGACCCGGGGTCGTCGGCGCAGACGACGACGAAGCCCGCGGGGTCCACGGTCTGCAGGAACCGGTCGAAGGCGGCCTCGACCGCGGCGAGGTCGCCGTAGTTGTCCAGGTGGTCGGCCTCGACGTTGGTGACGATGCCGGCGAAGGGCGCGAGCAGCAGGAAGGAGCGGTCGCTCTCGTCGGCCTCGGCGACGAAGACGTCGCCCTCCCCCGAGTGCGCGTTGCTGCCGGACTCGTTGAGGTCGCCGCCGATGGCGAACGACGGGTCGGCCCCGCACGCCTGGACGGCCACGGTGAGCATCGAGGTGGTCGAGGTCTTGCCGTGCGTGCCGGCCACCGCGACGCTGCGCCGGCCGGCCATCACCGAGGCCAGCGCCACCGCGCGCGGCAGCACCCGCAGCCCCCGCTCCCGGGCGGCCGCGAGCTCCGGGTTGTCGTCCCGGATCGCGGTGGAGACCACCACGGTGGCGGCGTCGCCCAGGTGCTCCGCGGCGTGCCCGACCTCGACCCGCGCCCCCAGTGCGCGCAGCGCCAGCAGGGTCGGGGTGTCGCGGCGGTCGCTGCCGGAGACCGGCACCCCGCGGGCCAGCAGGATCCGCGCGATGCCGCTCATGCCGGCGCCGCCGATGCCGACGAAGTGCACCGCCCCCAGCTCGTCCGGTGCGGGCACCGGCCCCGTCCAGGCCGCGACGTCCGCCGCGCTCACTTCTCCGCCCTCGCCACGTCGAGCACGATCCCAGCCAGCCGGTCGTCGGCGTCGGGCACCCCCGCCGCGGCGGCGTGCCGGGCGTACCCGGCCAGCGCGGCGGCGTCGGCGAGCAGCGGGACCAGGTGCTCGGCGACCCAGGCCGGCGTCAGGTCGGCGTCCTCGACCAGCAGCCCTCCCCCGGCCTCGACGACCGGCAGCGCGTTGCGCCGCTGCTCGCCGTTGCCGATGGGCAGCGGCACGAAGGCGGCCGGCAGCCCCACGGCGGACAGCTCGGCGACGGTCACCGCGCCCGACCGGCACAGGGCCAGGTCGGCGGCGGCGTAGGCGAGGTCCATGCGCTCCAGGTAGTCGACGACGACGTAGGGAGCCGAGCCGCTCAGCTGCGATGGCGCCTCGACGTCGGTGTTCTTGGGCCCGCGGGCGTGCAGCACCTGGACGCCCGCGGCCTGCAGCGCGCCGGCCGCGCCGATCGCCGCCCGGTTGAGCGTGGCGGCGCCCTGCGAGCCGCCGAACACCAGCAGGGTGGGGCGGTCGGCCTCGAGCCCGAAGGCCCGCCGCGCCTCGTCCCGCCGGGCCGCACGGTCCAGCGAGCTGATCGCGGTGCGCAACGGCATGCCGACGTGCTCGGCGCCGCGCAGCGGTGTCCCCGGCGAGGTGACGGCCACCCGCGCGGCCAGCCGGGCGCCGATCCGGTTGGCCAGCCCGGGCAGCGCGTTCTGCTCGTGCACCACGACCGGCACCCCGGCGCGGCGCGCGGCCAGGTAGGCCGGCAGCGCCACGTAGCCGCCGAAGCCGACGACGACGTCGGCGGAGAGCTCGTCCAGGAGCGCCCGCGTCTCGGCGACCGCGCGCCGGACCCGGCCGGGCACCCGCAGCAGGTCGACGGTGGGCTTGCGGGGCAGCGGGACCGGCGGGATCAGCCGCAGGTCGTACCCGCGCGCCGGCACCAGGCGGGTCTCCATGCCGCGCTCGGTGCCCAGGCAGGTGATCCGGAGGTCACCGTCCGCGGCGGAGCGCCGGCGCAGCGCGTCGGCCAGCGCCAGCATGGGCTCGATGTGGCCGCCGGTGCCGCCGCCCGCGAGGACGACCGACAGCGGGCGGGACGACGGTGCGCTCACCGCGGCCCTCCGGGACGGCGGGCGGGCGGCGGGGCCGACCGGCCGGCGCGCCGGTCGGGTGCGGGCCGCTCGCGGCGGACCGGGGTCGGGGCCGGGCGGGCGTGCACGACCGTGCGCCCGCTGCCGCCGGCGGGGCGGCGCGGGTCGCGGTCGTCGGGGCGGCGGCGCGGGCGGACCGGCTCGACGGCCGTCGAGGGGGCCGGCAGCAGCAGCCGGGCGATGCGGCCGCGGTCGCGGGAGCTCAGCGACTCCACGGCGGCGGGCTCGGTGCAGGCGAAGCGGGCGAGCAGCCCGATGACGGCGAGGGTGAGGATGAGCGACGTGCCGCCCGCGGAGATCAGCGGCAGGGTCACGCCGGTCACCGGGAGGAGACCGACCACGTAGCCCATGTTCATGGTCGCCTGGCCGACCAGCCACACGGTGATGGCGACGCTGGCCAGCTGGACGAAGCGGTCGGCAGCGCGCCGGGCGATGCGGAAACCGGCGTAGGCCAGCACGCCGTAGAGGGTGACGACCACCAGGCAGCCGAGGAAACCGAGCTCCTCGCCGATGATCGCGAAGATGTAGTCCGACTCGGCCTCGGGGAGGATGTTCCACTTCATCGCGCTGTTGCCCAGGCCGGTGCCCCACAACCCGCCCTCGGCCAGCGCGTACATGCCGCGGACGGCCTGGAAGCCGGTGTCCGTGGGGTCGGCGAACGGGTCCATGAACGCGGTGATCCGCTCCATCCGGTACGGGGCCACCGCCACCATGAGCGCGATGAGCACGGCCGCCACCGCGGCGAAGGCGGCGAACCACCGGACCGGCATCCCGCCGGCCCACAGGAGGCCGACCAGCACCAGGCCCAGGCTGATGACGCCGCCGAAGTCGGGCTCGGCGATGATCAGCAGGGAGAGCACGCCGAACACCGGCAGCACGGGCACGAGCAGCGACGTCGTGGTCAGGTAGCGCTCGCGCAGCGCGAGGACGTGCGCGCCCCAGAGCGCGAGCACGATCTTGGCCAGCTCGGAGGGCTGGAAGAGCGTGAAGCCCAGGTCGATCCACTGCCGGGCACCGTTGAGCTTGACCCCGATCCCGGGCACGAGGACCAGGAGCAGCAGCACCGCGACGACCACCAGAGCGATCGGCGACCAGCGCCGGATCAGGCCGATCGGCAGCCGCATCGTGACGAGCATCGCGCCGAGGCCCAGGCCCGCCCACACGAGCTGCTGCACGCCCGGCGCCCACGCCGGCTGGTCGGCCAGCGCCGCCTCGATGGATGAGGCGGAGAACACCATGGTCAGCCCGATCAGCAGCAGCAGGCCGGCCGCACCGAGCACCAGGTGGCAGCTGCTCATCGGGCCGTCGAGCCACGCCGGCCCCGACCAGCGCCGGGCGGGGACGGGGTCCCGGTCCCCGCGCGCCGCCCGGACGGGACGCGGGCGGGCCTGCGTCGTCGTCACGGCCGGCTCAGCCCAGCGCCCGCACCGCGGCGGCGAAGGCGGTGCCGCGGTGGGCGTAGTCGCGGTACACGTCCATGGACGCGGCCGCGGGGGCGAGCAGGACCGTGTCGCCGGGCCGGGCGAGCTCCCGCGCGGCGGCCACCACGCGCGCCGTCGTCGCCTCGGCAGTCACACCCGTCCCGTCCATCCCGCCATCGTCGCCGCTGGGTACCGCCACGACGGGGACCGACGGGGCGTGTCGCGCCAGTGCCGCGGCGATCAGGCCGCGGTCGCGGCCCAGCAGGACCACCCCGGAGAGCCGGTCCGCGACGGCAGCGACCAGCGGATCGACGTCGGCGCCCTTGAGCAGGCCGCCGGCGATCCACACCACCCGCGGGTACGAGGCCAGCGAGGCGCCGGCCGCGTGCGGGTTGGTCGCCTTGCTGTCGTCGACCCAGTCCACGCCGTCGACCGTGGCGACCAGGACGTTGCGGTGCGCGCCGCCGCGGAAGCCGGCCAGGCCGCGGCCGACCGAGACCGCGGGCACCCCCGCGGCGCGGGCCAGGGCGGCGGCGGCCAGCGCGTTGACCGCGTTGTGCGGGCCGGGCACCTGCAGCGCCCCGGCCTCCAGCAGCACCTCCCCGGACGGGTCGGCCGCGAAGGCGCGGTCGACCAGCGCGCCGGAGCGGACGCCGAGCTGCCCGGGGGCCGGCTCGCCGAGGGTCACGAGTACGGGGTGCGGGTGGGCCCCCGCCAGCGCGGAGGCGACCGGGTCGCCGGCGTCGGCGACGGCCACCGGCGAGCGCTCGAGGATGCGGGCCTTGGCGTCGCGGTAGGCCGGGAAGGACCCGTGCCAGTCGGTGTGGTCGTCGGCGACGTTGAGCACCGCCGCGGCCGCGGGCGCCAGCGTCGAGGACCAGTGCAGCTGGAAGCTGGACAGCTCGACCGCGATCGCGTCGAACGACGGCGTCCCGTCGGGGTCCCGGGCGGTGACCACCTCGACCAGCGGCCGGCCGACGTTGCCCGCCGCGACCGCGCGGCGGCCGTCGGCCAGCAGGATCGCCTCGAGCATGGTGACCGTCGTCGTCTTGCCGTTGGTGCCGGTGACGGCCAGCCAGGGTGCCGGGACGCCGTCGGGCCCGGCGATGCGCAGCCGCCAGGCGAGCTCCGGCTCCCCGACCACCTCGACGCCGCGGCGCGCGGCGTCGGCCAGCAGGGGGTGGTCGGGGCGCCAGCCCGGCGAGGTGACGACGAGATCGGTGCCCTCCGGGACGACGCCGGCGTCCCCCAGCCAGGTGGCGCCGCCGGCGGTGAGCTCGGCGACGGCCGGGCGCTCGGCGGCGTCGGCGAGGGTCACCGTGGTCCCGAGGTCGAGCAGCACCCGGGCGGCCGCCACCCCGGACACGCCGAGACCGGCGACCAGGACGGTCGCGTCGCGCAGGTCGGTCACCGTCACAGGCCCGCGAAGGAGAGCCAGTCCGCGTAGAACAGCCCCAGCCCGAACGCCACCGCCATGCCGGTGACCAGCCAGAACCGCACGATCACGGTGTTCTCGGTCCACCCGGCCAGCTCGAAGTGGTGGTGCAGCGGGGCCATGCGGAACACCCGGCGCCGGGTCGCCCTGAAGAAGGCGACCTGGATGACCACCGAGAGGGTGACGGCGACGAACAGCCCGCCGAGGACCACCAGCAGCAGCTCGGTCCGGGTGACGATCGCCAGCCCGGCGATGAGCCCGCCGAGGGCCAGCGAGCCGGTGTCGCCCATGAAGATCCGCGCCGGGCTGGTGTTCCACCACAGGAAGCCCAGGCAGGCGCCCATGCCCGCCGCGGCGACCAGCGTGATGTCCAGCGGGTCGCGCACCTCGTAGCAGCCGTCGATGAGCTCGCTGGCGCAGTCGTGGGTGAACTGCCAGAACGAGATGACGATGTAGGAGGCCAGCACCATGGCCGAAGACCCGGCGGCCAGCCCGTCCAGCCCGTCGGTGAGGTTCACGGCGTTGGAGAACCCGGCGATGAACAGGTAGGCGAGGATCACGAACCCGATCGAGCCCAGCGTCAGGGGTTCGATGTCGCGGACGTAGGAGACGACGGTCGAGGCCGGTGTCAGCCCGTTGCTCGGGAAGTTGATCGCCAGCACCGCGAAGGTGACGCCGACCAGCAGCTGCCCGACCAGCTTGGCGGTCTTGTTCAGGCCCAGGCTGCGGCGGTGCCGGATCTTGAGGTAGTCGTCGAGGAAGCCGACGGTGCCCATGCCGACCATGAGGAACAGCAGCAGCAGACCGGTGGCGCTGAACCCCCAGCCGTCGTTGCCGATGAACGCCAGGTGGGCCACCAGGTAGCCGACGACGGTGGCGCCCACGATCACCGTGCCGCCCATGGTGGGCGTGCCCTTCTTGGACAGGTGGCTCTCGGGGCCGTCGTCGCGGATCTCCTGGCCCAGGCCCTGACGCCGGAAGGCGCGGATGGCCAGCGGGGTGAGCAGGATGGACAGGATCAGGCCCACGCCCGCGGCGATGAGGACGCTCCTCATGCCCGGCTCCCCCCGTCGAGCAGGTCGGCGGCGAGCAGCTCCAGGCCGAAGGACCGGCTGGCCTTCACGAGGACGACGTCCCCGGGGCGCAGCACCTCCGACAGCAGCTGGCGGGCAGCGGCCCGGTCCGGCACGAGCACCGACTCCTCTCCTGCACGACGCCCGGCCGCGGCCGCACCGTCGGCTATGCCTACCGCATCGGGACCCACGGCCACGACCAGGTCGATCCCGGCGGCCGCGGTGTCCCGGCCGAGCCGCTCGTGCTCGGCGGCCGCGCCGGGGCCCAGCTCGGCCATGGCGCCCAGCACCGCGATCCGCCGGCCGGCGGGCATGCCGGCGAGGGCGGCGAGCGCGGCGCGCATCGACTCCGGGTTGGCGTTGTAGGCGTCGTTGACCACCGTGACGCCGTCGTCCCGGCGGTCGACCTCCATGCGCCAGCGGCTGCGCGGGCCGGCCTCGGACAGCGCGGCCGCCACGGCGGCGGGCGTCATCCCGGCGGCGAGCGCGGCGGCGGCCGCGGACAGCGCGTTGGCGACCTGGTGCTCGCCGACGACGCGCAGCGCGACGGGGTGCTCCTCGCCGCCGGCGACCAGGGTGAACCGGGCGCGGGCGGACTCGTCGAGCGCGACGCCGGTGGCCCGCACGTCCGCGGTCTCCCCGCGGCCGGTGGTGACCACCCGGGCGCGGGTCCGGGGCGCCATGCCGAGCACGCGCGGGTCGTCCGCGTTGAGCACCGCGGTCCCGTCGGCGGGCAGCGCCTCCACCAGCTCGCCCTTGGCCTGCGCGATGACCTCCGCGCTGCCGAACTCGCCGAGGTGCGCCGAGCCCACGTTCAGCACCACCCCGATGCCCGGCCGGGCGACCGCGCAGAGCCGGGCGATGTGCCCGGGGCCGCGGGCGCCCATCTCCAGCACCAGGTACCGGGTGCCCTCGTCGGCGGACAGCACCGTCAGCGGCAGGCCGATGTCGTTGTTGTAGGAGCCCGGCGGGCTGACCGTCTCCCCCGCCGCGGCGAGCACCTGGCCGAGCAGGTCCTTGGTCGAGGTCTTGCCCGAGGAGCCGGTGAGGCCGATGGTGGTCAGCCCGGCGGCGGCCAGCCGGGCGTGCACGCCGGCGGCCAGCCGGCCGAGCGCGACGACGGGGTCGTCGACGACCACGCACGGCAGCGCGGGGTCCGGGCGGGTGCCCAGGGCGGCGACCGCCCCGGCGTCCGCCGCGGCGCCCAGGAAGTCGTGCCCGTCCACCCGCTCACCGGCGACGGCGACGAACAGGTCGCCCGCGGCCACGGTGCGCGAGTCGAGCGTGACGGCGCCGGTCACGGCGCTGCCCGGGTCGCCGCCGGCCAGCGTGCCGCCGGTGAGCTCCGCGACCTCGGCCAGGGTCAGCCGGATCACGGCTGCACCACCGCGGAGAGGACCTCGCGGAGGACGACGCGGTCGTCGAACGGGTGCACCGTGCCGGCGACCTCCTGGCCGGTCTCGTGCCCCTTGCCGGCCACCAGCACGGCGTCGCCGGGCCGGGCCAGCGAGACGGCGGTGGCGATGGCCGCGCGCCGGTCGCCCACCTCGTGCACCTCCGCGCGCCGGTCCTCCGGCACGTCGAGGGCTCCGGCCAGCATCGCCGCGCGGATCACGGCGGGGTCCTCGGAGCGCGGGTTGTCGTCGGTCACGACCAGGACGTCGCTCCCGGCCGCCGCGGCCGCGCCCATGCCCGCCCGCTTGCCGGGATCGCGGTCGCCGCCGCAGCCGAGCACGGTGATCACCCGGCCGGCGGTCGCCGCTCGCAGGGCGCCCAGCGCGGTGGCGACGGCGTCCGGCGTGTGCGCGTAGTCGACGGCGACGACGAAGGGCTGGCCGGCCTCGACCGGCTCCATCCGCCCCGGGACCACGGTCGCCGCCACGCCGGCCAGGGCGTCGTCGACGGGCACGCCGACGGCGTCGAGCAGGGCCACGGCGAGCACGGCGTTGGCGACGTTGAACCGGCCGGGCAGCCGCACCCGCCCCTCCCGGCGCAGGCCGCCGGGCCCGTGCAGCACGAAGGTCGAGCCGCCCTCGGGGGCCGGGACCACGTCGGTCGCCCGCCAGTCCGCGTCCGCGCCCTCGGTGGAGACGGTTCCCGGGCGCGGGCGACCGGGCCGGTCCAGCAGCCGCCGGCCGTGCGCGTCGTCGATGTCGACCACCTCGGCGGCCGCGCGGCCGTCGAACAGCAGCGACTTGGCCCGGAAGTACTCCTCCAGGCTCCCGTGGAAGTCCAGGTGGTCGCGGCCCAGGTTGGTGAAGCCGGCGGCCGCGAAGCGGACCGCACCCACCCGGCCCAGCACCAGCGCGTGGCTGGACACCTCCATGACGACGGTCTGCACCCCGGACTCCGCCATGGCCGCGAGCAGCGCGTGCACGGCGGGGGCCTCGGGCGTGGTGCGCTCGCTCGGCAGCGCGGTCACCGTGCCGTCGGCGGCGCGGGTCTGCGTCTGCACGGTGCCGATCAGACCGGTGGCGCGGCCGGCGGCGGCGAGCCCTGCCTCGACCAGGTAGGCGGTGGTGGTCTTGCCGTTGGTGCCGGTGATGCCGACGACCTGGAGCCGCTCGCTGGGCCGGTCGTAGACGCGGTCTGCCACCTCGCCGAGCACCGCGCGCGGGTCGTCGACCACGCACACCGGCAGGCCGGTGGCGGCCGCCTCCTCCTGCCCGGAGGGGTCGGTGAGGACGGCGACCGCGCCACGGCGCACCGCCTCGGCGACGTGGCGCACGCCGTGCGTGCGGGCTCCGGGCAGGGCGGCGTAGAGGTCGCCCGGGACGACGTCACCCGAGGCCAGCGTGAGCCCGGTGACGGCGACGTCGGAGCCGCCGGGGGCGGGCGGGCCGACCAGGTCGGCGAGCTCGGCGAGCGGTACGGGACGCGGGGAGCGCGGGCGGCTCCCCGTGCGCCGGGGCGCCGGGCCGTCGTCGGTCGGGGTCACGGGGCTCCAATCTACCGGCGGCAGGGCCGGGACCCGCGCAGCTGCGCCGTCCCCGGGCACGCCGCAGGTCCCGGCCGTGCGGCGGCCGGCGCGTTCAGGGGGTGGCGGTGAGGCGGAAGTCGGGCCGCGGGGTGCCCGAGGGGACGACGCCGTCGGCGGTGAGCGCGTACCGCATGATGTCGCGGAACACCGGGGCTGCGACCTGGCCGCCCTCCGCGGAGCTGGTCGGCCGCTCGAGGTCGACGGCCACGACGTACTGGGGGTCGTCGGCGGGGGCGAAGCCCGCGAACGTCGTCACGTACCCGCCGCCGGCGTAGCTGCCGGTCTCCGGGTTGGCGCGCTGCGCGGTACCGGTCTTGCCGGCCACGCGGAAGCCCTCGATCTGCCCCAGCGGGGCGGTGCCGCCCGGCCCCACGACCGCCTCCAGCATGTGCGCCATCGCCTCGGCGGTGGCCTCGCTGATCACCCGGCTGCTCCGGGGCGCCGGGGCGGCGGTCTCCCGCCCGCCGGGGGCGGTGACCGAGCGGACGATGCGCGGCTCGACCCGGACGCCGTCGTTGGCGATGGTCTGGAACACCGAGGCCATCTGCAGGGTGGTCACGGACACGCCCTGGCCGATGGCGACGTTGGCGGCCTGGATCTCGCTCCAGTCGGCCGCGTCCTGCAGGATCCCCGGGCTCTCGCCGGGCAGCTCGACGCCGGTGCGGCTGCCCAGGCCGAAGGCCCGCAGGTACTCGCCGAGCTTCTCGTCGCCCACCTCGCGCGCGAGCTCGATGGTGCCCACGTTGCTGGACTTGGCCAGGATGCCGGTGGTGGTCCAGTCGATCGGCTCGTGGTCGTGCGCGTCGGTGACGACGTGGTTGCCGGCCTGGATGTGCCCGTCGACGGTGTGCACCTCGTCCGGGGTGGTGAAGCCCTCCTCGACCGCGGCGGCGAGGGTGACGGCCTTGAGCACGGAGCCCGGCTCGAAGACGTCGGAGACGGTGGGGTTCTTGAGCAGCTCGGGGGTGGCCCCGACGTTGCCGGGGTCGTAGCCGGGGCAGGACCCCATGGCCACGACCTCGCCGGTGCGGACGTCCTGCACGACCGCGGACGCCCGCGTCGTCGACCCGTCGGCGCACGCCGCCGCCAGGCGCTCCTCCAGCACGAACTGCAGGTCCTGGTCGAGGGTGAGGGTGACGTCGCTGCCGTCGGTGGCCGGGGTGGCCTCGTCGATGCCGCGGGACGGGATCGGGTAGCCGCCGCTGCCGACCTCGACCCGGCGCTGCCCCGGCGTGCCGGCGAGCTCGTCCTCGAAGGTCTGCTCGATGCCGGCCAGACCGGCGCCCTCGCGCCCGATGAAGCCCACGACCTGGCCGCCGACCGTCCCCGCGGGGTACAGCCTCTGCGGGTCGTCCCGGAGGAACACGCCGCCGAGCTCGAGCTCCTCGATCGCGTCGGCGGACTCGGGGGGCACCTGCCCGGCGAGCACGACGTAGCGCCGGTCCTCGGAGAGCTTCGCGGTCAGCTCGTTGACCGGCTTGTCGAGCACCGTGGTCAGCGCGAGGGCCGTGCGCGCCGGGTCGGTGACGACGGTGGGGTCGGCGACCACGAGCGAGGCGTCCACGGTGTAGGCGAACGGGCGGCCGTCGCGGTCGAGGACCTCACCGCGGATCGCGGGGATCGGGATGGTCCGGAGCCGGTCCTGGGAGGCGGCGCTGGCGTACTCGGCGCCGTCCACCCCCTGGACGACGGCGAGCCGGGCGACGACCACGACGAGCAGGGCGACCAGGAAGCCCAGGCCGAACCGGTTCCGCCGCGTCCGCTGGACGAGGGAGAGCCCCGCCCCGCCGCTGCGCCGGCTGCCCGGGGTGCGCCGGGACGTGAACGCACCGGGCGCGGAGCGCGGGGCGCCCGGGCGGCCGGCGCTGCGCGACCCGCTCCCGGGGCCGCGGACGGTGCCGGCCACCGTCAGTTCCCGACCGCGGGGCCGTCCGCAGGCGGCGCCGCCGCCTCCGCGGGTGCGGGCTCGCCGCGCAGGACGGGGCGGCCGTCGGGGTCGAGCACGAGGTAGGCGGCCGGCCCGGCGGGCACCAGCCCGGCGGCGACGGCGGCCTGGGCGATGGCTGCGGGGGTGTTGCCGTCGACCACCCGCTGCTCGAGACGCTGCACGTCCTGCGCCCGCTGGGCGTTGTCGGCACGCAGCCGGCTGGCCTCGAGGGAGTCGACCGCGATCGCGGTGTTGAGGACCAGCAGTCCGAGGGTGGTGCCGGCCAGGAGCGCGACGACCAGCAGCACGAAGGGCGCCCGGCGGTGCCGCAGCGCGGTGCGGGGCCGGCGGCGGGCGCGCGGCGCCGGCGGGGCGACGACGCTCAGCGTGGGCCGGGGGTGCGACCGCGGGGTGGCGTGCAGCGCCGTCCGGGCGGGGACGGCCCGTGCGGACGCCGTCCGCGGGGACGCCGGGACGCGGGCAGTGGCTCGGCTGCTCATGCCGCCCTCCGGATGCGCTCGGCCGCGCGGACGCGGGCCGAGGCCGCGCGGGAGTTCGCCGCGACCTCGGTGTCGGAGGCGGCCTCGCCGCCCCGGGTCAGGAGCCGGAGCACGGGGCCGTGCTCCGGCAGGGGCACGGGCATGCCGTGCGGGGTGTGGTCGGTCGCGCCCTCGGCGAGGGTCTGCTTGACGATGCGGTCCTCGAGGGAGTGGAAGGTGATGACGGCGAGCCGCCCGCCCACGGCCAGCGCCTCGATCGCGGCCGGCAGCGCGCGCTCGAGGACGCCGAGCTCGTCGTTGACCTCGATCCGCAGCGCCTGGAAGGTGCGCTTGGCGGGGTGCCCGCCGGTGCGCCGGGTGGCGGCCGGGATGGCGTCGCGCACCAGGTCGGCCAGGCGGCCGGTGGAGGTGAAGGGCTCGCGGGCGCGCTCGCGCTCGATCGCGGCGGCGATGCGGGTGGCGAAGCGCTCCTCGCCGTAGACCCGGAGCACGCGCGCCAGGTCCTTGGGCGGGTAGGTGTTGACGATCTCGGCGGCGGTGCGCCCCGTGGTCGGGTCCATCCGCATGTCCAGCGGGACGTCGGCGGAGTAGCTGAACCCCCGGTCGGCGGTGTCCAGCTGGAGCGAGGAGACGCCGAGGTCGAACAGCACGGCCTGCACCTCGGCGACGCCGAGGCGGTCGAGGACGTCGGGCAGCTCGTCGAAGACGGCGGGGACCAGGGTGACCCGGTCGGTGTGGCCGGCGGCCTCGATGCGGCGCGCAGCCTCGGCGCGGGCGTCCGGGTCGCGGTCCAGGCCGATCAGGCGCAGGCCGGGGTGGGCGTCGAGCAGCGCGAGGGAGTGACCGGCGAGGCCGAGGGTCGCGTCGACCAGCACGGCGCCGGGGGCGGCGCAGGCCGGGCCCAGCAGCTCGGTGACGCGCTCCAGCAGGACGGGCACGTGCACCGGGGGCCGGGGCGCGTCCGGCGCCGCGGCCGATCCGGTGCTGCTCATCGTCGACTGCCTCTCGGGTTCCGGTGGAGCTCCTGCGATGGTGCCGCGCCGGCGAGGGCTGCGGTGGGAGGCGGCGCGCTCCACCGGAACCGGATCGGGTCGGTGGGGCGGGGTGGGGCGGGTGGGGCGCGGTGGGGCGGGCAGGTCCCGGAAGTCCCGCCCGGCGGCCCGGGGTGGGGATCCGGTCCCCGCGGGGCGCCGCCTGGCGTCGGGGAAGAGCGCCAGGTGGTGCCCCGCGGGGCCGGGGAGTCGCCGGACCGGTCCGCCGGGGAGGGCGGAGCCGGTCGCACCCGCTGGACCGGCGGTCTCCGGGGGGCGTGGACCCAGCAGCGGGGAAGGCGGCTGGGGCCTGGTCCGGTCGAGCCGCGGGGAAGGCGGCTCGAACGGGTGCTCCCGGGGCCCCGGGTGGGGGCGGGTGGGGCGGCGGAGGGATCACGACAAGGTCGGCATCCCCTCGCTCTCCATGTCGGCGTAGGCGGCTTCCTGCTCGGCCACGTAGGCGTCCCAGGTCGCGGAGTCCCAGATCTCGAAGCGGGTGTCGACGCCCACGACGACGACGTCCCGGTCGAGGTGCGCGTAGTCGCGCAGGCCGGCGGGGATGGTGATGCGGCCGGTCTTGTCCGGCTCGATCTCGACCATCGACCCGAAGCTCATGCGGGCGCGCATGCGGGCGGCGGCGGTGTCCGAGGGCGCCATCGCGGCTGCGGCAGCGCTCTGCTCGGCGACGCGGGCCATGGTGAGGCCGTAGATGCAGTGCTCCTGGCCCTTCTTGATCACCATGCCGTCGGCCACCTGCTCGCGGAAGCGGACGGGGAGGGCGAGCCGGCCCTTCTCGTCGAGGCGCAACTGGTAGCTGCCGACGAACACCGGATCACCCCCTGCATCGGTCCTCCCATGGCTCTGCAGCGCCCCTGACTGGGCCCCTGCCTCCCCACCAGGCGACACAGTAACCCACTGGCCCCCACTCGACACCACTGAACGCCGTGTCGTGGTCGCCGCCCCCACTCCCCCCGTCCACCTGCACGGCCGCCCCCGGGCGCACGGGTGCGACGACCCCTCCGCGGGCCTCCGGCCCACGTACCGTGGGTGGGGTGACGGAGGCGACGCGGACGACCGGCGGGGTGACCGGTCCACCGGTCGACGTCGCCGCGGAGGCAGGGCGGATCGCCGCCAACGTGGGCCGGGTCGTGCAGGGCAAGGACTCCGTCGTGCGGCTGGCGATCGTGACGCTGCTCGCCGAGGGCCACCTGCTCGTCGAGGACGTGCCCGGGGTCGGCAAGACGACGCTGGCCAAGGCGCTGGCGGCGTCGGTGGACGCGACGGTCCGCCGCATCCAGTTCACGCCCGACCTGCTGCCCAGCGACGTGACCGGCGTGGCCGTCTACGACCAGGAGTCCCGCGAGTTCGAGTTCAAGCCGGGCGCGATCTTCGCCAACGTCGTGGTGGCCGACGAGATCAACCGGGCCTCGCCGAAGACGCAGTCCGCGCTCCTGGAGTGCATGGAGGAGCGCCAGGTCACGGTGGACGGCGTCAGCTACGAGCTGGCCCGCCCGTTCCTGGTGATGGCGACGCAGAACCCGCTGGAGATGGAGGGCACCTACCCCCTGCCCGAGGCGCAGCGCGACCGCTTCACCACCCGGGTCTCGATGGGCTACCCCGACCGCGACGCCGAGCTGGCGATGCTCGACGACCGGGCCACCACCGACCCCCTGGCCGGGCTGCTCCCGGTCGCCGACGCGGCCTCGGTGCGCGACCTGATCGCCGCGGTGGGGCGGCTGCACGTCTCCGAGGCCGTGCGCCGCTACGTCGTCGACCTGGTCGAGAGCACCCGCCGGTCACCGCGGCTGCGGCTGGGCGCCTCCCCCCGGGCCGGGCTGCAGCTGCTGCGGGCCGCCCGGGCGTCGGCCGCGCTGGCCGGCCGCGACATGGTGCTGCCCGACGACGTGAAGGAGCTGGCCGGCCCGGTGCTGGCGCACCGGCTGCTGATGAGCCCGGAGCAGGCCGGTGGCGGGCGCACGGCCGAGGACGTCGTCGCCGAGCTGGTCGCCACCCTGCCGGTACCGCGCGGGCGCTGACGCCGGTGCGGACACCGGAGAGGGCGCGGACCGCGCTGACGCGCCGCGGCGGCTGGCTGCTCGCCTGCGGGGCGGTGCTGCTCGTGGTGGGCGCGCTGCTCGGCGAGCAGCCCTTCGTGCAGCTCGGCGTCTTCGTGCTGGTGCTGCCGCTCGTCTCCGCCGCGGTCGTGGCGCGGGAGCGCTTCCGCCCGACCGTCACGCGCACCGCGGCACCCGCCCGCGTGCGGCGCGGCGAGCCCACCGAGGTCACCCTCGAGCTGACCAGCGCCGGTCGGCGGCCCGGCGCCACCTGGCTGCTCACCGAGCAGCTGCCCGCAGCCCTGGGACCCGAGCCGTCCTTCGCCGTCCCCGGCGTGGGCTCGGGCCGCACGGCCGCGCTCAGCTACCCCCTCGCGCCGCGCCGCCGCGGCCGGTACGCCCTGGGCCCGCTGCGGGCTCGGGTGGTGGACCCCTTCGGGCTGGTCGAGCGCAGCACCGCCGGCACCGCCACCGCACCGCTGCTGGTCCTCCCCCGCGTGCAGCCGCTGGGCACCGAGGGGCCGGTCGACGGCCACGGGGGCGAGGGCTCCCGGCGCTCGATCGCCGTGCACGGGGAGGACGACGTCAGCATCCGCGAGTACCGGCGGGGCGACGACCTGCGCAAGGTGCACTGGCGGGCCACCGCGCGCACCGGCGAGCTGCAGGTGCGCCTGGAGGAGCGGCCCTGGCGGGCGCGGACCACCGTGCTGCTCGACACCCGCCGGCCCGCGCACCTGGTCGCGCCGCAGCACGACCCGGATCCGGCGGACAGCCTCGAGTGGGCGGTGGAGGCGGCGGCCAGCATCGCCGTCGGACTGGGCCGGCGCGGCAGCGAGGTGCGCGTGGTCACCGAGCAGGGCGAGCTCACCGGCGCCGGCCGGGCGCCGGCGGGCACCGCACCCGAGGCGCTGCTCGACCGCCTGGCCGCCCTGACCCCGTCGTCCCGCACCGAGCTCGCGCCGGGGATCGAGGTGCTCCGGCGCATCGCCGGCGACGGGCAGGTGGTGTGCCTGCTCGGTGCACTGGGTCCCGACGACGTCGCCGAGCTCGTGCGCGTCCGCCCCGGCCCCTCGGCCGGGCTCGCCGTCCTGCTCGACCTGGGCAGCTTCCTGACCGGCGTCCGGGGGACCCGGGCCGGCACGTCGGCGGCGAGCTCGACCCTGGCCGACGCGCGGGAGGAGACCGCTGCCGTGCTGCGCGCCGCCGGCTGGCGGGTCGCCGTGGCCCGCGCCGGCGACCCCGTCGAGCGGCCCTGGGCTGCCCTCGCCGCCCGCCCCGCCGCGGGGGCCCTGCGGTGACCGCCGTCGACGTCCGGACGCCGGTCGCCGCCGCCACGGCGACCCTGCTGGGTGCGCTGGCGCTCTCGCCGGTGCTGTCCTCGGGCGCCTGGGTGCGCCCGGTCGTCGACGTGGTGCTGGTGGTCCTGCTGACCGGGCTGGCGCTGCGCGGCGCCCGGGCGGTGCTCGCCGACCGCGTGCTCCGCGGGCGGCCGGGGCCGCGGCTGGTGGCCGGGCTCGGGACCCTGCTCGTGCCGCTGGGCCAGCTCGCCGCGCTCACCGTCGTCCTCACCCGGCGGGCCACCGACGTCGGTGGCCTCCTCCCCTCCGCGCGCGGCATCGAGGCGCTGGGCGAGGTCCTGCGCGCCGGGGCCGGCGAGATCCGCGAGCAGGTGGCCCCCGCCACGCCCGTCCCGGAGCTCGCCGCGCTCATCGCCCTGTTCGTCGGGCTCGCTGCGGTGCTCGTCGACCTCGTCGCCGTGGAGGGCCGGCAGGCCGCCCTGGGCGGGGCCGTGCTCCTGCTGCTGGCCGGCGTCCCGGTGTTCACCCTCGACGGCGAGGTCGGTCCGGTCACCGTCCTCGGCCCGGCCGCCGGGTTCGCGGTCCTCCTGTGGGCCGACCAGAGCCGGCGGCTGGACGCGCGCGGGCGCCCCCGCGCCCGGCGGACCGCGGGCACCGGGTCCGCGGTGCGGATCGGCCTGGTCGCCGCGGTGGTCGCGGTCCTCGGCGGCGGGCTGCTGCCCACGCTGGCAGAGGGGACGCTGCGCGGCGGGTCGGGCGGGAGCGGCGGCACCGGGACGGCGCTGGACCCGGTGGCGGAGATGGTGGGCCAGCTCACCCGCAACGAGCCGGTCAGCCTGCTCCGGCTGGAGACCGAGGTCGAGGACCCCGGCTACCTGCGCGCGGTGACGGTCGACCGGTACGACGCCGGCACGGGCTGGACCGAGTCGGGGGCCGGCGCCCCGGTAACGCTGGACGACGCGTTGCGGACGGAGCACGACCCGGCGGAGGGCCGCGAGGTGAGCGCCCGCATCGAGGCGACCGGCCACGACGACCGCTTCCTCCCGCTGCCCGTCTCACCGGTGCAGGTGCAGCTGGAGGGCGGTGCGGACGGCTGGCGCTACGACTCCATCACCGGGACCGTGTCGGCCTCCGACGCAACGAGCGAGGACCGCGTCTGGGAGGTGACCGCCTCCGAGGTCCGCCCGACGCCGGAGCAGCTGGCCGCGGCCCCGCCGTTGGCCGACGGCGAGCTGGAGGGGCGCTTCTTCGGAGCCCCCGGGCTCGACCCCTCGGTGCAGGCGCTGGTGGACACCCTGACCGCCGGCGCGGAGAACGGGTACGCGCGGGTCCGTCGGATCCTCGACTTCCTGACCGACGCCCGCAACGGGTTCACCTACTCCCTGTCCACCTCCCCCGGCACCAGCGGCGACGACCTGGTCGACTTCCTGGAGGAGCGCCGCGGGTACTGCGAGCAGTACGCCGGGGCGATGGCCGCGATGGTGCGGGCGGCCGGGCTGCCGTCCCGGGTGGCGCTGGGCTACACCCCCGGCGACCCGGTGGAGGACGGCTCCCGGCTGGTCACCAGCGACGACGCGCACGCCTGGGTCGAGGTCTTCTTCGCCGGGTTCGGCTGGGTGCCCTTCGACCCGACGCCGATCGACGAGTCCCGCCGGTCCGAGCTGCCCTGGGCCCCGCGGGTGGAGGTGGAGGACGCGCCGGAGCAGGCGGTCGAGCAGCAGCCGGAGCTCGCGCCCGAGGATCTCTCCTTCCTGGACCCGCTCGGGCCGCTCGGCCCGGACCCCGGCGCGTTCGACGCCGCTCCGGCCGACACCCCTGCGGAGGGCCGGTCGTGGCCGGCCCGCACCGGGCTGGTGCTGCTGGTCGTGGCTGCGGCCGCGGCACCGGGCGGGCTGCGGCTGCTCCAGCGGCGCCGCCGGCTGGCCCTGGGGACGGCCCGGGCGCTGTGGGACGAGCTCTCGGCCACCGCCGACGACCTCGGACTCGGCCGCGACCCGGCGTGGACGCCCCGCGAGACCGGCCGTGCGCTGGCCGGGCGGACGGGCGGCCCCGGGGGCGGCGCGGCGATCGACCGGCTGGCCCGGGCCGAGGAGCGCGCCAGCTACGGGCCTGCGGCCGAGGGGCACGAGGACGGGCTGGTCGCGGACCTGCGCACCGCCCGCCGGGCGTTGCGCGGCACCGTCGACCGGCGGACCCGGCTGCGGGCGGCGTGCTGGCCGGCCTCGCTGCCTGCGGCGGTGCGGGCGGGGCTCCCGGCGTGGACGCGGCCGGAGATGCGACGCAGCCGCCGTCCGGGGGGACGGCGGCTGCGGGCGGGACGTGCGGAGGGCTAGCGGCTACTGGTCGTAGCGGCGGCGGAAGCGCTCCTCGAGGCGGCTCTTCAGCGGCTGGCGGCCGGTGCGCCCGGCCCGGGCACCCCGGGCGGGGCCGGCCGGGCCGCGGCCACCGGCCGGGGCCGAGCCGGGCTCGACCGCGCCGGTGGCGACCTTGTAGTTCAGGACGGCGAGGGCCGCGCCGCCGAAGGCGACGAGGAAGCCGACGACGCCGAGGACCACGGACTCGGCGACCGCGCCGCCGACCAGCACGGCGAAGCCGACGACGACGAGGGCGGCGCCGATCTGCAGCCGGCGCCGGGCCTTCAGGCGGCGGTCACCGGTGCGCACGGACGAGGCGAACTTCGGATCGTCGTCGACGAGGGCGCGCTCGATCTGCTCCAGCAGACGCTGCTCGTGCTCGGAGAGCGGCACGTCGACCTCCAGGTGGGCGGAGCCAGGACCGTCGGAGGGCTCCCCCGACGGTGGCTTCGAGGATACGAGCCCTTGGCGGGGCGCGAAAGGTGACGATACGGCGCGCCTCGGGCGAACCGCCGCGGGTCACCCCTCCGGGTTCCGGACGGCCGGTCGCGGGCGGCCTCCGGCGGCCCCGCCGGACCGTCCCGGGCGCCCGTCGCGGTGCAGCAGGGTGGCCGGCCGCACCGCTCCCGCACCGAACCGCCGGGCGGCCCGGTCGGCGGCCAGCTCGGCGTCGCGCCGGCCGTGCTCGCGGGCGCCGAGCTCGAGCTGCTGGGGCGCCGACCCGGCCTCCACCAGCCGCTCGGCGCGCACCCCGACCAGCCGGATGCGGGCCCGGTCGAGCCCCAGCGCGTCGAACAGCGCGCGGGCGGTGTCGTAGAGCTCCTGCCCGACGTCGGTCGGGACGTCGAGGGTGCGGCTGCGGGTGATCGTGGCGAAGTCGGCGAAGCGCACCTTGATGCTCACCGTCCGGGCCAGCCAGCCGCCCGAGCGCAGCCGGCCCGCCGTCCGCTCGGCGAGCAGCAGCAGCTCGCGGTGGATGACCGCGGGGTCGTCGACGTCGGTGCCGAAGGTCTCCTCGTGGCCGGTGGACTTCTCCGGCTCGTCGGGGACCACCCGGCGGGGATCGCGCCCCCACGCCAGCTCGTGCAGGTGGGCGCCGGCGGCCGGCCCCAGCGCGCGCTGCAGGGTCCGCGCCGGCACGTGCGCGAGGTCGCCCACGGTGCGCAGCCCGAGCCGCAGCAGCTGCTCCTCGGTCTTGGGGCCCACGCCCCACAGCGCGCCCACCGGCAGCGGGTGGAGGAAGTCCATGACCTCGGCCGGCCGGACGACCCGCATCCCGTCGGGCTTGGCCGAGGTGGAGGCGAGCTTGGCGACGAACTTGCTGCCCGCGGCGCCGACCGAGCAGGTGATGCCCTGCTCGTCGAAGACCCGGGCGCGGAGGTACTCGCCGATCTCGGCGGCGTCGCCCAGCCGGCGACCGGCACCGGAGACGTCGAGGAATGCCTCGTCCATGCTCAGCGGCTCCACCAGCGGGGTGATCGAGCGGAACAGGGCCATCACCGACCGGGAGACCTCCGCGTAGAGCGCCAGGTCGCCGGGGAGCACCGTCGCGGTCGGGCACAACCGCAGCGCGCGGGCGGTGGGCATGGCCGCGTGCACGCCGTAGCGCCGCGCCTCGTAGGTCGCCGAGGTGACCACGCCGCGGTTGCCCGCCCCACCGACGATCACCGGGGTGCCGGCCAGCTCCGGGCGCCGCCGCACCTCGACGCTGGCGAAGAACGCGTCCATGTCGACGTGCAGCACGGTGCACCCCTGCGCCCGTCCGCCCACTCCGCGCCCTCCGTTCGAACACGTGTTCGCATCCGTGGAGACACTACCGACCCCGGCGGTGGGCGGCGCGCTCGCGGCACGGCCCCGTGTCCCAGTCGTGACCCGGGCGTCGTCCCCGCTGGTGGGAGCGCAGGTGTCGGGCCAGGATGCGGGAGGTAACACAGCTGTGGAGAGCCGCCGTCCCCGGCGGCCCGAACCGACACGAGCGGAGGAGCCCATGGCTCTGGACGACGAGATGACCAGCGGCGGCGACGGCGGGGCCGACGGCGGCGCGGACAGCGGTGCCCACGGCCCGGCCGACGGCAGCGCGGGCGCGGCCGACCACGGCGCGGCGGGCACGCCCGGCGGCCACGACGGCGGCGCCGACGGCGGTGCCGACGGTGGCGCCGACGGCGGCGCGGACGGCGGCGCGGACGGCGGTGCCGACGGCGGCGCGGACGGCGGCGCCGACGGTGGCGCGGACGGTTCGGCCTGACCGAGAACCCTGCCCCGCAGGGCCGGGTGGAGCACTCGCTCCGCCCGGCCCTGCGGCGCTGCACGAACGCCGAGCCCGACGACTTCGCGCGGGAGCACTGGGGCCGTCACCCCCTGCTGACCCGGGCCGCGGACACCGGCAACACCTTCACCGACCTGCTCGACCTCGCCGCGGTCGACGAGCTGCTCTCCCGGCGGGGGTTGCGCACGCCGTTCCTGCGCATCGCCAAGGACGGCCAGGTCGTCGACCCGAAGCGCTTCACCACCTCCGGCGGCGCCGGCGCCGAGGTCGCCGACCAGGTGAGCTCCGACGCCGTGCTCCGGCTGTTCGCCGACGGCAGCACCGTGGTGCTGCAGGGCCTGCACCGGCTGTGGCCGCCGCTGATCGAGTTCGCCGACCAGCTCGCCGCCGACCTCGGCCACCCCACCCAGGTCAACGCGTACATCACCCCGCCGTCCTCCCGCGGTTTCGACCCCCACTACGACGTGCACGACGTCTTCGTGCTGCAGGTGGCCGGGCAGAAGCACTGGCGGATCCACGAGCCGGTGCTGCCCGACCCGCTGCGCACCCAGGTGTGGACCGACCGCCGCGAGGACGTCGCCGCCGCCGCGGAGCGCGAGCCGGTGATCGACGCCGTCCTCGAGCCCGGCGACGTGCTCTACCTCCCGCGCGGCTTCCTGCACTCGGCCACCGCGCTCGGCGAGATCAGCGCCCACCTGACCATCGGCGTCCACTCGGTGACCCGATGGGGTGCGGCCGAGGCGGCGCTGGACCTGGTCCGCACCCTGGCCGCCGAGGACCCGGCGCTGCGCGGGTCGCTGCCCCTCGGCGTCGACGTCGCCGACCCCGACGCCCTCCGCGACGACGTCACCGCCGTCGTCGAGGGCCTGCGCGAGTGGCTCGGCCGGGTGGACCCCGCCGAGGTCGCCGAGCGACTGCGCGTCCGCACCTGGGCGCAGGTGCGGCCCGAGCCCGTGGCGCCGCTGGCCCAGTCCGCCGCCGCGGCGGCGATCACCGCCGACACCGTCCTCCGCCTGCGCCGGCGGCTGCGCTGCGTGCTGCGCGACGGGGACGACGGCCGGGTGACCCTGCTCGGCGGCCGCCGGACGCACACCTTCCCGGCGTCGGCGCGCCCGGCGCTGACCGAGCTCCTGGCCGTGGGTGAGCTCAAGGTGGGCGACCTGCCCGGCCTCGAGGCCGACGAGCGGACCACCCTGGCCCGGCGACTGGTCACCGAGTCGGTCGCGGTGGTCCCGGACGCAGCGCCCGGGCCGTGACCACCGCCGACCTCCCACCCGCCGACGACTTCTGCCGCACCGACCTCCCGCCGCTGCCGGCCGGGCGGCTGGGTCCCGACCGCTGCTCGGTGCAGGCGCTGGCGCGCGGTGACAGCGGCATCGCGACCGCCTCGCCGGTGCAGCGCTGGCTGCTGGTGGAGCAGCCCGGCCCGTGGGGCCGGCAGGCGCTGACCGAGTCGCGCTTCGACGCGCGGATCGCCCCGTTGCTGGCCGAGCGGGCCCGGCGGGAGGACGTGCGGGTGCTCCTCGTCCGCCGCCCCGGCGACCGGCTGGCCGACGCCCGGGGCCGCTGGGCGTACGCGGACAGCCGGCCCGGGCGCGAGGGCCTGTGGTGGTCGGTGCGGTCCTCGGACGCCGAGCTCCTCACCGCCCCTCTGGACGGCTCCGTGGGCGAGCCG
Source organism: Blastococcus sp. SYSU D01042 (assembly GCF_054050515.1). Lineage (NCBI taxonomy): Bacteria > Bacillati > Actinomycetota > Actinomycetes > Geodermatophilales > Geodermatophilaceae > Blastococcus > Blastococcus sp. SYSU D01042. The sequence goes on along the minus strand of NZ_JBJGZM010000002.1, from coordinate 382,425 downwards.
GCGACCGGCGACACCTACCTGGTCTGCACGCACGGCGGGCACGACGCCTGCTGCGCGCTGCGCGGCCGGCCCCTGGCCCGCACGATGCCGGCACCCGACGTCTGGGAGTGCAGCCACCTCGGCGGCGACCGGTTCGCCGCCAACGTCGTCGTCCTGCCCCACGGCTTCTACTACGGGCAGGTGCCCGGCGACGGCGGCCTGCTGGTGGCGGCGCACGCGCGGGGGGAGGTGGCGCTGGCCTGGCTCCGGGGCCGGGCCGGCCTGCCGGCGCCCGTGCAGGCCGCCCAGCACGGCGCCCGCGAGGAGCTCGGGCTCCTGGGCGTCGAGGACCTCGCCCCCCTCGGCGCGACGCGGCTGCCGGACCCCGCCGCCGGCGTCGAGCGCTGGGAGGTGGCGCTGGCCGCGGACGGCGGGCCGGTGACCGTCGTCGTGGAGAGCCGGCCGGCGCCCGAGGCGGTGCGGCTGACCTGCCAGGCGGCCCAGCCGGGCCGCGTGCGCACCTGGCACCGGCTCGCCGTCACCCGGTGAGCAGCTCGACCGGCCGGCCCAGCGGCAGCCAGCGGAACCGGTCCCGCACCTCGGCCGGCGCCCGAGCCAGCTCCGCCTCCACGGCGGCGCGCCCCTGCCGGAAGTGCGACCACCCCTCGTAGTGCACCGGTACCACCGTGCGGGGCTCCCCGTCGCGGCACAGCCGCACCGCCTCGCGCGCGGTCATCGAGTACCGCAGCGGACCGGTGACCGGGAAGCGCACGCCGCCCAGGTGCAGCAGGGCGGTGTCGACGCGGAACCGGTCGAGCACCTGCCGGACCCCGCCGAACAGCACGGTGTCGCCCGAGATCCACAGCACGCCGTCCTCCTGGCCCGGCCACTCGAGCGCGAAGCCGATCACGTGCCCGGCGACCGGCCGGCTCAGCGGCGGGCCGTGCCGCGCCGGGGTGGCGGTCACGGTGAGGGTCGGCCGGCCCGGGGCGCTCAGCTCCGTGGTCCCCCAGGTGCGCAGCCCGCGCGCGCCTCCGCCGAGGCGGGCCGCCCCCGCCGCGGTGGTGACGACGGTGCCCACGGAAGGCAGCAGCGCCCGGCCGGCGTCGTCGAGGTTGTCGGCGTGGTGGTCGTGGCTGAGCAGCACGACGTCGACCGGCAGCACCGCGGCGGAAGGCACCGCGGGACCGGTGACCTTGCGGGACGACGTCCCCCAGCCGAAGGCGTACCTCCGGCCGGGTTCGTCGAACGTCGGGTCGACCAGGAGACGCCAGCCGCCGGTCTCGATCAGCACGGTCGGCCCGCCGACGTGGGTGAGCCGGACCCCCCTCACTGCGTGCCGGCCGCCTGCCGCGGTGCGACGGCGTGGCGCTGCGCCCAGGCCAGCGCATGGTCGGCGATGGCCTCCCAGCCCTCCTGCGCGGGCAGCAGGTGCGCGTAACCGGGGTACTCCTCGTGCTCGGTGAGCACCGCCGAGGTGTAGTGCTTGACGTTCGAGCGCTGCACGCTCGGCGGCATGATGTGGTCCTCGCCGCCGGAGATGAACAGCAGCGGCCGGCGCGCCTCGTTCTCGTAGTCCACGGCGGCGTCCTGCGGCCCGGGCATGAAGTTCGCCAGCACCGAGTCCCACAGGATCCGGCCGGACGCCGGTACGTGGTAGCGCTCGTAGAGGGCGCGCGACTCGTCCTCGGGGAAGGTGTTCGTGAAGGCGTAGCGCCACTGCTCGTAGCTGAGCGGCACGGCCCGGTGCCGGTTGGCCGGGTTCTTGAAGGCGGTGAAGGTCGACTTCAGCTGCGACAGCGGCAGCACCCGCACGCCCTCGGTGGGTGCGGAGTTGAGGACGACCCCGGACGCGCCGTGGCCGCGGTCCATCAGCAGCTGCACCAGCGTGCCGCCGGCGGAGTGGCCGATGAGGATCGGCTCCTGGTCCAGGCCGGCCAGGGCCTCCTCCAGGTGGGCCACGATCGCCGGCAGGGTCAGCTCGGCGATCGGCGTCGGGTCGGCGTTGAGCGCCTCGACCTCCACCTCGAAGCCGGGGTAGCCGGGGGTCAGCACGCGGTAGCCCGCCCCCTCGTAGCGGGCCTTCCAGTGCTCCCAGCTCCGGGGGGTCACCCAGAAGCCGTGCACGAGGACGATCGTGTCCGGACCGCCGGCAGCGGGACCGCGGAGGGACGGGCGGGGCGCGGGGATGTCGGTCATGGAGCGGGAGCGTGGCACCGCCGGTGCGCGTGCGATCGGCCTTGCGTGCACGGCTCCGGCTCCTGCGCGCACGCGCCGGTTCCGGGCGCGCCCGCGCTCTGCCACCCTGGACCGGCCGGTGCGGGGAGCCGTGTCCGAGCGACCCACCTGGAGGAGTCGATGCAGCTGCTCGACACCCGCACCCTCGCGCCCGAGCACCGCGTCGACGCCTTCCGGGCGGCCTTCGACCAGGCGTCGGTGCCGTGCCGGATCGAGCACCTGGGGCCCGACGACCGCGTCCACTCGCGCATGCACCTGTGGCACTTCGGGGCGGCGAACCTCTTCACCACCGACGCCTCGGGCTTCCGGCTGGTGCGCACCACCCGCCACCTGCGGATGGAGAGCCCGGAGGTGGTCGCGCTCGCCGTGCAGTCCAGCGGCGTGGGCCGGTTCGGGCAGTTCGGCCACCGGTCGCTGGTGCCCGCCCGCCGGCTGATGCTCAGCGACCTGACCGCCCCCTACGAGTTCTCCTGGGAGGAGACCGGCGGCTCTCGGGCGTTCCAGATCCCCTACGGGCTGCTCGCCCTGCCGCCGGAGGTGGTGCGCGCGGCGGCGCCGCGGCTGCGCGCGAGCCCCCTGCACGACCTGGTGCGCGACCACCTCGTGCGGCTGGCCGCGGGCGCCGAGCGGCTCGCCGCCGACCCGGGCGCCGCCTCGCTCGGCACCGCGACCGTCGAGCTCGTGCGCGCCCTGCTGGTGTCGGCGGCCGGCGACGACCGGTACGGCCGCCCGGTGCGCGAGGAGACGCTCCTGACCCGGGTGCTGGCCTACGCGCGGGCGCACCTGACCGATCCCGGCCTCGGGCCGCGCCGGCTGGCCGCCGTCCACAACGTGTCGCTGCGCCAGCTCTACAAGGTGTGCGCCGCGGCCGGGCTGCACCTGGAGCAGTGGTTGATCGCCGAGCGGCTGGAGCTGGCCCGCGCGGAGCTGGTGTCCCGGGGCGGGCGGCACCGCTCGGTCGCCGCGGTGGCGCGCAGCTGCGGGTTCGCCGACCCCAGCCACTTCACCCGCCGCTTCCGCCAGGCCTACGGTGTGACGCCGCGGGAGTGGCGGCAGGCGTCGAGCCGCCCCGGCGGCGGCTGATCGCCGTCAGCCCAGGGAAGACCCGGTCGCGACGAGCAGCGGGATCGCCAGCTCGGTCGCGGTCAGGGAGCCGTGGTAGGCGGTCAGCCGGCTGGGGCCCGGCTCCCGCTCGGACGCCGTCAGCGCCCAGGTGCCGCGGGCCAGCGCGACCACGTCGCCGATGCGGGCGGCCATGGCGGGGTCCACGCGGCCGAAGACGCCGCTGGCCACCACCTCGTCCCGGGTCGCCACCCAGGCCCGCTCCCCCAGCAGCTCGCGCCACCGGTCCAGCACGTCCGCGGCGGCGCCGGGCTGCGCGTGCACGTAGCGTGCCCGGGGCTCGCCGGCGAGCAGCCGGACGCCGTCGGTCAGGTGGGGCACCGTGTCCAGGTCCAGCCGCGTGCCGGCCGGGACGTCGAGCATCCCGTGGTCGGCGGTGACCAGCAGGGCGGCGTCGCCGGGCAGCCCGGCCACCACGTGCTCGACCATCCGGTCGACCAGCTGCAGCTGCGCCCGCCAGCTGTCGGAGTCGACGCCGCGGACGTGGCCGGTGACGTCGAGGTCGGCGAAGTACCCGTAGACCAGCGCGCGCGGGGTGGCCCGCAGCGCCCGGAGGACGAGTGCGGCGAGGTCACCGGCGCCCACCGTCCCGCTGTAGGTGGCGCCGCGGTAGGCCGCGCGGCTCAGGCCGCTGCCGGTGAAGGCGTACGGGGCGACGACGGTGGCGGGGACGCCGGCGGCCGCGGCGCGCTCGAAGACGGTGCGCTGCGGCTGCCACAGGTCGGGGTCGGGGTCGTCGGACCACTGGACGTGGTTGAGGGCGCGGTCCTCCCCCGGCACGTCGGTGACGAAGCCGAGGACGCCGTGGCTGCCCGGCGGCAGGCCGGTGCCGAAGGTGGTGAGGCTGACCGGGGTGGTGCTCGGGCAGGGGGCGGAGAGGTCGCCGGCGGGAGCGGCCAGGGCGGCGAGCGTCGGCGCGAGGTCGGCGTGCCGGCGCACCAGATCGGCGCCGAGACCGTCCACGAGCAGCACCGCGACGCGGCGGGCGCCGGCCAGCGCGGTGCCGAGGTCGAGCGGGTCGACCGGCAGGTCCCCGCGCTCCAGCCGGACCCCGAGGGCGGTCGCAGCTCCCGGCAGCACGTCGGCGAGCGTGGCGGTGCCGTAGGCCGGCCGGTGCAGGTCCGGCGGCAGGAGGACCGCGTCCGACGTCATCAGGGGCGCGCGGCGAGCACGTGCAGGCCGGTGGCGACCTCGCGGTAGGGCGACGCGCCGGCCAGGGCGAGCTCCAGGGCGCGCACCGCCTCGGGGTCGGCGCCGGAAGCGGCGTCGAGCAGGTCGGCGACGACCGAGACGCCGCGCCACTCCCCCGGCGCCAGACCGGCGCCCTCGACCAGCGCGAGCAGCTCGACCGGGGTGAACCGCCGGCGGGCGACGGGGCGGCTGCGGCCGGCCGCGGCGTCGCGGTCCTGGAGGAGGGCCAGCGCCTCGACCGGGTGGCCGGCGACGGCGCGGGCGAGGACGGCGCCGGCCCGGTTGGCCGTGGCGACGCTCACCTGGCCGCCGGGGCGGAGGGCGCCGGCGATCTCCCGCAGCGTGACCGACGGGTCGTCGACGACCTCCAGCACCGAGTGGCAGAGGGCCAGGTCGTAGCCGCCGTCCCCCGGCGCCAGGGAGGCGAGGACCTCGCCGAGCAGGTCGCCGTCGCCCTGGACGCCGCGCACCCGGTCACCCACGCCCGCCGTGGCGGCCCGCCGGGCGAGGGTCGCGAGGGCGTCGGCGCTGGGGTCGACGACGGTGACCTCGTGGCCGAGCCGTGCCAGCGGGACGGCGAAGATGCCGCTGCCGCCGCCGACGTCGAGCACCCGCAGCGGGGTGCCGGCGGCGATGACCGGGTCCAGCGCGGCCCAGACGGCAGCGGTCCGCGGCGGGAGCTGCTCGGCGGGCGAGGGAGCGGACGGGGTCGGCACAGCAGGAGCCTAGTGGCGGGGAGGAGGGGTGCTCCTAGCCGTCGGCGGCGCGCCTGATCTCCGCGATGTCGATCCGGCGCATCTGCAGCATCGCCTGGGTGGCCCGCTGCGCGCGGCCGGGATCGGGGTCGCTGGTCAGGTCGAGGAGCTCGGCCGGGTAGACCTGCCACGAGACGCCGAACCGGTCCTTGAGCCAGCCGCACTGGCTCTCCTGGCCACCGCCTGCCATCAGGCCGTACCAGTAGTGGTCGCTCTCAGCCTGATCGGCGCAGACGACCTGGAAGGAGACCGCCTCGGTGAACGGGAACTGCGGGCCGCCGTTGAGGCCGGTGTACGGCCGGCCGTCGAGGGTGAAGTCCACGGTCAGGACGTCGCCCTCCTTCATCGGCGGCGGCATGTCGGGCCCGTAGCGGGTGATCTTCCCGATGCTCGAGTTCGGGAAGACCGACGTGTACAGCTGCGCGGCCTCCTCCGCCTGGCCGTCGAACCACAGGCACGGGATCTGCTGGGGCATGGTCGGGGTCCTCTCTCGGGCGGGGGTGGCTGTCGGAGGGTGGACCCGCGCCCGGCGGCCGACTCATCGGTGGCCGGGAAAAGCAGCGGCGCCGGGGCGCGGACGGCCCTACCGTGCGGCATGCCCGGTGAGCCGGAGGTCGTCCTCGCGTGGCGTGCACCTCTCGCCGACCCCGAGCTGGTCGAGCTCGTCGCGTCGCACGGCGGTTCCCCGGTGCCCGGCTGGTGGGACCGGATCCGTCCGCACAGCCTCGGCTGGGTGACGGCGCGGGCGGGCGCGCTGCTGGTCGGGTTCGTGAACGTCGCGTGGGACGGCGGCGACCACGCCTTCCTGCTGGACACGAAGACCCGGGGCGACCGGCAGCGGACGGGGATCGGTGCGCTGGTGGTGCGGGAGGCGGTCGTCCGGGCCCGCGCCGCGGGCTGCGAGTGGCTGCACGTGGACTTCCGGCCCGAGCTGCGGCCGTTCTACCTCGTCGCGTGCGGTTTCCGGGAGACCGACGCCGGGTTGGTGCACCTGCCGTCGCAGGGTTGACCGACCGCGCGCCGTTTGCCGGGAGCGGGGTGGGGGGCAGGTCCGGGGCGACCCGACACGTCAGCGCACCGAGGAGCCGCCATGAGCACGTCCACCCGCCCCCGCCGCCGCCTGGTCCGGACGACGGCAGCCGCGTTCGCCATCGCCGCCGCCTCCCTCACCACTGTGGCCTGCGGGTCCGACGTGGTCGACGACGACGTCGAGCAGAACATCGAGGAGGGCGTGGACGACGCCGAGCGCGAGGTCGAGGACGCCACCGACGGCGAGGACAGCGAGGGCTGAGCCCAGCGGCAGTGGTCTGCCGCCGCACGCCCAGGACCTGGCCGGTGAGCGGCAGGCCGACGAAGCAGGTCGCGGGTCACGGCACCGTCCTGCTCAGTGCCCGGAGCTGCCGGGGCTGGAGTGCCAGAGCTTGCGCGGTGGGCCGGCGGCCGCGCGCCGGGCCGCCGTCCCGGCGTCGTCGCCGGCCGGCTTGATGTCGGCGTAGGGGGACATCCGGAAGCCGGTGGGGTGAACCAGCACCGGGCGGACCACCACCGGCCGCGGCCCGTGCGAGGCGGCCGCTCCGGCGATCGCCTGCTCGGTGTACTCCCCCGGCGCCGCCATCAGCTCGCGCACGGCGTCCAGCCCGCCGGTCTCCCACGCCTCGTGCAGCGCCGGCAGCTCCCACGCACCGGTCGCCCGCAGGGAGACCCCGCGCGCACCGGTCCGGCGCAGCACCCCGCGGACCACCAGCAGCCACGAGTGGAAGACCGTCGCGGCGTAGGGCCCCTGGGCGTCCTCGAAGAACGTGGAGTCCGTGCAGCCCGACCCGTCGTCGAGGGTCACGAAGACCACGCGCCGGCCCGACCGGATCGGCGGGGTCTGCGTCGCCACCTTCACCCCGGCCACCAGCAGCTCCGACCCGCTGCGGCAGCCGAGCAGGTCCGCGGCCGGCACCGCCCCGAGCGCGGCGAGGAACGGCTTGTAGAAGTCCACGACGTGCCGGCTGGCGTCCAGCCCGAGCACCTCCAGCTCGGCGCGCACCAGCTCGGCGTCGGTGAACTCCGGCAGCCCGCTGCCCTCGGCCCAGCCGGGACCGGCGCCCAGCCCACCGGTGGCCGCCTCCTCCCCCGCGACCTCGTCCAGCCCGAACAGGCCGTCCTGGCCGGTGTCCTCCAGCCCCAGGAGGTCCAGGCTCAGCTGCCCGGCGGAGCTCGCCCGCGCGCCGCTGCGGCTCCACCGGTCCAGCTCCCCGATCTGCAGCAGCAGGTCGCGCCTGGTCAGCTGCCGGCGGCGGTGTGCCGGCCGGTGCGACTCGCGGTCGCGCACGCCGAACCCGTAGAGCGCGTCGAACCCGCCGGCGAGCACCAGCCGCTCGACCACGGGGCGGGACACCGACGCCCGGGACCAGAAGTCCGACAGCGACCGGTAGGGCTGCCCGGCGACCACGCGGGCCACCTCGTCGTCGGAGATGCCCTTCACGTCGGCCAGCGCCAGCCGGATGCCGTAGCGGGACGGGTCGGCCATCGCCTCCGGCATCCACTCCGGTCGCGGCCGGACCCCGGCCGGGGTGTCGTCACACCCCTCGTCGTCCCGGGCGAGGCGCTCGACCCGGTATGTCGCGGCCGAGGCGTTGACGTCGAGCCCGAGCACCCGGATGCCGAAGTTGCGTGCGTCGTCGAGGATCAGCCGCTTCGGGTACATGCCCGGGTCGTGGGTGAGCACCCCGGCCAGGAACGCCGCCGGGTGGTGGGTCTTCAGCCAGGCCGACTGGTAGGTGGGCAGCGCGAACGCCGCCGCGTGGGCCTTGCAGAAGCCGAAGGACCCGAAGGCCACCAGCACCTGCCAGACCTGCTCGGCGACCTCCGCCGGGTAGCCGGCGTCCAGCACGCGCGGCATGAACCACGCCCGGACCTCGGGGTGGGCGTCCTTCTCCCCCAGCGCTCGCCGCACCTCGTCGGCCTCGGCGAGCGTGCAGCCGGTCATCCGGGAGACGACCTGCAGCACCTGCTCGTGGAAGACGACCACCCCGGCGGTCTCCTCGAGCGCGAACGCGAGGTCGGGGTGCGGGTACTCGGCGTCCTTCCAGCCGTTCCGGGCCAGCAGGAACGGGGTGACCATGTCGCTCTTCACCGGCCCGGGCCGGAACAGCGAGATGTCGATGATGATGTCCTCGAACGATCGCGGCCCGAACTTGCCGACCAGCTCCCGCTGCCCCGGCGACTCGATCTGGAACATGCCCAGCGTGCGGGTGCTGCGGATGAGCTCGAAGGTCGTCGGGTCGTCGCGCGGGACGGCGTCGATGTCGAGGGTCTCGCCGTCGACCCGGGCGACCTCGTCGAGGGCGTGCGCGATCGCCGACTGCATCCGGATGCCGAGCAGGTCGAGCTTGAGCAGCCCGAGCTCCTCGACGTCGTCCTTGTCGAACTGGCTCATCGGGTAGCCGAGGTAGCTGCTCTCGACGGGCGTGCGGTCGAGCAGGGTGGCGTCGGAGAGCAGCACCCCGCACGGGTGCAGCGCGATGTGCCGGGGCAGCCCGTCGAGCCGGGCGACGAGGTCGAACAGCAGGTCCAGGTCACCCGAGCCGCCGGCTCGCTTGGACCCGTACCGGCTGGCCCGCAGCTCGGGCAGGTCGCGGAGCGCGGCGTGCACCTGGTTGGCCCGGATGTGCGGGAAGGCCTTGGCGACGGCGTCGATCTCGGCCTGCGGCAGGCTCAGCGCCGCGCCGACGTCGCGGATGGCGTGCCGCACCCGGTAGGTGTCCATCATCGAGATGCAGCTGACCCGGTCGGCGCCGAACCGGTCGAGGACGGCGTCGTAGACCTCCATCCGCCGGGCGGACTCCACGTCGATGTCGATGTCGGGCAGCTGGTGGCGCAGCGGTGAGAGGAAGCGCTCCATCAGCAGGCCGTAGCGGATCGGGTCGACGTCGGAGATGCCGAGCAGGTAGGTGACCAGGCTGCCGGCGCCCGAGCCGCGGGCCGCCGCGCGAACCCTCAAGCTCTTGATGAGGTCGACCACGTCGGCGACGGTGAGGAAGTAGGAGGGGTAGCCGAGCTGGTCGATCACCGCCAGCTCGTCGTCCAGCCGGACGCGCACCCGCTCCGACGGCGCCATCCCGCGCCGGCCCAGCCCGGCCTCGCAGCGGGCGCGCAGCACCTGCGAGGAGGTCATCCCCCGCTCGCCGGGTGTGGTGACGACGTCGAGCTCGGGGTAGCGGACGCTGCCGATGCCGAGGTCCTCGCGGACGTCGACGGCGCACTGCTCGGCCAGGCGCGCGGTGCGCTCGAGCAACCGGAGGGCGGCGTCCCGGTCGGGGCCGACGAGGTCCTCGGCGACCTGCTGCATCTCCTTGCCCGACTTCAGGTAGCCCTCGGCGGTGCGCCGGTCGACGTGCCGCAGGTCCAGCGGCACCAGCCGGCGGGCGGCGTCGAGGACGTCGGCGGTCGGTGCGTCCAGCGCGTCGACGTACCGGACGGCGTTGGTGAGCACGACCGGGACGCCCTGCTCGGCGGCGAACCGGAGCATCGCCTGCGCCCGCTGCCGGTCGCCGCGGGCCCGGTGGTGCACGACCTCGAGCACCACGTGGGGCCCGAAGACCGCCCGCCAGGTGTCGAGCTGGGCGGCGGCGAGGTCGGTGCGGCCGGTGGCCAGCGCCCGGCCCACCGCGGAGTCGGGGCCGAGCAGCGCGGTCAGGCCGGCGGCGTGCTCGGCGGCCATGGCCAGCGAGCTGACCGGCTCGCCGCGGGTGCCGCGCAGGTGGGTGCTGCTGGTGAGCCGGCACAGCGAGGCCCAGCCGGCGCCGTCCCGGGCCAGGAAGGTGGTGCGCGGCAGCCGCGGGTCGACGCTGGCCCCGCCCCGGGCCGGTGCCCGGCGGGTGCTCGTCGGGGCGGCGGGGCGCAGCCGGGGCGGCCGGGTGCCGGATGCCTCGCCACCGAGGGCGTGCGCGAGCGCCGGGGGGACGGTGGTGCCGAGCCCGGGGGCCACCGCGAGGTCCACGCCGAAGACCGGGCGGATCCCGGCCGACCGGCAGGCCAGGGCGAACTTGACCGCGCCGTACAACCCGTCCCGGTCGGTGAGGGCCAGGGCGCCCATCCCGTGCTCGGCGGCGCGTGCCACCAGGTCGGCGGGGTGGTTGGCCCCGTACCGCATGGAGTAGCCAGACGCGACGTGCAGGTGGACGAAGGGATCGTTCACCGACGGTGCTCGGACGAGGTGCCCCCGACGACCCGCGGCCGCGGGTAGGCGGGGACGGCGCTGACGCCCAGGCAGTTCTCGACGACCGCGAGGAAGGTGCCGACGTCGCGGACCAGGTCATCGGCCTCCCGCTCGGTGACCGCGTGGGAGAGCCCCGCCTCGGCGGCGGCCCGCTTGGCAGCGCCGGCAGCGAAGAAGGTGGCCCACTCCCCCAGCTCGGGTGCGACCTGCTCGAGCAGCACCCAGGCGCTGCGCGGGCGGCGCCGGCCGCCCTCGGGCCGGGTGCGGGCGGCCAGCACGGCCGCCGCGGCCCGCAGCGCGCCGAGGTGCGCGGTGGCGTAGCGCTGCCGGACGTCACCGGCACCGGCGGCCTCGGCGAGCCCGCGGCGCGCCTGGTCCAGCAGCGTGACGGCGGCGGCCGGCAGCGCCGGGGGCAGGGGGAGCTGGTCGGCCATCAGGGGTCGCGCGCCCATCAGTCGTGCACCCGGACGAGCCACCAGCGGTTGGCCGCGCCGTCCCAGGACAGGTCGAAGACGCCGGCGAAGTCGGTCCGCGAGCGCCCGGCCCGCACCGCCTCCACCCGCCACACCTCGCGCGGGGCGACCAGGTCGGCCGACGCGCCCCCGGACCCGGCGTCGCGCCGCCACCAGGGCGAGGTCTCCACCCACGAGTCGAGCAGCTCCCCCACGAGGTACCGGGTCCGGCCGCGCCAGAACTGCACGGGACCGAGCGCGCCGCGCTCGACCTGCACCTCTTCGCCGACCCGTTCGACGGCCTCACCCAGCACCCGGCTCATGACAGACTCCCCACGTCTCCGGCACCCCGCCGTCCGCACCACCCCGTGGGGAAGGCCGGGGACGGGTGCGGGTGGCGACCGACTCGCTCGTTCGAACGTTTGTTCGAACGAGGACAAGTAGACCGGAGCGCGGGTGCGCCGTCAAGACGACGCGCGACCCCTGCACGGGCGGGGGTCGCGACCGGGGGCGGCACGCCGGTCGGGACCGGTGGCAGGATCAGGCGCATGACCCCGCCCGTGCACCCCCGGGTCGCCGCGGTCGGCCGCGTGCTGCAGGAGGCGGGCGCCACCGGCGAGGTGCGCACCCTCCCCGCCGAGGTCCGCACCGCCGCCGCGGCGGCCGCCGAGCTCGGCGTGCCCGTCGGCGCGATCGCCAACAGCCTGGTCTTCCTGGCCGCCGGCCAGCCCCTGCTGGTCCTGACCAGCGGCGCGCACCGCGTCGACGAACGAGGCGTCGCCGCACTGCTCGGCGTGCCGTCGGTCGAGCGGGCGCCCGCCGAGCTGGTCCGCGAGGTCACCGGCCAGCCGATCGGCGGCGTCGCCCCCGTCGGCCACCCCGAGCCGATCGGCACCCTCGTCGACGTCGAGCTCGCCCGGTACGAACGGGTGTGGGCCGCCGCGGGACACCCGGCCACGGTCTTCCCGACCACCTACGAGGAGCTGCTCCGGCTCACCGACGGCACCCCCGCCGAGGTGGGCGCCGGCCCGTCCGGCGCCGCTCCCCACGACGTCGCGGAGGCGGTCGGCACGTGACTGGCACCAGGCCCGGCACCCGGATCGTCGAGCTGCCGATCCCGTGGCTGCGCGACCACATGCACGAGGCGCTGGCCATCTACGGCCTCGCGATGGGCTACGACTCCGCGGTCGTCGCGGGCCGCTACGGCTACGCCCTCCAGCACACCGACCGACCAGGCTTCCGCGCCGTCGGCGCCTTCGTGGAGGCCCGGGATGGTGACGGCCCAGCCGACGAGCAGCTGGTCGGCTTCGGCTACGGCTACGAGATCGCGCCCGGGCAATGGTGGCACGACCAGGTGCGCGCGGCCCTGGACCGGCGGACGGCGAAGAAGTGGCTGCCCGGCGCCTTCGAGGTGTGCGAGCTGCACGTCCACCCGGAGCACCAGAGCCAGGGCCTGGGCCGGCAGCTGCTGCACGCCCTGGTCGCCGACCTGCCCAACCCGGTGGCCCTGCTCTCCACCCCGGACGCCGACACGAAGGCCTTCCGGCTGTACCACGCCGACGGCTTCGTGGACCTCACCCGCGGCTACCACTTCCCGGGCGACCCGCGGCCGTTCGCCATCCTCGGCGCACCGCTCCCCCTGCATCCGCGCGACCCCCGGCCGGCGAACACCTGAGGTGACCTCCCCGCCCCGTGCCGCCGTCGACGTCGTCGTCATCGGCTCCGGCCACAACGGCCTGGTCGCCGCCTGCTACCTGGCCCGCGCGGGGCTGTCGGTGGAGGTCGTCGAGTCCGACGACGTGCTCGGCGGCGCCGTGTCCACCGTCGAGCGCTGGCCGGGCGTGCGGGTCGACCGCGGGTCCAGCGCGCACGTGATCATCCGGCACAGCGGCATCGTCGAGGAGCTCGACCTCGCCGCCTCCGGCCTGCGCTACGTCGACTGCGACCCGTGGGGCTTCGCCCCGGCCCCCTCCCCCGGCGACCCCGGGCCCGACGGCCGCCCGCTGGTCTTCTCCGTCGACCTGGACGCCACCTGCGCCTCCATCGCCGCCGCCTGCGGGGAGGACGACGCCGCCGCGTACCGCGAGTTCGTCGCCGTCTGGGGTCCGCGCAGCCGGGCCGTCGTCGCCTCCTTCGGCCGCCGGCCCAGCGCCGGCGGGCTGGTCCGCTCCTTCTGGCCGCTCGGCGCACCCCGCGACGGCCGGCCCCGCACTCCCGGCGGCGACCTCGCCGTCGACTTCCTCGGCTCGGGTGACGCGCTGCTGGACCGCTGGTTCCGCAGCGAGCGGCTCAAGGCGGCGCTGGCCTGGTTCGGCGCCCAGTCCGGCCCGCCGATGTCCGAGCCGGGGAGCGCGGCGATGGTCGGCTGGGCCGCGCTGCTGCACGACGTGCCGCCCGGCCACCCCGTCGGCGGCTCCGGCGGTCTCACCCAGGCGCTGCGCCGGCGGCTCGAGGCCGACGGCGGCCGCGTGGTGCTGGGCGACGGCGCGGTGCGCCTGCTCGTCGACGAGGACGGGACCGGACCGCGGGTCACCGGCGTCGAGACCGCCTCGGGCCGCCGCATCGCCGCCGGCGCCGTCGTCGCCGCCTGCCACATCGGCGTCACCCGCCGCCTCGCCGGTGCCGACGCCCCGCCCGCGCTCGCGCAGGCCGACCCGCCGGTCGGCAACGGGTTCGGGCTGGTGGTGCGGGCCCTGACCACCGCTCCGCCGACCTATCCCGGCGTGCCGCCGGAGGACTCGTTGCAGGGACTGCAACTGCTGTGCACCGACCGGGCGCAGCTCGCGGCCGCCCACGGTGACTGGGGCGCCGGCCGGGTGCCCCGCGAGCCGGTGCCGCTCGCGATGTCGTTCTCCGCGAGCGACGCGACGCTGGCGCCTCCCGGGCAGCACGTCGTCACGATCTGGGGGCAGTGGTACCCCTACACCCTGGCCGACGGCGGCGACTGGGACGCCCTCGCCGAGGTCGAGGCGCAGCGCCTGGTCGACGCGGTCGACCGGTTCGCGCCCGGCTTCGCCGGCTCGGTGCAGCGGCTGCACGTCCAGACCCCGCTGGCGCTCGAGCGGGAACTGTCCCTGCCCCGTGGCAACGTCATGCACGTGGAGATGGGGCTGGCCAGCATGTTCGGGTTCCGGCCCACACCTGCCCTCTCCGGCTACCGCGTGCCCGGGCTGCCCGGCCTCTACCTGGCCGGCGCCTCCACGCACCCCGGCGGCGGGGTCTCCGGCAACTCGGGCCGCAGCGCCGCCCGCGAGGTGCTCGGCGACCGGCGGGCCGCCGCCCGGGTGCGCGCGGCCGCCGGTCGCGGCCTGCGCCGTGCCGTCCGGCGGGTGCGGACGCCGTCGTGATCCCGTCGATCGCCGCGCTCCCGCTGCCCCGCACGTGGACCGCGCGCCAGGTCGTGCCGCTCGCGCTGGCCCTGGCGCTGATCGGGACGGCGATCGCCTACCCGCTCACCGACGGCGACGCCCGGAACGCGGTCAGCTGGGCGATCGTGCTGCTGGGCGCCGCCCTCTCGGTGGCGCACGCCGCCCTCAGCCGGGGGCTGCGGACCGGGCTCGGCGTCCTTGTGCTCGTCGGGGCCGTCGCCGTCGCCTTCGAGAGCGTCGGGCTGGCCACCGGCGTCCCCTACGGCACCTACACCTACAGCGACGACCTCGGCCCCACCCTGCTCGGCGTGCCGTTCCTCGTCCCGCTGGCCTGGCTGATGATGGCCTGGCCCAGCTGGCTGCTGGCCGGCCGGCTGGCCGCCCCGGTGCGCCCTGCCCGGCGGAGGCAGGCCCGCATCGCCTGGGCGACGGCGCTGTTCGCCGCGTGGGACGTGGTGCTCGACCCGCAGATGGTCGACGCCGGCTACTGGACCTGGGCGCACCCGGAGCCGGGGCTGCCCGGCATCGACACCGTGCCCCTGACCAACCTGGCCGGCTGGCTGCTGGCCGGGGCGGTCCTCATGACGCTGCTGGAGCTCCTCGTCGAGCGCACCGCTCCGCCCCCGGCCGTCGGCGCCGCCGCTCCGCTGCTGGCGATGGCCTGGATGACCCTCGGCGGGGCGCTCGCGCACGCCGGCTGGCTGGGACTGCCCGGCTCCGCGGCCTGGGGCGCCGGGCTGGGCGCGGTCGTGCTCGCCGTCCTCGCCCTCCAGCGGGCCCGGCAGCGGTGAGCGGCCGGTTGCTCCGCGCGCTGGCCGGCCTGTCGGTCGCGGGCGCGGCGCACGCTGCCCTGAACGCCGCGCTGCTGCGGCGCCCGCCGTCCGCACCGTCCCCGGTGCGGCGCCCCGTCACGGTGGTGGTGCCCGCCCGGGACGAGGCGGCGGACGTCCTCGACTGCCTGGCCGCGGCCCTCGACCAGCGCGGGGTCCCCGACCTGCGCGTCGTCGTGGTGGACGACGGCTCGACCGACGGCACGCCCGACCTCGTCGCCGGCCACCCCGACCCGCGTGTGCGGCTGGTCCGCGCCCGGCCGCCCGGACCGGGCTGGCTCGGCAAGCCGAACGCCTGCGCCGAGGGCGCCGCCGCGGCCGGCGACGCCGAGGTCCTGGTCTTCCTCGACGCCGACGTGCGCCTGATGCCCGACGCCGTCGCCGCCGCCGTCGCCGTGCTCGACGACGCCGGCCTCGACCTGGTCTCCCCCTGGCCGCGGCAGCTGGCCGGCAGCGCGGCCGAGCGGCTGGTCCAGCCGATGCAGCAGTGGCTGTGGTCGACCCTGCTGCCGCTGCGGCTGGCCGAGCGGTCGCCGCGGCCCTCGCTCGCCGCGGCCAACGGGCAGTTCCTCGTGGTGCGGCGGTCGGCGTACGAGCGGGCCGGTGGGCACGCGGCGGTGCGCGGGGAGGTCGTCGAGGACGTCGCCCTGCTGCGCGCCGTCAAGGCAGCCGGCGGCCGCGGCGTGGTGGTCGACGGCTCGACCCTCGCCGTGTGCCGGATGTACGACGGCTGGGCCGGGGTCCGGGACGGCTACGGCAAGTCGCTGTGGGCCGCGGTGGGTGGCTCCCCCGCCGCCGGGCTGGGAACGGCCGGTCTGCTCACGGCGGTCTGGGTGCTGCCGGCGGCCGCGGCCCTGCGCGGCTCCCGGGCCGGGCTGGTCGGCTATGCGGCGGCCGTGGCCGGGCGGGCGGTCAGCGCCGCGTCGACCGGCGGACGGGTGTGGCCCGACGCGCTGGCCCACCCGGTGTCCGTGCTGGCGCTGGACGTCCTCGTCGTCCGGTCGGTCGCCGGGCACCGCCGCGGCACGCTGCGCTGGCGCGGGCGCCCGGTCACCCCGGGTCCGGAGCCGGCCGCGCCGGAGCAGCCGGACCCGGCGAGGATGGACGGGTGATTGAGCCGGCAGCGCGCGACCGCGTCCATTTCGACCCCGACGCCATGGACACCGGCGCCTTCTACCGGGTGCTCAACTCCGTCGTCGTCCCGCGGCCGATCGCATGGGTGTGCACCCGCTCGGCGGCCGGCGTGGACAACCTGGCGCCGCACTCCTTCTACACGGTGGCCTGCGTCGACCCGCCCGTCGTCCAGTTCACCTCGGTCGGCCGCAAGGACTCGCTGCGCAACGCGGAGGCGACCGGCGAGTTCACCGTCAACCTCACCCCCGAGGCGCTGTTCGAGCAGATCAACGCCACGGCCACCGACTTCCCGCCCGACCACAGCGAGGCCGAGCACACCGGCGTGCGGCTCGAGCCGGCCGAGACGGTGGGTGCGCTGCGGGTCGCCGACTCACCGGTCTCCATCGAGTGCGTGCTGCACGGGACGCTGCGCCTCGGCGACAGCACCGTGGTGCTCGGCCGGGTGCGGCACATCAGCGTCTGGGCCGAGGCGGTGCGCGACGGCCGGCCGCGCATCGAGCACCTGCGCCCGCTGGCCCGGCTGGGCGGCAACGAGTGGTCGACCGTCGGCGAGGTGCGCGAGATCCCGCGCATCTCCTTCCGCACGTGGAGCGGCGACCCGGGCATCGGCGAGCGGCTCCGCGGCGGCTGAACCGCTCAGTCGCACCACCGTCGGCCGTCCTACCCCCGTACCCCACGACGGAGGAGGCGCTCGGAGTGCGCACGCTGGCGATCACCCAGAACATCACCCTCGACGGCTCGATCGAGATGATCGGCGACTGGTTCGACCCGCAGGCCGACGCGTCCGACCAGCTCGCCGAGGTCCGCCGGCAGGACGAGACCGCCGACGCCCTGCTGCTCGGGCGGCAGACCTTCGAGGACTTCCGCGGCTACTGGCCGCTGCAGACCGACGACCCGACGGGCATCTCGGCCTACCTCGACCAGGTGCAGAAGTACGTCGTCTCCACCACCCTGACCGACCCGGGCTGGGAGCCCACGACCGTGCTGGGCGGCGATCCGGTGGCCGCGGTCCGGGAGCTCAAGGAGCAGACCGGCCAGGACGTCGTGGTCACCGGCAGCATCACGCTGACCCACGCGCTGATCGGCGCCGGCCTGGTCGACGAGTACCGGCTGTTCACCCACCCCGTCGTCCAGGGCCGCGGCAGGCGGCTGTTCCCCGACGGCGTCGAGGTGCCCCGGCTGCGCCGGCTGGACGCGAAGTCCTTCGGCAACGGCGTCACCTACGCCGCGTACGCCCCCGTCCGCTGACCCCGGAGATCAGGCCTGCAGGTGCGCGGCGATCTCCTCGGCCGCCTCGTCGCCGAACGCCTCGGCGAACCGGCGCAGGAAGCTCTCGCGGGGCAGGTCGTACTCCTGCGTGCCCACGACCTCGACCGCGGCCGTGGCGACGGCCGAGCCCAGCTGCGTGGCCCGCTCCAGGCTCAGCCCCCACATGCGGCCGGCGATGAACCCGGCGCGCAGGGCGTCGCCCCCACCGGTCGGCTCCACCGGCTTGGTCTCCGGGACGGCGATGACCTCGATCGGCGCGGCGCCGGTCTGGCGGACCAGCACGCCGTCCTTGGCGCGGGTGGTCACCCAGGTGCCCACGCGCGCGAGGACCTCCTCGGCGTCCCAGCCGGTCTTCTGCTGCAGCAGGTGCGACTCGTACTCGTTGGTGAACAGCAGGTCCGCGCCGTCCACCAGCTGGCGGATCATCTCGCCGTCGGCCCAGGCCAGCTGCTGGCTGGGGTCGGCGGCGAAGGCGTAGCCGCGCGTCCGGCACTCCTCGGTGTGCCGGACCATCGCGACCGGGTCGTTCGGGCCGACGACGACGAGATCGGGCTCGCCCACCCGGCCGGCGACCGGCGCCAGCTCGATCTGGGAGGCCTCGCTCATCGCGCCCGAGTAGAACGAGGCGATCTGGTTGTTGGCGGCGTCGGTCGTGCAGACGAAGCGCGCGGTGTGCTTGAGCTCCGACCAGTGCACGCTCGTGGTGTCCACACCGTGCCGGCTGAGCCAGGCCTCGTAGTCGGCGAAGTCGCTGCCGACGGCGCCGACGAGCACCGGGGCGAGCCCGAGCAGACCCAGGCCGTAGGCCATGTTGGCGCCGGCCCCGCCGCGGTGCTGCACGAGGTCGTCGACCAGGAACGACAGCGAGACGTTCGCCATCTGGCCCTCGACGAACTGCTCGGTGAACTTCCCGGGGAAGGTCATGAGGTGGTCGGTGGCGATCGACCCGGTGACGACGACGGGCACGGGCTGCTCCTGGGGGTGTGGCCGGAGGGGCGCGGGCGCCCGGCTCGCGAGCGGGCCTGGGTGACGGGACGAACGGGAGGGGACGGGCACGCACACCCTAGGCGGCGCCGGGGCCGGTGCGGGTTCCGAGGTCCCCGCCCGGGTGAACCGGGACGGGCTCAGCGTGGTCCGCCGGCACCCGGACCGGCCAGCTGGGAGCGGAGCCACCAGCCCAGCTGCGCCGTCGCCACCACCCCCAGCAGGGCGCCCACCGCGGCGCCGCAGGTGACGGTGAGGACGTCGCCGGCCACGCCGCCCACCTCGACGCCGGAGACCACCCCGGCGCCGCCGAGCGTGAAGCCGGCCATGGCCACCCGCGCCGGCCGCTCCCACAGCGAGATGGGACCGGTCCGGTCGACCCCCGCCTGGCCGGCCCGGGCGCGCAGGTAGTCGGGCAGCCAGCACAGCGCGCCGAAGGCGACCGCGAGCCAGCCCGGCGCCCCCGCTGCCCACAGGGCGCAGGCGTAGGCCACCTCGGTGAACCGGTCGACGACGGAGTCCAGGACGTAGCCGCGCTGCGAGGCTCGGCCGGCGCCGATGGCCAGCGCCCCGTCCAGGCTGTCCAGGAGGCCGGAGAGCCCGACCAGCACGCCCGCGGCGACCAGCCAGGGCCCGCCGGCCGCGGCCGGCGGCACCGCGGCCAGGGCGACGAGCAGCCCCGCGACGGTGGCGACCAGCGGCGGCATGCCGGCCAGCGGGCGGGCCAGCGTGTGCGCGAGCGTGAGCCAGCCCCGCACCAGGGGCGCGGAGGTGTCGCTGCCGCCGTGCCAGCGCGACCAGGCGGCCAGGTACTCGTCGCGGCTCAGCACGTCCGGGACCCTACGGCGGCAGGGACGCAGCTCACGCGTGCGGCGGGCCGGTTCGGGGCACCGCACGGGACATGGCTGCCCAGATCAGCGACGCCGTCGTCGTCGACGTCCTCCGCCGGGTCGACCGGCTGGCCACCCCGCTCGCCGAACGGCTGGGTCGCCCGCCCGAGCTGCCGCAGGCGCAGCGCGACCGGTGGTGGGCCGACCGCGTGTCCCGGATCGCGGCCACCGTCTCGGCCGCCCCTCGCTTCGCCGGCAAGGTCGCCGACCTGCTGCCGCTGCAGAACACCGTGGGCACCGCCGTGCAGTCGCTCGTCGTCCTCGGCGTCGCCGGCGAGCACGACGTCACCGCGCCCGCCGAGCGGGTGTCCCTGCTCTCCCGGGTCCTGCTGGCCCGCGACCTGTCCCCCGCGGACGTCGAGCCGCTCCTGGTGAAGAGCCGGGGCACCTACCGCGGGGAGGCGTTCGGCGACGCCGAGGACCGCAAGGGCGTGCTCGGCCCGGTGCGCACCGTGTGGCGGGTCGCCCGCCTGCTCAGCCGCATCGACGACGCGCTCGACGCCCGCCCGAAGGGCAAGCTGCGCCACCGCGCGCTGTCGAACATCCCGGTCGTCGGCGTGCTGGGCGGCTACTCCGCCGAGCGGGAGGGCCTGCGCAGGGCGGCCGCCAAGGCTGCCGCGGTCCTCGACGGCCGGGTCAGCCCGCCGGCGTGACCGACGGCGTGCCGACCAGGTTGGTGTAGACGTCCCGCGTCGCCGTCGACCGGTTCATGGTGATGAAGTGGATGCCGGGCACGCCCTCGTCCAGCAGGGTGCGGCACAGCTCGGTCGCCACCTCGACGCCGTAGGCCCGCACCGCCGCCTTGTCCTCCGGCCGGTCGCCGTCGAGGGCCTCGAAGCGCTCGGCGAGGTCGGCCGGGAACGCCTGACCGGACAGCTGCACGATGCGCTTGATCTGCTTGGCGTTGGTCACCGGCATGACGCCGGCGATGATCGGGACGTCGCAGCCCCGGTCGGTGACGCGGTCGCGCATCCGGAGGTAGTCCTCGGCCCGGAAGAACATCTGGGTGATCGCGAAGTCCGCGCCGGCCCGGCACTTGGCCACGAACATGTCGACGTCGGAGTCGAAGTCCGGCGAGCGCGGGTGCCGCTCGGGGAAGGCCGCGACGCCGACGGAGAACTCGCCCATCGACTTGATCAGCTCGACCAGCTCGGCGGCGTAGGACAGCCCCTCGGGGTGGGCCACCCACTCGGCCTGCGGGTCCGCGCCCGGCGGGTCCCCCCGCAGCGCGATGATGTTGCGCACCCCGGCGGCGGCCAGCCGGCTGACCACGTGCCGCAGCTCGGCGATGCTGTGGTCCACCGCGGTCAGGTGCGCCATCGGCGTCATGGTCGTCTCGGTGGCGATCCGCTCGGTGACCGACACCGTGCCCTCGCGGGTCGAGCCGCCGGCGCCGTAGGTCACCGACACGAACGAGGGCCGCAGGCGCTCGAGTTCGCGCAGCGCCGTCCACAGCTGGGGCTCGGCCTCCGGCGTCTTCGGCGGGAAGAACTCGAAGGACCAGGTGGGCCGCTCCGAGGCGAGGAGCTCACGCACGGTCTGGGTCACGCTGCACGAGGGTACGGACGCCGGTCGCAAAACTCCGGACCGACCGCATCCGGGACCGCCCCTGGCGACGAAGAGGACGAGACCGCGGACGACCAGGGAAGGCGGACCTCCATGAACGGCAGCACCCTCCCACCCCTCGCCGACCCGACCCGACGATCACCGTGGGGCGATACTGACCCGGTGACACTCGGGATCCCGCAGCGGCCGGCCGCCGCGCCGCCGGTGCCGTCACCGGCCGCCGCCGAGCTCGACCGGCTCAACGCGGCGGTCTCCGCGTCGCTCTCCGAGTTCCTCGAGCGCCAGCGCACCACGCTCGCCGGCATGGACGCCGGCCTGGTCCCGCTCGTCGACGAGGTGGCCGCGCTCGCCGCCGGCGGCAAGCGGCTGCGGCCCTCGTTCGCCTACTGGGGCTGGCGCGGTGCCCGCGACACCGGTCCCGGCGGCGGCGAGGACGAGGCGGCCGTGCTGCGCGCGGTGTCGGCCCTGGAGTTCGTGCACGCCAGCGCCCTGGTCCACGACGACGTGATGGACGGCGCGGTCACCCGCCGCGGCCGCCCGGCCACCCACGTCGGCTTCGCCAGCCGGCACGCCGCCGACGCCCTCAACGGCGACGGCGCCCTGTTCGGCACCGGCGCGGCGATCCTGGTCGGCGACCTCGCGCTGGTCTGGTCCGACGAGCTGCTGCGCTGCTCCGGCATCTCCGAGAGCGCGCTGAGCCGTGCCCGCGCCGTCTGGGACACCATGCGGACCGAGGTCACCGCCGGGCAGTACCTCGACCTGCTCCGCGCCGCAGGCGGCCTGCCCGGGCCCGAGGGCGCGCTCACCGTGGCCCGTTACAAGAGCGCCGGCTACACCGTCCAGCGCCCCCTCCAGCTGGGCGTGGCCATCGCCGGCGCCGGGCCGCGCGTGGTCGAGGCGACCACCGCCATCGGCCTGCCCCTGGGCGAGGCGTTCCAGCTCCGCGACGACGTCCTGGGCGTCTTCGGCGACCCGGCGGTGACCGGCAAGTCCGCCGACGACGACCTGCGCGAGGGCAAGCAGACGCTGCTCATCGCCCTGGCCGAGGAGGCCGCCGGCGCGGACGGCCGCCGGCTGCTGGCCGACCTGCTCGGCAACGCCGCCGCCCGCGAGGAGGACTTCGAGGCGCTGCGCGACCTGATCGTGCGCACCGGTGCCCGCGACCGGGTCGAGCAGCGCATCGCCGAGCGCACGGCCCGGGCGCGCACGGCCATCGCGGACGCGCCGCTGGCCGACGACGCCAAGGCCGCCCTCGACGCGCTCGCCGTCGCCGCGACCACCCGCGCCGCCTGACGTGCGGACGGTTCCCGGACGCACCGACCGCGTCGTCGTGGTCGGCGCCGGCCTCGCGGGCCTCGCGACGGCGTTGCGGCTGCGCGGCGCCGGCCGCGAGGTCACCGTCGTCGAGCGGGGGGCGGGTCCCGGCGGCCGGGCCGGGCGGGTGGAGTCCGGCGGCTTCGCCCTGGATACCGGCCCCTCGGTGTTCACCGCCCCCGAGGTGCTCGCCGACACCCTCGCCGCCGTCGGCGAGGGGCTCACCGACCGGCTGACCCTCACGCCGCTGGAGACCAGCTACCGCGCCCAGTTCGCAGACGGCAGCTCCCTCGACGTGCACTCCGCCCCCGACGCGTTCGCCGACGAGGTGGCCCGGCTCTGCGGGCCCGCCGAGGCCGACGCCCTGCGCCGGTACCTGGCCGACCTCGCCGAGCTCTACCGGCTGCAGCTGCGGACCTTCATCGACCGCAACCTGGACTCCCCGGTGGACCTGCTCGGGCCGGAGCTGGTCCGGCTCGCCCGCCGCGGCGGCTTCGGCCGGCTGTCCTCGCACGTCGGGAAGTACTTCGCCGACGACCGGCTGCGGCGGCTGTTCAGCTTCCAGGCGCTCTACGCCGGGGTCTCCCCGTTCCGCGCCATCGCCGCCTACGCGGTGATCGCCCAGCTCGACATCGGCGCGGGCGTGTGGCACCCCGAGGGCGGCATCGGCGCGGTTCCCCGCGCGCTGGCCGGCGCGGCCGCCGACGCCGGGGTGGCGATCCGCTACGGCGCGACCGTGGCCGAGCTGGTGACCTCCGGGCGGCGGGTCGACGGGGTGCGGCTGGCCGACGGCGAGGTGCTGCCCGCCGACGCCGTCGTCGTCACCACCGACGCGCCGTGGCGGCTGGTGCCCGGCGTCCGGGCGCCCAGGCGGCCGGTGTGGTCGCCCTCGTGCGTCGCCCTGCACGTGGGCGTGCGCGCCGAGCTGCCCGGTCAGGCGCACCACACGATCAGCTTCGGGGAGTCCTGGCGCGGGGTGTTCGACGAGCTCACCCGCGACGGCCGGCCGATGACCGACCCGAGCCTGCTGATCAGCATGCCGTCGGTCACCGACCGCACGCTGGCCCCGGAGGGCGGGCAGGTGGTCAGCGTCGTGGCGCCCACCCCCAACCTGGACCCGCGCAGCGGCGGCAACCCCTCCCTGGACTGGGCTGCCCTCGGCCCGCGCTACCGCGAGGAGCTGCTGGCCACCCTGGAGGCGCGCGGCTGGACCGGCATCGCCGACGCGATCGAGGTGGAGCACATGGACACACCGCTGACCTGGGCCGAGCAGGGCATGGCCGCGGGCACACCGTTCGCCCTGGCGCACACCTTCGGGCAGACCGGTCCGTTCCGGCCGAGCACGCTGCCCCGGAGCGGCCCGGAGAACGTGGTGCTCGCCGGCTCGTCGGTGCAGCCGGGCGTCGGCGTCCCCATGGTGCTGATCAGCGGCCGGCTGGCGGCCGAGCGGATCACCGGGCGGGCGGCATGAGCCTCGTGCACGCCCCCGGCACGCAGGCCGCGCGCCAGCAGCAGCTCGCCGCGGCCTACGCGCACTGCGCCGCCGTCGCCGCGGAGCACGGCAAGAGCTACCACCTGGCGACCCGGCTGCTCACCGCTGACCGCCGGCCCGCCGTGCACGCGCTGTACGCCGCCGCGCGCACGGCCGACGACCTGGTCGACCTGCCCGGCGCGGACCCGGCGGGCGACCTCACCGCG
Organism: Blastococcus sp. SYSU D01042; assembly: GCF_054050515.1. Lineage (NCBI taxonomy): Bacteria > Bacillati > Actinomycetota > Actinomycetes > Geodermatophilales > Geodermatophilaceae > Blastococcus > Blastococcus sp. SYSU D01042. The sequence continues at coordinate 358,426 of NZ_JBJGZM010000002.1, read as the reverse complement.
TGGTCCCGCGCGGTGCTCGACGAGCTGGCCACCGGCTGGTCCGACGACCCCGTCCGGCTCGCGCTCGTGCACACCTACCGCCGCTTCGAGATCCCGGTCGAGCACCTGGTGGACTTCCTCGCCGCGATGACCAGCGACCTCGACGTCGACTCCTACGCCGACCTGGCGGCGCTGGACCGTTACATGTGGGGCTCGGCGTCGGTGATCGGACTGCAGGTGCTGCCGGTCCTCGGCACGGCGCCGGGCGTGACCCGCGAGGAGGCCGCGCCGCACGCGATCGCGCTGGGCGAGGCCTTCCAGCTCACCAACTTCCTGCGCGACGTCGCCGAGGACGTCGACCGCGGCCGGGTCTACCTGCCCGCGGACCTCATGGCTTCCCACAGGGTGACCCGCGAGCAGCTGGCCGAGCGCCGGCACACCCCCGGCTTCACCGCGCTCATGCGGGAGATGGTGGCGATCACCCGCCGCCGGTACGACGACGCCGCACCCGGCACCCCGCTGCTGGCGCCGGAGTCCCGCGACTGCGTGCGGGCGGCCACCGACCTGTACGGCGGCATCCTCCGCGAGATCGAGCGGGCGGACTACCGCGTGCTCGACGGGCGGGTCTCGGTGTCCAAGCCGCGCCGCCTGGCGGTGTTCGCCCGCCGGTTGACCGCCGCCCAGCTGGCGAGGGTGAGGGTCACCATGGCCCAGCCGAAGAGCAGGTCCTCGACCGGCGCGTAGGCGATCCGCGGCCCCCAGATCGTCCGCTCGTCGTAGACCACGACGTCCAGGCCCGTGAGCACGCCGTTCATCAGCAGCTGGAAGGACACGATGATCGCGTAGGCGGTCCAGTACGCCTTCCGCGTCACCATCCGGGTCCGGTAGACGGCCAGGTCCACGACGAGGACGGCGACGACCGCGGTGACCGCCAGGACGCTGTAGCTCATGCGTCGGCCTCCTCCGCGGGGTAGCCGGCGTCCCAGCCGGTCACGCGGCGCACCGCCTCCAGCGCGAGCACCGAGCACAGCGGGACGACGAGGAAGAACAGCACCTCCTCGACCGGGATGCCGCCGGGCAGCCGGACGTCGAGGGTGCGGGTGGACGAGTAGTCCCAGTGGCCCTGCGCGATCGCGTAGAGCACCCACGCGAGGAAGACCGAGAGCTCCGGCACGATCGCCAGCAGGAACCGCCGCCAGCGTGCGTAGACGCGCACGCGCAGCACCAGCTCCAGGGGCGCGGTGACGACGAGGCAGCCGACCAGCAGGCCGAGGTAGGTCAGCTGCTCCACGGCCTCCCCTTCCCCGCCGGCGCCGGCCGCGGATGCAGCGGGCTCAGAACGCCAGGGCCTGCGCCCGGCGGGTGACCTCGGTGTGCCGGTCGTCGCGCAGGGCCTGCACCGGCGTGCCGGGCAGCGTGTCGTCCTCGCGGAACAGCCACTCGAAGGCCTGCTCGTCGGTGAAGCCGCCGTCCTTGAGGACGGTCAGCAGCCCGGGCAGGTGCTTGAGGATGACGCCGTCCTGGACGAAGGCGGCCGGGATCTTCCCGTTGCCGCTGCCGGGTACGGCCATCAGCTTGCGGTCGCGCAGCAGCTGCCGGACCCGGTTCGGCGACGTGCCCAGGAGCTGGGCGACCTCCGCGGGCGTGAGCGTGTCCATAGGGTGCGAGCCTATGGCGCCCCCACGACCGGCCGACAGCCCGGTGCCGGGTCAGCGACGGCGAGCCGCCGGCGACGGGACCCCCGCGGACCGGGTCGACGACCCGCCGTTCCTCGACCTGCCCGCGCTGGAGGACCGCGCCCGCGCGCAGCTGCCCGCCGACGTCTTCGACTACTACGCCGGGGGTGCCGAGTCCGAGACCACGCTGCGGGAGGCGCCCGGGTCGTGGCGCACCTGGCGGCTGCGCCCGCGGGTGCTCACCGGCACCACGTCGGTACCGCTGGGGACCGAGCTGCTGGGCAGCCCGGTCGGCTCCCCGATCGGCGTCGCGCCGTGGGCCTACCAGGGGATGGCGCACCCCGACGGCGAGCTCGCCACCGCCCGGGGCGCGGCGGCGGCGGGGTCGCTCATGACCGTGTCGACCAGCGCCACCCGGACGCTGGAGGAGGTGGCCGCCGAGATCCCGGGCTCCCCGCGGTGGTTCCAGCTCTACCGGCTGCACTCGCACCGGCACACCGACGACCTGGCCCGCCGCGCCGGCGACGCCGGCTACGCCGCGCTCGTGCTCACCGTCGACCTCCCCCTGCTCGGCCGCCGGCGCCGCGACCTGGCCCACGACTTCGCGCTGCCGGCCGACCTGCGGATGGCCAACCACCCCGCGGACGGCGACCGGCCCGGGCTGCAGGACCTGGCGACGGCGACGTGGACCTTCGACGACATCGCCCGCTTCGGCGCGCTCTCCGGCTTGCCGGTGGTGGTCAAGGGCGTGCTGCGCGCCGACGACGCCGTGCGCTGCGTGCAGGCCGGGGCCGCCGCGGTGTGGGTGTCCACGCACGGCGGGCGGCAGGTCGACCCGGCCGTGGCCGCCGCCCACGCCCTCCCCGAGGTGGTGGACGCCGTCGGCGACGAGGTGGAGGTCTACGCCGACGGCGGCGTCCGGTCCGGCTCCGACGTGCTCACCGCGCTGGCGCTGGGCGCCCGGGCGGTCTTCGTGGGCCGGCCCACGATCTGGGGGCTGGCGACCGGCGGGGCCGACGGCGTGACCCGCGTGCTGGCCGGACTCGGGGAGGAGCTGGCGCACACCATGGCGCTGTGCGGGGTGGACGACGTCCGGTCGGTGCCCCGCGACACCGTCGTCGTCGCGCGATAACCTCGACCCGGGCCGTGACTGGCGCGAAGAGGTGGGCAACCACCGGGGAGCGGCCCTGCACGTCCCTGCCGCGCGCCTGGGCGCCCTCTGTCCGACGACGCCGCCAGGAGACCCCGTGACCACCGCGCCCGCCACCCCTACGTCCTTCGACGCCGCCACGGCCTCGCAGGCCTACCGCAGCGCCCTGCAGGTGATCGGCGCCGTCGAGCCCCGCGTCGCCGCCGCGATCGGCCAGGAGCTCACCGACCAGCGCGAGTCGCTGAAGCTGATCGCCAGCGAGAACTACGCCAGCCCCGCCGTGCTGCTGACCATGGGCAACTGGTTCAGCGACAAGTACGCCGAGGGCACCGTCGGGCACCGCTTCTACGCCGGCTGCCAGAACGTGGACACCGTCGAGGCGCTGGCCGCCGAGCACGCCCGGGAGCTGTTCGGCGCCCCCTACGCCTACGTCCAGCCGCACTCCGGCATCGACGCCAACCTGGTGGCCTTCTGGGCCGTGCTCGCCCAGCGCGTCGAGCTGCCGGCGCTGCAGGAGGCCGGGGTCAAGCACGTCAACGACCTCACCGACGCCGACTGGGCCACGCTGCGCCGCGCGCTCGGCGACCAGCGCATGCTCGGCATGTCCCTGGACGCCGGCGGCCACCTCACCCACGGCTTCCGCCCGAACATCAGCGGCAAGATGTTCGAGCAGTCCTCCTACGGCACCGACCCGGCCACCGAGCTGCTCGACTACGACGCCGTCCGCGCCCGGGCCCGCGAGTTCAAGCCGCTGATCATGATGGCCGGCTACTCCGCCTACCCGCGGCGGGTGAACTTCGCGACGATGCGCGAGATCGCCGACGAGGTGGGCGCCACCTTCGTCGTCGACATGGCGCACTTCGCCGGGCTGGTCGCCGGCAAGGTGCTCACCGGCGACTTCGACCCGGTGCCGCACGCCCACGTCGTCACCAGCACCAGCCACAAGTCGCTGCGCGGACCGCGCGGCGGGTTCGTGCTGGCCCAGGCCGAGTTCGCCGAGTCCGTCGACCGCGGCTGCCCGATGGTGCTCGGCGGCCCGCTGCCGCACGTGATGGCGGCCAAGGCCGTCGCGTTCGCCGAGGCCCGCCGGCCCGAGTTCGCCGGCTACGCGCAGGCCGTCGCCGACAACGCGCAGAGCCTGGCCGAGGGTCTGGCGCAGCGGGGTGCCCGTCTGGTCACCGGCGGCACCGACAACCACCTGGTGCTGCTCGACGTCACCGCGTTCGGCCTCACCGGCCGGCAGGCGGAGTCCGCGCTGCTCGACGCCGGCATCGTGACCAACCGCAACGCCATCCCGGCCGACCCGAACGGCGCCTGGTACACCTCCGGCGTGCGGCTGGGCACCCCCGCGCTCACCACGCGCGGGTTCGGGGCCGCCGAGTTCGACCGGACGGCAGAGCTCATCGTCGACGTCCTGACCGGCGCGACGCCGACCGCGACCCGGGACGGCGGCACCTCCAAGGCCAAGTACGTGCTCACCGACGGCCTGGCCGACCGGACCCGCGCGGCCACCGCGGAGCTGCTCGCCGCCCACCCGCTCTACCCGGGCCTCGACCTGGCCTGACCGCAGGTGGGGCCGGTGTGACAGGAGAACCCATCCCACCGGCCCCGCTCCCGCGTGTGGGGCTCCGGGGGCCCTCCGCGCTCCTACACTCGACCGTGTGGACACCGCCGTGACCGACCCCGTGGTCGGCCTCGTCCTCGAAGGGCGCTACCGCCTCGAGGAGCGGGTGGCGCGCGGCGGCATGTCGACGGTCTACTCGGCCACCGACCTCCGCCTGCACAAGACGGTGGCGGTCAAGGTCATGGCCGAGCACCTGGCCCACGACCCGACCTTCGTCGACCGGTTCACCCGCGAGGCGCGGGCAGCAGCGATGCTCAGCCACCCCAACGTGGTGGGCGTCAGCGACCAGGGCAGCGACCAGGGCCTGGTGTTCCTGGTCATGGAGCTGGTGCGCGGCCGCACGCTGCGCGACCTGCTCACCGCCCGGGGCCGGCTCACCGTGGCCGAGGCCTTCGCCGTCCTCGAGCCGGTGCTGTCGGGGCTGACCGCCGCGCACCGGGCCGGCATCGTGCACCGGGACATCAAGCCGGAGAACGTCCTCATCGGCGTCGACGGCGTGGTCAAGGTGGCCGACTTCGGGCTGGCCCGCGCCGTCGTCGGCACCGGGCAGACCAGCCAGACCGGCGGTGTCCTCATCGGCACCGTCGCCTACCTCTCCCCCGAGCAGCTCGAGCGCGGTCGCGCCGACGCCCGCAGCGACATCTACGCCGCCGGCATCGTGCTCTACGAGATGCTGACCGGGCACCCGCCCTACGGCGGCGACACCCCGCTCGCGGTCGCCTACCAGCACGTGCACAACGACGTCCCCGCGCCGTCGAGCGAGGTGCCCGGCCTGCCGTGGCAGGTGGACGAGCTGGTCGGCCGCGGCACCCGCCGCGACCCGGCCGGGCGGCCCATCGACGCCGGCGCGTTCCTGGCCGAGCTGTCCGACGTCCGCCGCGACCTCGGCATCGAGCCGGTGCCGGTGCCGACCGGGCGCAGCACCGCCGGCCCCGGCACGCTGCGACCGACCAACCGGCCCACGCGGCCGCGCCACCCGAGCAACCCGGGCACGGCCGTCATGGGCGCGCAGCGCAGCGCCCGCACCAGCGCGATGCCGGGCATGGGCGCCGGCCCGACCACCGACGTGGGTGGCCGGCGGCCCGGTGTGGACCGCGTCCGCCCAGGGGTTCCCCAGCACATCCGCCGCCGGCGGGCCCGGCTCGCCGTCGCCCTCGTGCTGCTGCTGGCGGTCACCATCGGCGCGATCGGCTGGTGGCTGGGCAGCGGGCGCTGGACCGACGTCCCGGCGCTGGTCGGCAAGTCGCGCGAGGCGGCCGTCGACCTGCTGCAGGAGGCGGGCCTGGACCCCGACCCGGTCGTCGAGGAGTTCAGCGAGACCGCCGCCGCCGGCACCGTCATCTCCACCTCGCCGGTGGCCGGTCGCGAGGCGATCCGGGGCACCGACGTCGAGGTCGTCGTCTCCAAGGGCCCCGAGCGCTTCGTCATCGCCCCGGAGCTGGTCGGCCGGCCGGCCGACCAGGTCGAGGCCGAGCTGCAGGAGACCGTGCCGGTGCAGGTCACCCGCACCGACGTCTTCGACGACGAGCTCGCCCCCGGCCTGGTGGCGGGCTTCGACCCCGCCCCGGGGACGCAGCTGACCCGCGACCAGGTCGTCACCATGGCCGTCAGCAAGGGTCCCGCACCGGTCGTCGTCCAGGACGTGACCGGCCAGACCCTCGAGCAGGCCGTGGCCAACCTCGAGGCGCTGGGCTTCGAGGTCGCCCGCGGGCCGGACGGTCGCAGCGCCGACGTCGACGAGGGTGAGGTCATGTCGAGCAGCCCGGTCGCCGGCGAGCTGGCCCCCTACGGGAGCACGGTCACCCTGTCGGTCTCGGTCGGCGTCCCGCTGGTCACCGTGCCCGACGTCGTCGGCCTGGACGAGGCCGAGGCGACGGCCAGGCTGCAGGCGGCCGGGCTGGAGGTGGAGTCGACCCGCTTCTTCGGCAACCGCGTCTTCCGGCAGAGCCTGAGCCCCGGCGAAGAGGTCGAGCAGGGCACCGAGATCACCATCCTCCTCACGTTCGGGTAGACCGTTGCGCACCTCCCGTCGCGTGCCGCCCGTCGGCGCGCACATCCAGATCAAGGGCGGGCTGGCCAAGGGCGGCCTGCCCTACACCGACGCCGTCGGCGCCGCCGCCGTCCAGGTCTTCGTCGGCAACCCCCGGGGCTGGAAGCTGACGCCGGGCGACCCGCGGCAGGACGCGCTGTTCACCGCCGGGTGCGCCGAGCGCGACGTGCCCTCGTTCATCCACACGCCGTTCCTGGTGAACGTCGGCTCGCCCACCGAGGCCACCGTCGACCAGTCGATCGCCGCCGTCGCGCACAACCTGGCCCGGGGCGCGCAGCTGGGCTGCGAGGGCGTGGTCGTGCACGCCGGCTCCTCCGTGGGCGAGGACCGCTACGCCGAGGCGCTGCGGCAGCTGCACGAGCGGCTGCTGCCGGTGCTCGAGGCGGCCGACCCGGCCGGACCGCGCCTGCTGATCGAGCCGACGGCGGGCGGCGGCAAGGCGCTGGCGGCGACCGTCGAGGACCTCGGCCCGTACTTCGCCGCGCTCGAGGACCACCCGCTGCTCGGGGTCTGCTTCGACACCTGCCACATCTGGGCGGCGGGGCACGACCTGGTGACGCCGGGCGGCACGACCGCGACCCTGGACCTGCTGGAGGCGACCGTCGGCCCGGGCCGGCTGGGCCTGGTGCACGCCAACGACTCGCTCGACGCGTGCGGCTCCAAGCGCGACCGGCACACCACCATCGGCGAGGGCTCGCTCGGCGTCGCCCCGTTCGCCGAGCTGCTGGCGCACCCCTCGGTCGCAGGCGTCCCCGTCGTCGTCGAGACGCCGTCCCTGCGCGACGGCGACCCGTGCGGCGGTCACGCCGCCGACATCAAGCTGCTCAACTCGCTGATCCCGGAGCCGACCGCCCCGTGAGGTCCCCGTGATCACCGCGCACTGAGGGCTGCCGTCGGCACCGATCGGGCAGCCACCGACGAGCGGTGATCATGCCTGTGGACGACGCCGCGGTGCTCGGGCCAGGTCCGCGATCCTGTCCGACCGTGGCACTCCCCCAGGACGACGTGTTCCGGGGCAGCGATGCCCTTCGCGACGGCCTACTGACCCGCGCACGACTGCGCGGACCGCGCTGGCGGCGGCTCCGCCAGGACGTCTACTGCGGCGCCCACGTGCCACTGACGCACGACCTCATGGCGCGGGCCGTCGCGCTCGTGGCGCCGCCGGAAGCCGTCCTCGCCGGCCTGACAGCGGCGTCGTGGTGGAGTATGCGCGGCCCCTTCGCCGGCCCGGACGACCCCGTCGAGCTGGTCCTCCCGCCCGGGGTGCGCTGGAACCCCGGGCCCGGAGTCCTGGTGCGCCAGGCGGGGTCGTCCGACGACGTGGTCACCGATGGCCGGCTGCAGTACACCGGCCGGACCCGGACGGCGCTCGACCTGATCCGCCGCGGCCACGTGGACGATGCCGTCGTGCTCCTCGACCGTCTCGTGCACCACCGGGTGGCCTTCCTCGGCGACGTCCGCCGCGCCGCCGTGGCGCTCCCCCGCAGCCGAGGGAGCGCCCAGGCCCGCCAGGTGGCGGCGCTCGCCGACGGCCTCGCCCAGTCGCCGCCGGAGACCCGGCTGCGGCTGCTGATCCACCGGAGCTCCCTGCCGACGCCCGTCGCCCAGCTCGAGATCCGCCACGACCGGCGCTTCGTGGCACGAGTCGACTTCGCCTTCCCGGAGCAGAAACTGGCCGTCGAGTACGACGGCGCCTGGCACGGGGAGCCGTCGCAGCTCGGCAGGGACCGCGCTCGGCTGAACCGCCTGCTGGCCGCCGGGTGGCGGGTCCTCTTCGTCACGGCCGCGGACATGCGGGACCCCGGAGCAGTCCTCGCCCGGATCGCGTCGGCGCTCGCTGCGTGATCAGCACGCACTCATGGCTGCTCGCGCCGTCCATCTGACCACCACCGGTGCGTGCTGATCACGCTCAGCGGGCGAGCAGCTCCGTGAGGACGGCGGCGGCGCGCTCGACGGCGGCCTCGTCGACGTCGAGGTGCGTGACCAGCCGGACGCGGGTGGGGCTCACCTGCGACACGAGCACGCCCCGCGCCTTGGCCGCCTCGGCCACCACCGGTGCGTCGACGCCGTCGAGCACGACCATGTTCGTCTCCACCGACGCCGGGTCGACGCCGAGCCGCTCGGCCAGCAGCCGCGCGTGCTCGTGGTCCTCGCCCAGCCGCGGCAGGTGGTGGTCCAGGGCGTACAGGCACGCGGCGGCCAGGGTGCCGACCTGCCGCATGCCGCCGCCGAGGCGCTTGCGCCAGAGCCGCGCGGTTGCGATCCGCTCCGCCGAGGCGACCAGGACCGAGCCGACCGGCGCCCCGAGTCCCTTGGAGAAGCAGACCGACGCGGTGTCGGCCAGCCGCCCGTAGGTGGCGAGCTCGACGCCGGAGGCGGCGTGCGCGTTCCAGATGCGGGCGCCGTCGAGGTGCACGGCGACGTCGGCCTGCCGCGACCAGTCCCACAGCCGCTGCAGCTCGGCGAGCGGCTGCACGCGGCCGAACCCCCGGTTGTGCGTGTTCTCCACCGCGACCGCGGCCGTGGCGGTCAGGTGCCAGTCGCCCTTCGGGCGCACCTGCGCGATCAGCGCCTCGGCGTCCAGCAGCCCGCGGTCGGAGACGACGGTGCGCGTCGAGATGCCGAAGATCGCCGCGGCGGCGCCCATCTCGTAGGTGACCACGTGCGCGTCGGCGTCGCAGAGCACCTCCTGGCCGGGGTCGCAGACCAGCCGCATCCCGATCTGGTTGCCCATCGTCCCCGAGGGCACGAAGAGCGCGGCCTCGTGCCCGAACAGCGCCGCCGTCCGCTCCTCGAGCTCCCGGACGGTCGGGTCCTCGGCGTAGACGTCGTCCCCGACCTCGGCCCCGGCCATGGCCTCGCGCATGCCGGCCGTCGGCCGGGTGACGGTGTCCGAGCGGAGATCGACCGGGGCGTCAGCCACGCAGCATCTCGGCCACGAGGAACGCCAGCTCCAGCGACTGACCGGTGTTCAGCCGCGGGTCGCAGGCGGTCTCGTACCGGCTGTTGAGGTCCTCGTCGCTGATCTCCATCGCGCCGCCCAGGCACTCGGTGACGTCCTCGCCGGTGAGCTCGACGTGGATGCCGCCGGGCCAGGTGCCCAGGCCGCGGTGGACGTCGAAGAACCCGAGCACCTCGTCGACGACGCGGTCGAAGTGGCGGGTCTTGTAGCCGCTGGGCGACTCGTGGGTGTTGCCGTGCATCGGGTCGCACTGCCAGACGACCTGGTGCCCGCTGGCGGTGACCTTCTCCACGATGGCCGGCAGGACGTCGCGGATCTTGCCGTTGCCCATCCGGCTGATCAGCGTCAGCCTGCCCGGGATGCCGTCGGGGTCGAGCCGCTCGACGAGCTCGGTGGCCTGCTCCGGCGTCGTCGTCGGGCCGATCTTGACGCCGATCGGGTTGGCCAGCCTCGACACGAACTCGATGTGCGCGCCGTCCATCTGCCGGGTGCGCTCCCCCACCCACACGAAGTGGGCGGAGAGCGCGTAGGGACGGCCCTCGTGCATGCGCAGCAGCGCGCGCTCGTAGTCCAGGATCAGCGCCTCGTGCGAGTTGTAGAGCTCCACGGCCCGCAGCGCCTCGGAGTCGACGCCGCACGCCTGCATGAACGCCAGCGCCCGGTCGATCTCGCGGGCGATGACCTCGTACCGCACGCCGGCCGGGGAGTTCGCGACGAAGTCCTGGTTCCAGCTGTGCACGGCGTGCAGGTCGGCCAGCCCGCCCTTGGCGTAGGCGCGGATCATGTTCATCGCCGCGGCCGAGTTCGCGTACGCCCGCACCAGCCGGTACGGGTCGGGGATGCGCTTCTCCAGCACCGGCTCGAGGTCGTTGACCATGTCGCCGCGGTAGGAGGGCAGGCCGAGGGCGTCGGTGTCCGACGAGCGCGGCTTGGCGTACTGCCCGGCGACCCGGCCCACCTTCACCACCGGGACGCTGGCCCCGTAGGTGAGGACGACGGCCATCTGCAGCAGCGTCCGGGTGGTCGCCTGCAGGTGCGGCTCGGTGTTGAGGTCGAAGGTCTCGGCGCAGTCGCCGCCCTGGAGCAGGAACGCCTTGCCCTGGGCCACGTCGGCCAGCTGCGCGCGCAGCGCGTCGACCTCGCTGGGGGCCACGATCGGCGGGACGGTCGACAGCGTGCCGAGGACGGCGTCGAGCGCCCCGCGGTCGGGCCACGCCGGCTGCTGGGCGGCGGGCAGCTCCCGCCACCGGTCCAGACCGGGTACCAGCTCGGCAGGATCGGTGAGAGTCACGGTCCGAGGGTACGGCGCGCTCCCCGGCGCCCTGCGTCTAGCCGAAGAAGACCTCGGCCTCGGCGTAGCGCTCCGGCGGCACGAGCTTGAGCTGCGCGGTGGCCTCGCTGAGCCGGACCCGCACGATGTCGGTCCCGCGCAGCGCCACCATCACCCCCGACTGCCCGTCGTGCACGGCGTCGATCGCGGCCAGCCCGAACCGGGTGGCCAGCACGCGGTCGAAGGGCGAGGGCGTACCGCCGCGCTGGACGTGCCCGAGCACCACCGCGCGGGCCTCGCGGCCGGTCCGCTCCTCGATCGCCGAGGCGAGCGCGGGCCCGATGCCGCCGAGGCGGACGTGCCCGAAGGCGTCCTTCTCCCCCGTCGCCAGCTGCAGCTCCCCGCCCGCGGGCGCCGCGCCCTCGGAGACGACGACGATCGGCGAGAAGCCGGACTCGAAGCGGTGCCGGCAGTGCGCGGCCACCGCGTCCACGTCGAAGGGCTTCTCCGGGATGAGGACGACGTTCGCGCCGCCGGCCATGCCCGCGTGCAGCGCGATCCAGCCGGCGTGCCGCCCCATCACCTCCACCACCAGCGTGCGGTGGTGGCTGTCGCCGGTGGTGTGCAGCCGGTCGATCGCCTCCATCGCCACGCCGACGGCGGTGTCGAAGCCGAACGTGTAGTCGGTGGCGTCGAGGTCGTTGTCGATGGTCTTCGGCACGCCGACGACGGCGACGCCCGCCTCCGCCAGCCGCGTGGCGACGCCGAGGGTGTCCTCGCCGCCGATCGGGATGAGGGCGTCGATGCCCAGCCGGTCGAGGGTGGCCAGCACGCGGTCTGCCCCGCCGTCGAGGGCGTAGGGGTTGGTGCGGGAGGTGCCCAGCACGGTGCCACCGCGCGGCAGGATGCCGCGGACCGCGGCCAGGTCCAGCGGCACGGTGTCGCCCTCGATCGCGCCGCGCCAGCCGTCGCGGAACCCGACGACCTCGTCGCCGTGCTCGCCGATGCCCTTGCGCACCACCGCCCGGATGACCGCGTTGAGCCCGGGGCAGTCCCCGCCGCCGGTCAGGATGCCGATGCGCATGCGTACCTCCGGGAGGGAGCGGGGGGTGTCGCCGGTCATCTTGCCGCAGGTGGGGCCCGCGATCGCGCTGTCGGCTCAGCCGGTCGCCATCGCCCAGGACGTCGGCCCGTCGGACCCCAGCTGCACCTCGTGGCGGACCGTGAATCCGTGCGCCTCGTAGAAGGGGAGGTTGACCGGGTTCATCGTGTCCAGGCAGGCGACCAGCCCGGCGTCGCGGGCGGCGGCCAGCCCGCGCCGCAGGATCTCTCCCCCGCCTCCCTGGCGGGCCGCGGACGGGTCGACGCCGAGCAGGTGCAGGTAGGCGTGCGGCTCCTGCGGGCGGAGCTCGGTCAGCGAGCCCATCGCCGCGCCCACCTCCATCGCGCGCTCCAGCCCCAGCAGCGCCGTCATCAGCCCGCCCACCGAGGGCAGCTCCTCGGGCCCGGTGTCCTCGACGCCCTCCGGCGAGGGCCACTGCCACATCGCGACGCCCACCGGGTCCGGGCGGGAGAGCACGTCGACCCGGCCGTCGGCGAGGTAGTGCTCGGCGAAGAGCCCGAAGAGCGCGGCGCAGGCGTGCGGCCGCACGTCCTCGTCCGGGAAGAACCAGACCATGAGCGGGTCGTCGGCGAAGGCACGGGCCAGGATCGTGCGCGCCCGGACGGCGCTGATGTCTGCCACGCCGTGCAGGGTCCCGGAGGAACTCCCGACGCGCCAGGTCCCCGGCGGGCCCGGTGTCACCCGGCGAGGTCTCGGTCGGTCCGGATGTACCGGTCCGGCACCGGGTCGCCGCCGGCCAGCCACGCGGCCACCCCGTCGGGGTCCCGCCGGGACAGCTCGTCGAGGAGGGCCGCCCGGACGACGGACGCCGTGCTCCGCTGCGCCGGGTCGCGGTGCAGCTCCTCCGTCGCCCGCCACTCCTCGATCAGTTCCGCTGTCGGCAGCAGCTGCAGCAGCTCCGGCAGGGTCGTGCGTCCGACCGGGGTGTCCTCGGCCGCGGACCAGCCGAGGAGGAGCAGGGGTCCCACGGTCAGCAGAGCCAGGAGGAGCGCCCCGCCGGCGCTGCCGAGCAGCACCAGCCCGTTGGCGAAGGGCACCAGCACGGTGCCCGCCACCGCCGCGTGCACCAGGGCCGGCCGGGACGACGGGCCGACCAGGGCGACGACGGCGGCGGCCGCAGCGCCCAGCAGCGGCGCGAAGACCAGCATCCCCGTCCAGTGGGTCACGAGGGCGCCCAGCAGCGCGATGCCGCAGGACAGCCCGAGGACGAGGACGGCACCGGTCCGCACGAGGACACGCCAGCCGGCGTGCAGCGACGGGGCGCGGTCGGCCGGCGCCGCAGGACCGGGCACGCGCGGCAGGTCCTCGGGCGGCGGCTGGACGATCACGGCTCGCTCACCGCGCGCCGCGGCGTGCGGGACCGTCCACCGAGCGCCGTCCGGACACGCGGTTGTAGACGACCAGGACGATGACGGCGCCGATCACCGAGCCGATGATCCCGGCCGGGCTGAAGCCCCGGTCGCGGAAGCCGCCGAAGAGCAGCCCCAGGATCAGACCGCCCACCACCGAGCCGCTCACGCCGAGCAGCAGCGTGGCCCCGAGGCTCATGGAGTCCCTTCCCGGGACCAGGGCACGCGCCAGGAAGCCGGCGATCAGGCCGACGACGAGCAGCCAGAGCAGTGAGAGCACGAGGACCTCCGTGGTGATCGATGGATGCGCAGCACGAGGACCGTGTCCGCGCCGGTGCCCCGCAGCCGGGCGCGACCGGGCAGCGGTGGCCGCTCCGGTGCTGCCGGGACCCGGCAACCGGGTCGAGCCCGTCGGTTCAGCGGGGCCCGGTGGACCGTGGTCGGCGTGCCCCTCGACCAGCCACGGGGCACGGCTGCCGGGTCGGGCCGAGCGGTACCTCGAGGTGCCGCAGGAGACGGACCACGGGCGTCGAGGCCGCCACGACCACCACGTCTCGGCGGAGCGCCGGCTCGAGGCCGTGGGTGTCGGCGAAGGACACCTGCCCGAGGTCCACCGCCACCGGTCCGGGGTGGGCGTCGCGCACGTGTGCGACCAGCGCCTCGAGCAGGTCCCGACCGGCGAGGTCCAGCTCGCCGGAGACCGCGACGACCGGGCGCCTGCCCTCGTGGCGGATCTCCACCGTCAGCTCCGGACCCCGGGAGCAGACCGGCGCAGGCGCTGTCGGCACGGCGTGGCTTCCCGGGTCCGGCGATCCGGAGGACCGGGGCCGCGATCGGTGGAGCGGACGGCAGGTTCGCGTCATGTCTCCGACGCTAGGGGCGCGCACAGGCCGGTGGCAGGGTCCCGCCCGGACGCGAGCGCAGCCGGCCGGCTTCCTGGTTCCGGCAGCCCTCAGCGGCCGACGCCGCCCTCCATCGCCTGCCAGCGCGCCAGGTTGTAGCGGGCGTCCACCAGCGCGTCGTGCGTCCCCTCCGGCTTGGGCGGCAGCGGCGGCCGGCCGCGGTCGTCCCAGCGCTGCCGCAGCTCGCGGGTGAACCGCGGGATCGGCCGCGGCAGGGCCGGCATCGCGCCCCACAGCTGGGCCAGCGCGACGTGGTCGTAGGCGGCGAACCAGGCCCACAGCTCGATCTCCTCACCGGGCCCGGTGAGGAAGGAGAGCAGGTCCTCGCGGATCCGCTCGCGGCTGCGCCACGCCTTGTCGGCGGGCGGCGGCAGCTGGTCGAGGACGTTGCGGCGCACCCACGGGATGGCCCGGCGCTCGTCGAACTCGGTGCTGACGGCGTAGAACTCCCGGCCGGTCTCGTCGACGACGCCGATGGAGACGAGGTCGATGGTGGTGCCGTCCTCGATGAACTCGGTGTCGTAGAAGAAGCGCCGCACGGTCACGCGGTCACCGTCTCGTCGTGCGGCGGGCCGGGCTCCTGCCAGCTGTCGCGCACGGCGACGGCCTCCACCTCGACCAGCTGGTCCGGGTAGCCGAGCACCGTCACGCCCACCAGCGTGCTGGGCGCCTCGTGCGCGCCGAAGGCGTCGTGGACCACCTGCCACGCGGCCAGCAGGTCCGCACGGTCGGTCGTCGCCACGTAGACCGTCGTCTTGAGGACGTCGCCGAGTCCCGCGCCGGCGGCCTCGAGCGCCGTCGCCAGGTTGGCGACGACCTGCCGTGCCTGACCCGCGACGTCACCGACCGCCACCGTCGCGCCGTCGGCGTCCAGCGGGCAGGCGCCGGCGGTGAAGACCATCCGCCCCGGATCGGTCACGGCGGCGTAGGCGTACGGGGCGGAGCCGCTCAGCGCAGCCGGGCGGACGAGCTCGATCCCAGTGGTCACCGGGTGATGATCTCCTCCCCCGGCGCCGGTGTCGCCCGGAGCGCTAGGTTCGCGGGCATGCCGGTTCTGGCCATCGACGCAGGTACCACCGGGGTGACGGCGCTGGTCGTGGGTGAGGACGGCGACGTCCGGTCCCGCGGCTACCGCGAGTTCGCGCAGCTGTTCCCCCGCCCCGGCTGGGTGGAGCACGAGCCCGACGACATCTGGACGGCGACGGTGGCCGCCTGCCGCGAGGCGCTGGCCGGCGTCGACGACCAGCCCACCTGCATCGGCATCACCGACCAGCGGGAGACCGCCGTCGTCTGGGACCGGCGCACGCTGCACTCCCCCCGCCCGGCGATCGTCTGGCAGGACCGGCGCACCACCGGCGTCTGCGACCGGCTGCGGGACGACGAGGAGCGGGTCTCCCGGCTGACCGGCCTGCGGCTGGACCCCTACTTCACCGGCACCAAGTTCGCCTGGCTCGCCGAGCACGAGCCGGGCCTGTGGTCCGGCGTGCGGGACGGCGCGCTGGCGCTCGGGACCGTCGACTCCTACCTGATCGCCCGGCTGACCGGCGGCGCCGTCCACGTCACCGATCCGAGCAACGCCAGCCGCACGCTGTTGTTCGACCTGGAGAAGGGGGCGTGGTCCGACGAGCTGTGCGACCTCTTCGACGTCCCCCGGTCGGCGCTGCCGGAGCTGGTGCCCAACTCCGGCGTCGTCGGCACCACCGATCCCGACGCCTTCCTCGGCCTGTCGCTGCCCATCGCGGGCATGGCCGGTGACCAGCAGGCCGCCCTGTTCGGACAGGCCTGCTTCGAGCCGGGGACGAGCAAGTGCACCTACGGCACCGGCTCGTTCGTGCTCACCAACACCGGGTCGACGCCGGTGCGCTCCGACGCCGGCCTGCTGACGACGGTCGCCTGGGACCTCGGCGACGGGCTGATCTACGCGCTGGAGGGTGCCATCTTCGTGACCGGGGCGGCGGTGCAGTGGCTCCGCGACGGCCTGGGGCTGATCGACTCCGCCGCCGAGATCGAGGGGCTGGCCCGCACCGTGCCCGACTCCGGCGACGTGGTGTTCGTGCCGGCGCTGACCGGCATGGGCGCCCCGCACTGGGACCCGCACGCCCGCGGGGCGATCCTCGGCCTCACCCGCGGCACCACCCGCGCGCACATCGCCCGGGCCACGCTCGAGGCGCTCGCCTTCGAGGTGCGCGACGTGGTCGACGTGATGGTCGACGAGGCGGGCCTGTCGGTGCCGGAGCTCTCGGCCGACGGCGGTGCCAGCGCGAACGACCTCCTGATGCAGCTGCAGGCCGACCAGCTCGGCGTCCCGGTGCGGCGGCCGGTGGTCACCGAGACCACCGCGCTGGGCGCAGCCTTCCTGGCCGGGTTGGGCACCGGCGTCTGGAGCTCGACCGACGAGCTGGCGAGCACCTGGGCGCTGGACCGCCGGTTCGACCCCGAGGCCGGCCGCCGCGACGACGGCCGGCACGACCGCTGGAAGGACGCCGTCCGCCGCGCCGGGAGGTGGACCTCCTGAGCCCTGCTTCTCCGCGGAGAAGCAGTCCGCCTTTCCGCGGAGAAGCAGGCTTTCAGGCGGCGCCGGTGGAGCGGTCGCCGACGGAGTTCGCGCCGAACTCGCGGCCCTGGAGCGCAGCGATGTCCCGCTCGAGCTGGGGCACCCGCTCCTTCGACACCTTGAGCACCGCCTTCTCCGCGAGCACGCCGGTGACCAGCTGGCGCAGCGCGGAGACCACACCGAGGGTGCGCGGGACGTAGACCCGGCGGCCGCGGGTCTCCAGGTTGTCGACCAGCGCCTCGGCGCACTCCTCGACCGAGATGTAGCTGCCGAGCGGCCCGGGGAGGTCCTTGCGGGTCTCGGCGAAGGTGGGCAGCGCCGCCTCGGTGTCGCGCACCAGGTCCGTGTCGATCCAGCTGGGGTGCGCGCTGGCCACCGTCACCCCGCGGTGCGCGACCTCCAGCCGCAGCGCGTCGCCGAAGCGCTCGACGCCGGCCTTCGACGCGCAGTACGCGCTCATCCCCGGGAGCACGGTGAACGACGCCGCCGAGGCCACGATCTGCACGTGCCCGCGCCGCTCGGCGATGAACGGCAGCGCCGCGTGCACGGTGAGCATGGCGCCGATCAGGTTGACCTCGATCGTGCGGGCCAGCGCGTGCGCCGACGACGTCATCACCGTGGTCAGCGGGGCGATGCCGGCGTTCGCGACGACGACGTCCAGGCCCCCGAAGGTGTCGACCGTGCGCTGGACGGCTTCCTTCAGCGCCTCGGGATCGGTGACGTCGGCCTCCACCCACAGGTGCTCGGGCCCCAGCTCGTCCGCCACGCGGGCCAGCTCGTCCGGCTCGAGCCCGACGAGGGACACCCGGGCGCCCCTCGCGGCCGCCTTGCGGGCGAGCGCGGCACCGATGCCGCGTGCCGCCCCGGTGACGAGGACCGACCGGCCGGCGAGGGAGGTACGGGGACGACGCGCCATGGGGAGCTCCTCGAGTTCTCGGATTGAGCCTGCTCAGAGGCCGTTGTAGCTTGTTGAGCGTTGCTCAGCAAGCCGGAGTCCGCACGCGACCAGCCCCGAGGAGCCGATCGGTGACCAGCACGATCCAGACCCAGCCCGTCTCCGACGCACCGCCCTCGGGCACCGTGCGCGACGTCGGCGTGGCGATCATCGGGTCCGGCTTCGCCGGCCTGTGCATGGCGATCGCGCTGCGGCGGCGCGGCGAGACCGACCTCGTGGTCCTGGAGCGCGCCCACGACGTCGGCGGTACGTGGCGGGACAACACCTACCCGGGCGCGGCCTGCGACGTGCAGTCCAACCTCTACTCGTTCTCCTTCGCGCTGAACCCGGACTGGGGCCGCTCCTACTCCGAGCAACCCGAGATCCAGGCCTACCTGCAGCGGGTGGCGGCGGACTTCGACGTCCGCCGGCACTGCGTCTTCGGCGCCGAGGTCACCGCGGCGCGGTGGGACGACGCCGCGCGGCGCTGGCTGGTGTCCACCACCGCCGGCGACTTCCGCGCCCGCATCCTGGTCTCCGCGGCCGGCGCGCTGGCCGACCCGACCTACCCCGACATCGCCGGCCTGGACTCCTTCGCCGGCACGGTCATGCACTCCGCCCGCTGGGACGCCGACCACGACCT
Source organism: Blastococcus sp. SYSU D01042 (assembly GCF_054050515.1). NCBI lineage: Bacteria > Bacillati > Actinomycetota > Actinomycetes > Geodermatophilales > Geodermatophilaceae > Blastococcus > Blastococcus sp. SYSU D01042. The sequence goes on along the minus strand of NZ_JBJGZM010000002.1, from coordinate 340,210 downwards.
GGCCGGCGAGAGGGTCGCGGTCATCGGCACCGGCGCCTCGGCCATCCAGGTCGTGCCCGCGATCCAGCCGGTCGTCGAGAGCCTCGCGGTCTACCAGCGCACCCCCGCCTGGGTCGTGCCGCGCACCGACCACCCGGTCAAGCCCTGGATGCGCCGGCTGTACCGCTCGGTGCCCGGCTTCCAGAAGGCGGTCCGGGGCGGGCTGTACGCCTTCCGCGAGTTCCTCGTCATCGGCATGGCCAAGAACCGGCGCTTCCTCGAGCCCGTGGGCAAGCTGGCGAAGAAGCACCTCGAGCACCAGGTCCGCGACCCGAAGCTGCGCGAGGCGCTCACGCCGGACTACACGATCGGCTGCAAGCGGATCCTGATCAGCAACGACTACTTCCCCGCGGTCTCCGCACCGAACGCCGAACTGGTCACCGCCGGGATCGCGGAGGTGCGGCCGCACTCGATCGTCACCCGGGACGGCGTCGAGCGGCCCACCGACACGATCGTGCTGGCCACCGGCTTCCACGTGACCGACCTGCCCATCGCGGAGCGGATCCGCGGCCGCGACGGCCGCAGCCTGGCCGAGGTGTGGGCCGACGGCATGGTGAGCAACCGCAGCGCCACCGTCGCGGGCTTCCCGAACCTGTTCCTGCTGGTCGGCCCGAACGTGGGCGTCGGCCACACGTCGATGGTCTACATGATCGAGTCGCAGGTGGCCTACGTCGACGACGCGCTGCGCACCATGGACGCCGAGGGGCTGGAGGTCCTGGAGACCACCCGCGAGGCGCAGGAGGCCTACCGCGCGCTGATCGCCGAGAAGTCGGCGGGCACCGTGTGGCTGGGCGGCGGCTGCGCGAGCTGGTACCTCGACCAGCACGGCCACAACACGACGCTCTGGCCCGACTTCACCTTCCGGTTCCGCCGGCTGACCCGGAAGCTCGACCGCGAGAACTACATCGGCACCCCGGCCGCCGCGCCGGCGACCACCCCGGAGGTGGCGGCGTGATCACGGTCCTCCGCAGGGTCGCCGCGGTCCGCACCGGCGACGGCGCACTCATCCACGCCGTGGTCGACGGCGCGGACGACGCCCCCGTCACCCTCGTGCTGGCCCACGGCTGGACCCTCGCCCAGGCCTCGTGGGACGACGTCGCCGCACTGCTCACCCCACGCCTGGCCGCCGGCGAGCTGCGGGTGATCCGCTACGACCAGCGCGGCCACGGCCGCTCGACCTGGGGCCGCTACGCCCGGGACGTCGCCCAGCTCTCCATCGACCAGCTCGGGGCCGACCTCGGCGACCTGCTCGACCGGCTGGCGCCGACCGGTCCCGTCGTCCTCGGCGGCCACTCGATGGGCGGCATGACCGTCATGTGCCTGGCCGCGGCCCGCCCCGAGCTCTTCGGGGCCCGGGTCCGCGGCGTCGCCCTCGTGTCGACGTCGGCCGGCGACCTCGCACCCGCCGGGGAGACGCTGGGCGAGCGCCTGCAGCTCAAGCTCGCGCCGGGCCTGGTCACCGCCGCCATCGGCGGGGCGCGGGCGCTGGAGCGGGTCCGGCAGCTGGTCCCGCCGGCCTCCCCGCGGCACCGGAAGATCGTCCGCGAGCTGCTCTACGGGGCCGACGCGACCGACGAGATGGTGGTCGCCGGCGCCGAGATCATGCACGCCTCCACGGTGCGCGCCTTCGCCGCCTTCTACCCGGCGCTCGGCGCGCACGACAAGCGCACCGAGCTCGCGGCGCTGGCCGGCGTCCCGGTCGAGATCCTCGTCGGCGACACCGACAAGCTCACCCCCCGGCGGCACAGCGCCCAGCTGGCCGAGGCGCTGCCGCACGCGCAGCTGCACGTCGCCGAGCGCACCGGGCACATGCTGATCCAGGAACGGCCGCGCCAGGTCGCCGACGCGGTCGAGCGGCTGGTGGCCGCCGCGACCGCGGACCGGGCCGCTGCCTGAGCCCCGCGCCGTGACGGCGTCCCCGGCGCCCGGGCCGCCCCGGCTGCGGCGCTCGGCGGGTGACCGCCGGGCGCAGCTGGTGCAGATCGGCCTGGAGCTGCTGCCCACCACGCCGGTGCAGGAGCTGACCATCGACGAGGTGGCCCGCCGGGCGGGGATCAGCCGAAGCCTGCTGTTCCACTACTTCGCGACCAAGCGGGAGTACTACACCGCGGTGACCCGGGCGGCGGCCGAGTTCATGCTCGACCACCTGCTCCCCGCGCCCGGCGACCCGGCCGACGAGCAGATCACCGGCATGCTCGACCGCTACGTGGGCTGGGTGGAGACCTACCGGGAGAGCCACCTGGCGTTCGTGCGCGGCGCCGGCGGCGGTGACCCGTGGGTGGCCGAGGTCTACCAGGAGACCCACGACCGGCTGGTCGAGGTCGCGCTGACCACCCTCGCCCTGCCCGACGACGCGCTGCGCCGGCAGCTGGTCCGGGCGTGGTTCGCCTTCGCGGAGGACCTCGTCGGCTCCTGGGCCGACGAGCCCACCCTGGGCCGGCCCGAGCTGCTCTCCCTGCTGCGCGAGACGCTGGACCGGCTCACCGCCCGCTGAGGGTCACCGGCAGGTGGCGAACCACCAGTCGGTCAGCTCCGTCTGCGCCGCCGTCACGTCGTCGGCGGGTGCGATCAGCGCGGGGTCGGACAAGCGCCCGCCCTCGGGCAGCTGCTCGGCCGCGGCCTGCAGCGCCTCGAGGTAGCCCTTCTGCGCGGCCCACGCCTCGGCGTGGTCGCCCGGCGGCACGACGTCGTCCTGCATGGGCGCCAGCTTGCCGTCGAGCTCGGCCAGCAGGTCGGCCTTCGGCAGCCAGGCCTGCACCGGGCCCCAGCTCGCACCGGTCGCGCCGAGCTCCTCGGCCTGCGCGCAGGTGTCGCCCTCGGTGATCGGCTCGTCCTCGGGCGCCTCCTGCGGGGACTCCTGCGCGGACTCCGCAGTACTGCTGGCGCCGGACGCGGAGGCGGCCGCCGGGTCGTCGTCCGAGCCGCAGCCGGCGAGGACGAGCAGCCCGGCCAGGGAGCCGGCGAGGAGGAAGGACGCGGAGCGGCGGGAGGAGGTCACCGCCGGCACGCTAGCCAGGCAGGCGACCGGACCCGCGCCGGGGTCAGCCGGCCAGGGACGTCGGTGCCCGGTCGGCCGCCTCGGCGGCCGGGGGCTGCAGGGTGGCGACGGCGTCGGCGGCGCTCGACCCCGCCGTCATCGACTTCTTGACCGTCGCGCCGTAGACGTCGACGTACTCCTGGCCCGACAGCGTCATGATCTCGTACATGATCTCGTCGGTGATGGAGCGCTCGACGAAGCGGTCACCGGCCAGGCCCTCGTAGCGGGAGAAGTCCAGCGGCTCCCCGAAGCGCACCGTGACCCGCATGATCTTCCGCCCGAACGGCAGCTTCACGTGCGAGTAGCACATGGCCACCGGGACGACCGGGACACCGGTCTGCAGCGCCATGCGGGCGACGCCGATCTTGCCGCGGAACAGCCGGCCGTCCGGGGAGCGGGTGCCCTCGGGGTAGATGCCGAGCATCTGCCCACCGCGCAGGATGCGCAGGCCGGTCTGGATGGCGTCCTCGGCGGCCGAGGCGCTGGTGCGGTCGATGGGCACCTGGCCGGCGCCGGAGAAGAAGGCCCGCTGCAGGAACCCCTTCACGCCGGAGCCGGTGAAGTACTCCGCCTTCGCGAGGAAGGTGACCCGGCGCTTGATCACCAGCGGCATGAAGATCCAGTCGGCCGCCGACAGGTGGTTGCTCGCCAGGATGGCCGCGCCGCGGGCGGGGACGTGCTCCGTTCCCTCGGCACGCGGACGGAAGAGCACCCGAACCACGGGGCCGATGCCGACGAACTTGAGGAACCAGTAGAACAACACGCCTCCTTCGCGGACTGCCAGACTAGGGAGGATCGGCGCCCGAGGACAATCGGCCCGTCCGTGCGAGAGATCACTCGCCCGCCCGTCGGCTCCGCCGCCGCACCGCCAGGAGTAGCCCGTGCCCGGAACGAACGCGCCGACACCCGAGGTGATGCCGGGCGCCGAGCCCTTCGACCTGCCGGGCTCGGGTGCGGACGCGCGCACGGGTGTGCTGCTGGTGCACGGCTTCACCGGCAACCCGATGAGCATGCGGCCGTGGGGTGAGGCGCTGGCCGCCGAGGGCTTCACGGTCCGCTGCCCGCTGCTGCCGGGCCACGGCACGAGCTGGCAGGACTGCAACACCAGCACCTCGGAGCACTGGACCGCCGCGGTGGAGCGCGCCTTCGACGAGCTGGCCGCGACCTGCGACCGCGTCTTCGTGGCCGGGTTGTCGATGGGCGGCACGCTGGCCACCCGGCTGGCCGAGGTCCGTCCCGGCGACGTCGCCGGCCTGCTGCTGGTGAACCCGGCGCTGTTCACCCAGCGGCTGGACGCCAAGCTGCTGCCGCTGATCGCCCGGCTCACCCCGAGCTGGGCGCCGATCGCGAGCGACATCAAGAAGCCGGGGGTCACCGAGCTGGCCTACGACCGGCTGCCCACGCGGGCGATGATGCAGCTGCGCCGCCTGTGGGCGCTGACCCGCGCCGACCTGCAGCGGGTCACCGCGCCGGTGATCGTGTTCCACAGCGTCGAGGACCACGTGGTGGAGCCCGCCAACAGCGAGGCGCTGCTGTCCTCCGTGTCCAGCGCCGACACCACCGAGGTCGTCCTGCGCGACAGCTACCACGTGGCCACGCTGGACAACGACGCCCCGGAGATCTTCGCCCGCTCGGCCGCCTGGATCCGCGAGCGCACGCCCGCCCTGGACCCCGGGACGGCGACGCCGTGACCGGCCGCCGGGGACGGCGGGACAACGGCCTGCCGGCGACCTCGTGGAGCCCGCTGCGCGACGTCGACCCCCGGGTGGGCGAGCACCTGCTCGACGTGCTGGAGGCCGCGGGCATCGCCGCCTACCTCGACCCCTCGGCCGACGTCGGGCCCTACACCCGCGAGGTGTCGCTGCCCAGCCCGCCGTCGGACCGGCTCTTCGTCGACCGCAGCCGGCAGGCCGAGGCCCGGGGGCTGGTCGAGGAGCACGTGGACGAGCACCCGCGCCGGCCGGTCGCGCCCGCGCCGGTGCGCGAGGACCTCGACGAGGACGCCGAGTGGTCGCGGATCGTGGCCGCCTACGAGGCCGAGCACGGCGCCGCGGCGGTCGACGAGCGGCCCTCCGACGCCCCGCCGCCCGCGCCGCACGAGGTGTCGGTGCTCGACCTGCCCGAGGAGCACTACGAGCCCCCGGCGCCACCGCCGGTGCCGGTCCCGGCACCCCACGCGCTGTACGCCGGGCTGCTCGTCCTGCTGGGCCTGGTGCTCATCGCCACCCCCGGCACGCTGCGCCTGTCCGCCGACCTCGGGCTGGTGCTCGGCGTCGCCGCCATCGCCGGCGGCGCGGCCATGCTGGTCTCCCGGATGCGCGACCGCTCCGAGCACGACGGCGACGACGGCGCGGTCGTCTAGACCCGGCCTTCGGTGACCTCGTGCCGCACGAGGTCGGCGGCACCGACGAGCCCGGCCTGCGCGCCCAGCTCGGCGGCGACGACGCGGGGGCCGGGACGGAAGCCGCGGCCGGGCAGCGCCCGGTCCAGCCGCTCCCGGGCCGGCCCCAGGACCATCTCGCCCAGCACGCTCACGCCGCCGCCGATCACGACGACCTCGGGGTCCAGCACCGCGGCGAGGTCGGCGATCCCCTGGCCCAGCCACAGGCCCACCTCGGTGACCAGCTCCAGGGCCAGCGGGTCGCCGTCGTAGGCCGCGCGGGCGACGTCCTCCCCGGTCAGCCGGGACGCCTCGCCGTCGACCCGCTCCAGGAGCAGCGCCGCGGCGGCCGGTGACGTCGTCGCCACCTCCCGCGCGGTCTGCCCCAGCGCGGTGCCGCTGGCGTACTGCTCCCAGCAGCCGCGGTTGCCGCAGGCGCACAGCCGCCCGTCGGGGACGACGCGCATGTGCCCCCACTCCCCCGCGACGCCGTGCGCGCCGCGCTGGAGCCGGCCGTCCACGACGATCCCGCCGCCGATGCCCGTGCCCAGCGTGACCATGAGCGCGAGGTCGGCGCCCCGGGCCGCGCCGTAGCGGTACTCCGCCCAGGCGGCGGCGTCGGCGTCGTTGCCCACCCAGAGCGGCCGGCGCAGGCGGGCCGTGAGGTCCCGGCGCAGGGACGCGTGCCGCCAGGCCAGGTGCGGGCTGAACAGCACGGTGTCACCGGTCCGGTCGAACCACCCGGCCGCGCCGATGCCCACGCCCACCAGCTCGCCGTCGTGGCCGGCGGCCAGCTCCTCGGCCACCGCGGCGATGGCGTCCTCGGTCTCGGACACCGAGCTGCCGGGGGTCGCCCGCCGGGCGGTGGCCAGCACCGTGCCGTCGGGTGCGACGACCCCGCCGGCGACCTTGGTGCCACCGATGTCGATGCCGAGGGCCGCGAGGGTCCCGGGATCCGGTCCGGTCACGCGATGTCGATCCGCTGGACCGGCCCCGGCCCGGCGTCGTCGTCCGGCGTCCCCGGGGACGCGGCGGGCGGGCTCGGTGGGCGGCCGGGCTCGCCGGCCAGCTCGCGCAGCACCGACGCCGTCGTCGCCAGCACGTCGGCCAGGGCCGCGGACACCTCGGGCCGCTCGCCGCGCAGCACCGCCGCGGTCTGGCAGACCGGGCACCAGCGGCAGTCCGAGCCGTGCGCCGGGTGCTCACCGCCGCTCCCGGATGCCTCCGCGCCGGCGGGCGGGCGGAACGCGTCGAGCAGCCTGCGGGCGGAGTCGACCCAGTCGGCACCGCTGGTCATGGGGTTCTCCTCACCGCGGCCAGCAGGTCGGCCGGCCAGAGCTGGGGGTCGGGTCGGAAGGAGACCACGAGACGGGCGTCCGCGCTCCCGGGGTCCACCATCCGGCCGCCGGTGACCTCGCAGCGGCGCAGCAGCGGGTCCAGCCGCAGCGACCGCCGCGCGCCGGCGGCGGTGACCACCAGGTCGTCCTCCCAGCGGGTCACGCCCACGGCGCCGCGCCGGGCGAAGGGCAGCGGGACGGCGAGCTCCCAGCTGCCCTCGAGCCGTTCGGTCGCCGGCGCCAGCAGCGCACTGCCGCCCGCGGGCAGGTCCACGCCGTCGAGCAGCGCGGTCACGGCGGCGACGTCCGCCGGCGCCGACGCCGTCTCGGGGACGCGGTGCACCGGGGCCAGCTCGGCCAGCGCCGCCAGCTCGGCGTCCTGCTCGGCCCTCCGGGCGCGTCCCCACTCCCCCGGGAGGTCGACCGGCAGCACGCGGGCCAGGACCGCGCCGGCACGCAGGCCGTGCACGCCCAGCGCCGTGGCCGGCTCGCGCAGCGATGCGGCGGTGCCGGCGCGCGGGAGGGCGGCCAGGCAGACGGCGGTGCCCGAGGCGTCGGAGAGCCGGTCGCCGGCCAGCAGCGCGTCCAGCTCCGGGAGCACCGCCAGGGCGGCGTCGACCGGACCGCGCCGCGCGGCGCCGGAGCCCACGGCGGCCGAGCGGAGGGCGCCCAGCGCCCGCGCGCCCGGGGGGAGCAGCCGGTCCAGCCACCAGCGCAGGGTGCCGGGCAGGGCCAGCAGCGCGGCGGCGGCGGCCGGCGGGCCCGCGTCGACGACGACGAGGTCGGCCCGGGCCCGCCCGAGCTCGGCCAGGAGGGCGAGGTCGGCGGCACCGGGCAGCGGCGCCACCGACGACGCCGGGGGCAGCGCGACGTGCGGCAGGGACGCGAGCGCGGGCGCCACGGTCCCGGCCCAGAACGCCTCGACCGCCGCCCCGGCGTCGACGGTGCGCAGCTCAAGGCGGGGCACGTCGGCGAGACCGTCGACGGCGACCGGCTGACGGGTCAGCAGGACCGTGGAGCGACCGGAGCGGGCCGCCTGCACCGCGGCGGCCGCGGCCAGCGTGGTGGCACCGGCCCCGCCGGGGCCGGTGAGGACGAGGGTGTGCACGCCGGCGTCAGCCCTCGACGCGCTTCTTGAGCTCCTTGAGAGCCGTGTCCAGGATGACCTTCTCGGCCTTGCGCTTGATCATGCCGAGCATCGGGATCGAGAGGTCGATGGTGATCGAGTAGGTGACCTCGGTGCGCCCGTCCCGCTCGACGAGGGTGTACGAGCCGTCCTGGCGCTTCTGCATCTGGCCCTTGACGAGGGTCCAGGTGACCCGCCGGTCGCCCTCCCACGTGTAGTCGAGGACGTAGTCGTCCTTGACCGCCCCGGCGTCGAGCACGAAGTGCACCCGCCGGGCCCGCCCGTCGGGGCCCTGCTCGAGCACCTCGACCGTCTTGGCGGCGGCGACCCAGCGCGGGTACTCGGGGAAGTCGGCGATGACCGCCATGACGTCGGCGGCGGGCGCCTCGACGACGATCGACTGCGTGGACTGGTCGGCCATGGGCAGCAGGCTAACCGGTGGGGGTGGTCCGGGGAGCGCTTCCCTCCCGTTCCGTTACTCACCGGTAGGAGGTGCCCGGTAGATTGACCGGGACGATCCTGGCCAGCGACCCCTGGGCGACGGTGCCCCCGCGGCGGCCGGGGAGGAGAGGACCAGGCGTGCGCGAGTTCAGCGTTCCGGTGACCAGTGAGGTACCGCCCGACGCGGCCCTGACCGACATGCTCGTCCAGAACGTCGCCCAGCACGGCGGCGAGGTGGGCCTGCGGCGGCGCGTCGACGGCCAGTGGCGCGACGTCACGTGGGCGGAGTTCGGCGAGGAGGTGCGCGGCGTCGCCAAGGGGCTCATCGCCTCCGGTGTCGCCGCCGGCGACCGCGTCGCCCTGCAGGCCAAGACGCGCTACGAGTGGACCGTCCTCGACTACGCCATCTGGACCGCCGGCGGCGTCGTCGTGCCGGTCTACGAGACCTCCAGCGCCGACCAGGTCGCGTGGATCCTGTCCGACTCGGGCGCCACCGCCATCGTGGTGGAGAGCAGCGAGCACGCCGCGGCGGTCGAGTCGGTGCGCGCGCAGGCGCCGGCGCTCGCGTCGGTGCACGTCATCGACGACGGCGCCCTGGGCACCCTGACCGCGGCCGGCCGCGACGTCCCCGACGCCGAGCTCGACGCCCGCCGGGCCACTCTCTCCGCCGACAGCCTGGCGACGCTGATCTACACCAGCGGCACCACCGGCCGGCCGAAGGGCTGCGAGCTCACCCACGGCAACTTCCTGTTCGAGATCGACAACGGCATCACGCTGCTCGACCGGTTCATGAGCGTGCAGGGCTCGCTGCTGCTGTTCATCCCGCTGGCCCACGTGCTGGCCCGCGTGCTGCAGGTCGGCGCCATCAAGAACCGCACGGTCATCGGCCACACGCCCGACGTCAAGAACCTGCTGGAGGACCTCGGCGAGTTCAAGCCGACGTTCGTGCTGGCCGTGCCGCGCGTCTTCGAGAAGGTCTTCAACTCGGCCAAGGCCAAGGCGGAGGGCGACGGCAAGGGCAAGATCTTCGACCGGGCGGCCCAGGTGGCCATCGACTGGTCGCGTGCCCAGGACACCGGCGGCCCCGGCCTCGGCCTCAAGGTGCAGCACGCCTTGTTCGACAAGCTGGTCTACGGCAAGCTGCGCGCCGCGCTGGGTGGCCGCTGCCTCGGTGCCATCTCCGGCGGCGCGCCGCTGGGCGACCGGCTCGGCCACTTCTTCCGGGGCATCGGCGTCACCGTCTTCGAGGGCTACGGCCTGACCGAGACCACCGCCGCCGCGTCGGTCAACCACGACGAGGCGATCCGCATCGGCACCGTCGGGCAGCCGCTGCCGGGCGTGACGTTCCGCATCGCCGAGGACGGCGAGGTGCTCATCAAGGGCGGCATCGTCATGCGCGGCTACTGGAACAACGAGTCCGCCACGGCCGAGGCCATCGACGGCGAGGGCTTCTTCCACACCGGCGACCTCGGCGAGCTCGACGCCGACGGCTTCCTCAAGATCACCGGCCGCAAGAAGGAGATCCTGGTGACCGCGGGCGGCAAGAACGTCGCCCCCGCCGTCCTCGAGGACCGGCTGCGCGCCCACCGCCTGGTCAGCCAGTGCATCGTCGTCGGTGACCAGCGGCCGTTCATCGCCGCGCTGATCACCCTCGACGAGGAGGCGCTGCCGCAGTGGCTGGAGTCCAAGGGCAAGCCGGCCGGCCAGACGGTCGAGCAGGTGCGCGAGGACGCCGACCTCCAGGCGGAGATCGACGCGGCCGTGAAGGACGCCAACAAGGCCGTCTCCCAGGCGGAGGCGATCAAGAAGTTCGCCGTCCTCGGCACCGACTTCACCGAGGACAACGGGATGCTCACCCCGAGCCTGAAGCTCAAGCGCTCCGTCGTCATGAAGGAGTTCGGCGACGAGGTCGAGGCGCTGTACTCGCGCTGATCCCCGTCGCCTCCTGAGCCCCCTCCCCGCACCCGCGGGGAGGGGGCTCAGTGCGTCTCGAGCAGCTCGGTGAAGGTCGTGGCGATGGTGGTCCAGGACCAGCGCTGCTCGACCCACTCCCGGCCGGCGGCGCCCATCGCCCGGGCCCGCGCCGGGTCGTCGAGCAGGTCGGCCAGCGTCGCGGCCACGGCCGTGGGCGACCGCGGGTCGACGACGTGCCCGGTGACGCCTTCCCGCACCGCCTCGGGGGCGCCGCCCGAGGTGCCGGCGACGACGGGCAGCCCGCACGCCGCCGCCTCGAGGAACACCATGCCCAGGCCCTCGACGTCCAGCCCGGCGCGACGCGTGCGGCAGGGCATGGCGAAGACGTCGCCGGCGGCGTAGTGGGCCGGCAGCTCGGCGGCGTCCACCGCCCCGGTGAGGACGACGGAGCCCTCGAGCCCCCGGGCGGCCACCGCGCGCCGCAGGGCCGCCTCGTCGGGCCCGCCGCCCACCAGCAGCAGCCGGGCCGACGGGTGCCGGGCCAGCACCTGCGACCAGCCCTCGACCAGCACGTCCTGCCCCTTGCGGGCCACCAGCCGCGAGACGCAGACGACCACCGGCGCCTCCCCCAGCCCGTGCCGCCGCCGCACCTCCGCACCGTCGACGTCCGGCGTGAACCGCTCGACGTCCACCCCCGGGGAGAGCTGCTCCAGCCGGGTGCGCCCCTCCAGCGCCGGGGCGAGCCGGTCGCGGGTGTACTCCGTGATGTAGGTCAGCACGTCGAGCCCTCCGGCGATGCGCTGCATCAGCTGCCGGCTGCCCGGCAGCGCGACCCACCCGGTCTCGTGCCCGTGCGTGGCGCCGACCAGGTGCCCGATCCCGGCCGCGCGCAGGGTGGGGGCCAGCAGGCCGAGCGGCGCCGCGGCGCCGAAGAAGGCCCGGTCGCAGCCGTACCGCTGGACGAGGTCGACGGCCGCCCGCGCGGTGGCCCGGGTGGGCAGCAGCATGCCGGTGGGCCGGCGGACCACCGGGTAGGGCAGCGCGGCGTCGTGCTCGGCCGACCCCGGGGAGTCCGACGCCAGCACCACGAGGGAGTCCGGCGGGCGCCGCTCCAGCAGGGCGGCGACGAAGGTCTGGATGCCGCCCTGGCGCGGCGGGAAGTCGTTGGTGACCACCAGCGTCCGGCTCACGGCTCGCGCTCCAGCCGGGTCCAGTCCTCGGCCAGCGCGATCCGCTCGGCCACCGTCGGGTGGGAGCCGAACCACCACCGCCAGGCGGCCGGCGGGCTCGGGTCGGACAGGTTGGTGCCGGCCAGCCCCCGCTGCATCGCGACGAAGGCCTCCGGGTCGCGGGTCAGGTCCAGGGCGTGCACGTCGGCCCGGGCCTCGACCTGGCGCGAGACCAGGTTCTGCACCGGGGTGGCCACCAGCGTGCCGACCGCGACCAGCAGCAGGGCCAGCGGCACCACGGCCGGGTCGCCGGGGCCCTGCGCCCCGGCCCGCCGCAGCAGCCGGGGCGAGGTGAGCGCCCAGCCGAGCAGGGCGACCCCGCCCGCGCCGCCGAGGGCACCCAGCAGCGTCCCGGTGAGGACGTCGTCGGTGGCCACGTGCCCGAGCTCGTGGGCGGCGATGGCCTCGATCTGCTCGTCGGGGAGCCGGTCGAGGACCGTGTCGTAGACGACGATGCGCCGGGTCGACCCGAAGCCGGACACGTAGGCGTTGAGCGCCGTCGTCCGGCGGGAGGCGTCGGACACCAGCACGTCCTGCACCGGGGTGCCGTTCTCCTCGGCCAGCGCCAGCAGGTCGGTGCGCAGCTGCCCGGGCGGCATCGGCTCGAAGGAGTTGAACGCGGGCTCGATGAGCACCGGCCACAGGAAGGAGCCGACGACGACCAGCACGGTCGCCCCCGCCGCGGCCAGCGCCCACCACGCGCGTGGCGCCCGGCGGGCGAGCCAGACGAGGACCAGCAGGCCGAGCGCGGTCAGCGCCGCGTCGATCGCCGTCGACACCACGACGTCGCGGGCCCACAGGCCCCAGCTCCGCGTGGACAGCCCGTAGCGGTGGCGCACCACCTCGCCGTAGGCCGACAGCGGCAGCGTGGCCACCCGGCCGACGACCGCGAGGGCAAGGACGCCCAGCAGCACCTGCCCGGCCCAGCGGCCGCCCAGCGGCGCGCCGGCGGTCCGGACCAGCTGTGCCCCCAGCCGGGTGAGCCCCAGCACCGCCGAGACGGCGAGCCCCAGCAGCAGCGAGGCCAGCGAGGCCGGCCGGAGAGCGGCGGCGAAGGCCTCGGCCCGGCTGACCTGCTCGGCGGACAGCCCGGCGGTCGGGTCCGCGGGGGTGGCGCCGCCCGGGGGCTCCGGCAGCACGTCCCACGGCGTGGTGACGGCGACGACCACGGCGAAGGCGGTGAGCAGGACCACCGCGACCAGCAGGGCCGCGCGGCGCGGCGTCACAGGTGCTCCACGCCGCCGATCCTAGGGGCGGGGTCCGGGGCCCCCCGGGGCCGCCGACGGCGAGGGCCGGTGACCTCCGCCCAGGAGGTCACCGGCCCTCGGTCGGTGGGCGGTGCGCGTCAGCCGGCGATGCGGCGGGCGCTGTTGTAGCTGCCCATCGAGTCCACGCTGGCGACCTTGACCGGCTGGCTCGACGTCGACGCGTGCACCATCTGGCCGTTGCCGATGTACATGCCGACGTGGCTGACCGGGCTGTAGAAGAAGATCAGGTCGCCCGGCTGCAGCTCGCCCCGCGAGACCGGCGTGCCCATCTGCGACTGGCTGCGGCTGGAGTGCGGCAGCGAGACGCCGGCGGCGGCGTAGGCGTAGGACGTGAGGCCCGAGCAGTCGAAGGCGTCGGGACCACCGGCGCCCCAGACGTAGCGGTCACCCACCTGCGCGAGGGCGGTGTCGACGGCGATCTGCGCGGCACCGCTGGGCGCGGGGGCACCGCTGGGAGCGGCGGCAGCGGGCGCCGGGGCGGTGCGCTCGGCACGCGAGGCCCGGACCGGCTGCTCGTCCTCCGCGCGCTCGAGGGCAGCCCGCTGGGCGGCGTCGAGGGCGTCGTACTGCCGCTGGTAGTCCGCGATCCTGCCCTCGAGGTCGCGCTGCTGCGCCTCGATGTCCGCGACGCCCCGCTCGGCCCGCTCGCGGGCCTCGCGCGCCTCGGTGCGGGTGTCCTCCGCGCGGGTCGAGGCCTCGGCGACCTCGCTGACCGCGGCGTTGGTGCGCCCGGCGATCGCGTCGAGGGTGCCGAGCTGGGAGACGAACTCGTCGGCCGAGTCGCTGGTCAGCAGCACGTCGAGCTGGGTGAGCGAGCTGCCGCCGCTGGTGTAGGCGGTGCGGGCCAGCTGCCGGATGCGCCCGTCGAGGGCGGCGCGCTGCTGCTGGGCCTCGAAGGCGGCCTGCTCGGCGCCGTCGACGGCGGCCTGCTGGCGCTGGAGCTCGACCTTCGCCTCGTTGAGCTGCTCGCTGACGATCTCCAGCTGCCGGCTGGCGTCGGCGACCATCTGCGCGGCCTCGGCGGTGCTGGTGGCCGTGCCGGGCTCGGCGGAGGCCGTGCCGGGGACCATCGTGAAGGTCAGCGCGGTGGTCGCACCGATCAGCAGGCCGGCCCGGAGGCGGCCCACCCGGCGGACGGGGCCGGCCGGGGTGTCGGGACGGAACGGTGCGAGGGCATGCGGGGGTAGGGCGTGAGGGGTCGCCACGAGCGGCGGCTCTCCGTTTCTTCCTCGTCACCGCCTACCGAGTTAGCTGACGGGTTCGGGCGGGGAAGACTGGCCCTATCCCCTGCTCACCGGCGAACCGGCCCTGCAGGGGAACTCACCCCAGGACTGCGGTGGGTCCCCGGTTCACCTCGGACGTCCCTGCGGACGCCGTGCGGCGATTCGGCGGTGCCCGGCCGAGGCCGTCCCTCGGGGGACGACGACCACCCGGTCGGACGCGACGACCCTACGTTCGTGATGTTGCCGTGACAAACCGGGGCAGCAGGTAAACCTGTGACGAGAATCGCTCCGCGCACCGCGCGCCTCCCGACCATCGGCGCTGCGTAGGGGTAGAAGCACCCTCCGCAGTCATCCCGGCCACGTGACGCGGTCCTCAGCCGGTGCGCCGGCCGGGTGCCCCGCCACCGTCGGCCCCGGGACGGCCGCGGTGCCGCAGCGGGGGCACCAGGCCGTACTCCGCCAGTGCGCGGACCGCCCGGCGCTCGACCTCGTCGAACTCCACCACCACACCCGGTGGCGGCACGACGACGTCCTCGGCCGCGGGGGCGGCCGGACGCGGACGACCGGTCATCGGCACGACGACCGGGTCGACCCCTTCCCAGCCGGGCGGGGCGCCGAGCAGGACGGTGACGACGCAGTCGCCGCAGCCGGTGCCGCGGACGGTGCAGGTGTCGCAGTCGATGAGCATGTCTCTCCTCCGTGAGTCATCCGCACGGTAGGAACGGCCACCGACAATTCCGCGGGCGGCGGTCAGGTGCCGGCGTACTCCCAGTGCCACGGCTCCTCGCGCCCGTTGCCGGGGTCGGCCCACGTGGGGTGCAGGAAACCGAACCGGCCGGCGTTGGCGACCATCCACGCGTACTGCGGCGTCCCGAAGGTCTCGATGCCGCCGCAGAGGTCCACCGCGAGCCCCCACCCGTGGTTGCTCGTGCCCGGGACGGCGGCCAGCGCCGGCTTCTCGCCGTAGAGCTCCACCTGCCCGGCGTAGGTGCGGTAGGAGTCGGTGATGCACAGCGGCCCGCCGAAGGCGGCCGCGTACGCCCCCGACATCGCGCGGTAGGCCGCGGCGGCGTCGCAGCGCAGCGTGTGCCCGCCCGTCCCGAGCGCGCACATGGCGCTGGGCGGGATGAGGCCGTTGGGGTAGCCGCCCCACTGCCGCGCGCCGTCGTAGCTGGGCGGGTAGACGGTGTTGCCGCACTCCACCCGCAGCGCGCCCGCGGCCGGCCCCGGCGCCGCGACCGGCGGGCGCCGGCCGAGGACCGGCCGGCCGACACCGAGCACCTGTTCGGCGGGCAGCGTGCGGACGACGACGGCGCCCGCGCGAGCGTCGGCCGCGAGCATGGTGCGCGCGTCCAGGGCCAGGCCGACGTGGCCGAGCCCCGCCTCCGGCGTCCCCAGGAAGACCAGGTCCCCGGGCAGCACGTCGGCGGGGGCGACCGGCGTCGTGACGGCGAACAGCTCCGCCTGCTCCCCCGGCAGCGGGATGCCGGCCCGCCCGTAGACCGCCTGCACGAGCGAGCCGCACCCCCAGGACTCGGGTCCCGCCGTCCCGGGCGCGTAGGGCAGCCCCAGCGCCTCCATGGCGGCGCTGACCGCCGCCAGCGTCTCCGCGGGCAGCACGAGCAGCGACGAGGGCCGGCCCGGCAGCTGCGCTGCGCCGCGCTGGGCGCCGCCACCGGCCGCCCCCACCGGCACCAGGCGCTCGGGCAGGCCCGCCGCCGGGTCGCCCAGCGCGGCTGCCGGCGGGGCGACCACGCCGGCCGCGGCCAGCTGGTCGACGTAGGCGCGCCAGCTGGCCGCCGTCCGCTCGTTGACCTCGACCTGCTCCTGCTGCAGCTGGGCCAGCTGCCTGTCCACCGCACCGAGGGCGGCGTCCAGCTCCGCGGTGACCTCGGAGGCCGCGGCCTCCAGCTCCGCCATCCGCGCGCCGACCTCGTCGGCGCGGGCCCGCGCCTGCTCGAGCGCCGCGGCGGCCTGCCGCTGCTCCCCGAGAGCGGTCTGCCGCTGCGCCTCCGCGTCGCCGATGACCGAGGCCGCGTGCCGGTCGACGACGTCGAGGAAGCCGAGCGCGGACACCACGTCGCCGGGGTCGCCCCCGGTCAGCAGCAGCGTCAGCGGGGTCACCGCGCCACCGTCCCGGTAGACGGCCGCGGCGTAGCGCGCGACCTCCTCCTGGTGCACCGCCAGCTCGCCCTCGGCCTCGCCCAGCACCGCCTGGGCGCCGGCCACGGCGCGCTCGGCCTCGGCCAGGGCGTCCCGGGCCTCGACCACCGCCCCCTGCTGCTCCTGCAGCCCGCGCTGCACCTCGGAGGCCCGCTGCTGGAGCTCGTCGAGCGCCCGGCTGTCGAGCACCCCGGACGTCCCGCCCGGCTGGTCGCTGGGCGCCGCTCCCGCCGGGGCGGCCGGCACCAGGAGGGCGAGCGCGACCAGCGGCGCGACGAGCAGCCTCGCCGGCGGGCGGCCGCGCGGCGCGCACGGCACCGCCGACCTCGGGGGGCGCGGGTACATCGGGACCACCTCTGCGGAATCCGGGCGGCGTCGCCCACCGCAGGTGATGGTGTCCCGGCCGGCGGCGAACCGCCAGGTGGGAGGCCTGGTACCCCCCGGCCGGGCGACCCGGCCGGCCGCCCCGCGCAGCGACCGCCCCGGCGCGGCGTCCCCGGGACTGTCGGCACCCCGACCTACCGTCCGCCCCGTGAGCTCCTCCCCCGCCCTCCCGCTCTACGTGCAGGGAACGATCGAGGAACTCGGCACGCCGCTGGCCGAGGTCACCTTCGTCGTGGTCGACCTGGAGACCACCGGTGGTTCCCCGAAGGACAGCGCGATCACCGAGATCGGTGCGGTGAAGGTGCGCGGCGGCGTGGTGCTCGGCGAGTTCCAGACCCTCGTGGACCCCGGGACGGCGATCCCGCCCTACATCAGCGTGCTCACCGGGATCACGACGTCGATGGTCGCCGCCGCGCCACGGATCGGGACGGTGCTGCCCTCCTTCCTGGAGTTCGCACGCGGGGCCGTGCTCGTCGCGCACAACGCCCCGTTCGACCTCGGGTTCCTCAAGGCCGCGTGCGCCGAGAACGCGATCCCCTGGCCCGCTGCGGCCTCGGTCGACACGGCGGTGCTCGCCCGCCGGCTGCTCACCCGCGACGAGGTGCCCAACTGCAAGCTGGCCACGCTGGCGCCGTACTTCCGGGCCACCACCTCCCCCACGCACCGCGCGCTGGACGACGCGCGGGCCACCGTCGACGTGCTGCACGGGCTGTTCGAGCGGCTGGGCCCGCTGGGCATCTCCTCGCTCGAGGAGCTCACCGGCCTCACCCGCCAGATCGACCCCGAGCGCCGGCGCAAGCGCCACCTGGCCGACACCGTGCCGCACGGCCCGGGCGTCTACCTCTTCCGCGGCCCGCGCGACGAGCCGCTCTACGTGGGCACGTCGACCGACCTGCGGACGCGGGTGCGCAGCTACTTCACCTCCGGCGAGCAGCGCAGCCGGATCACCGAGATGGTCGCGCTCGCGCACCGGGTCGACGCCATCCCGTGCGCGCACGCCCTGGAGGCGGCGGTCCGCGAGCTGCGCCTCATCGCCGAGCACAAGCCCCGGTACAACCGGCGCTCCCGCTTCCCCGAGCGGGCGCTGTGGGTGCGGCTCACCGACGAGCCCTTCCCCCGGCTGTCCGTGGTGCGCCGCGTCCGCCCTGGCGCCGGGGTCTTCCTCGGCCCCTTCCCCGACCGCCGCGCCGCCGACGCGGCGGTGGCGGCCGTCCACGAGTCGCTTCCCCTGCGGCAGTGCACCGCCCGCATCTCCGCCCGCGCCCCGTCCGGGTCGGCCTGCGCGCTGTTCGACATGGGCCGGTGCGGGGCGCCGTGCACCGGCGCCCAGTCCGTCGCCGAGTACGCCGACGTCGCGGGGGTCCTGCGGGCGGCGGTCGCCTGCGACCCCGTCGCGCTGGTCGCCCCGCTGCTGGAGCGGGTCGAGCGGCTGGCCGCCGAGGAGCGCTACGAGGACGCCGCCGTCCTCCGCGACCGGATCGCCGTGCTGCTGCGGGCCGTGCGCCGCCGGCAGCGGCTGGAGTCGCTGGCCGCCGTCCCGGAGCTGGTCCTCGCGCGCACCGACGGCGCCGGTGGCTGGGAGCTGTCCGTCGTCCGGCGCGGCCGGCTCGTCAGCGCCGGCGTCGCACCCCGGGGGACGTCGGTCCGCGGCACGCTGGCCGGCCTGCTGAGCACCGCGGAGACGGTGCTCGGCCCGGACGGCGAGATCGCCGCCACCGTCGACGAGACCGAACTGGTGCTGCGCTGGATGGAGAAGCCGGGCACCCGCCTGGTCGAGCTGGACGGCACGCTGGCCAGCCCCGCACCGGGCACGGGGGCGTTCAGCCGCTTCCTCGCCATGGCCGACGGCACCGGGGCCCGGCGCGACCCGTTCGCCGACGGGCGGTCGCTCGGCACCCGGGCACGGCCCGACCGGATCACCGCGGGCGTCGGCGACCGCGGGCGGTCCCCGCTAGCATCGCCGGCGTGATCACCGCCATCGTGATGATCGACGCAGCCACCGACTCCATCCCCGAGGTGGCCGCGGCGATCGCCGACCTCGACGGGGTCAGCGAGGTCTACTCCACCGCCGGCGAGGTCGACCTGATCGCCCTGGTCCGCGTGCGCGAGTTCGAGCAGGTCGCCGAGGTCATCGCCGGCCGCATCAACAAGGTGCCCGGCGTGCTCGAGACCGAGACGCACATCGCCTTCCGCGCCTACTCCCGCCACGACCTCGAGGCCGCCTTCTCGATCGGCTTCGAGTCCGCGGACTGAGAGAGGACCCCGGTCCTACTCCCGCGCGTCCCGGCTGACCTCGACCCAGCGGTCGAGCAGCGCCGCGGCGCGGCCGTCGTCCACGGCCGCCGCCGCCCTCTCCAGACCGCCCGCGAGAGCCGCCGCGACGTCGTCCCCGATGCCCTCGAAGGCGGCCAGGGCCGCGGCCGCGTTGAGCAGGACGGCGTCCCGCACCGGTCCGCGCTCGCCGCCGACCACCCGGCGGAAGACGTCGGCGTTGAAGGCCGGGTCCCCGCCGCGGAGCGCGTCGACGGAGGCCGGGGCGATCCCCAGGGCCGCGGGGTCGACCCGGTCGGGGCGGACCCCGCCGTCCCCGACCACCCACACCGTCGACGTCGTCGCGGTCGTCAGCTCGTCCAGGCCGTCGTCGCCCCGGAAGACCAGCGCCCGGGTGCCCCGCTCGGCCAGGACCTGCGCCAGCACGGGCGCCATCCGCCGGTCGGCGCACCCGATGGCCGCGGCCACCGGACGGGCGGGGTTGGCGAGCGGGCCCAGGAAGTTGAAGACCGTCGCGATGCCCATCTCCCGCCGCGGCACCCCGGTGAAGCGGAAGCCGGGGTGGAACACGGGCGCGAAGAAGAAGCCGATGCCGGCGTCGTGCACGCAGCGCGCGACCGCGGCGGCGGACAGGTCGATGACGACGCCGAGGGCCTCCAGCACGTCGGCGGCACCGGAGGACGACGAGGCCGCCCGGTTGCCGTGCTTGGCCACCGGGACCCCGGCAGCCGCGGTGACCACGGAGGCCATCGAGGAGATGTTGACCGTGTGCGCACCGTCGCCGCCGGTCCCGACGATGTCCACGCACTCCACGGCCAGCTCCACCGGTGTGGCGCGGGCGACCATCGTGGTCGACAGGCCGGCGACCTCGGCCGCCGACTCCCCCTTCGCGCGCAGCGCGACGGCGAACGCCGCGATCTGCGCCGGGGTCGCCTCCCCGCCCATGATCTCCGTCATCGCCCAGGCGGTGTCCGCCGCGGCCAGGTCCTGCCCGGCCAGCAACCGGTTGAGCAGGCCGGCCCAGGACGGCCGGGAGGGTGGCGCGGCGGTCACCGGGCGACGGGACGACGTGCGGAGCCGCGCAGCAGGTCCGCCACCAGGCCGGGTGCGGTCAGCGGGTCGACCGGCAGCGGCAGCGTGCCCTCGGCGCGCGACCAGTGCGCCAGCCAGCGGTCGGGCTGGCGGGCGATGAGGACGCAGACCGCCGGGCGGTCGGGCACCTCCTGCTCGAGCTGCCGGGCCAGCGCCAGACCGCCGGTGGGCTGGGCCTCGCCGTCCAGGATGCACAGCGCGACGCCCCCGCCGTCGACCGCGGCGACCACCTCGTCCCCGGTGGCGCACTCGACCCAGGTGAGCGGGCCGACGTCCGGCGCGGGACGCCGCCCGACCGCGGTGCGCACCGCCTCGCGGGTCTCGGCGCGGGAGCTGTAGACCAGCACGGTGGCCGGTGCTTCGGGGTTTCCGGCGGCGCTCACGCGGGCGAGCCTAGTGGTTCCGCGCGCACCGGCCGGGTAGGACCGCGACCGCCCGCACCGGCACCGCCGGCGCACGCCACGCCACGCGCGCACCCGAGGTCGTCAGCGCGGGGGGCCGATGCCATGATGGCCGGGTGACAACGGCCCCCGTGGCGAGCAGCACCTTCGACACCTCGCGGGTGCACTCCCTGACCCGACCGAACATGGTCAGCGTCGGCACGATCGTCTGGCTCTCCAGCGAGCTGATGTTCTTCGCCGGCCTGTTCGCCATGTACTTCACCGCGCGAGCCCGGGCCACCGACGGGTGGCCGCCGGAGCCCACGGAGCTCAACGTCCCGTACGCCCTGGTGATCACGCTGATCCTGGTCAGCTCGTCGGTCACCTGCCAGTTCGGGGTGTTCGCGGCCGAGGCCGGCAACGTGTTCGGGCTCCGCCGGTGGTTCACCCTGACCTTCGTCCTGGGCCTGATCTTCGTCCTGGGCCAGGGCTACGAGTACTACGAGCTCGTCCACCACGGCACGACGATCGCCTCGTCGACGTACGGATCGGTCTTCTTCCTCACGACCGGCTTCCACGGGCTGCACGTCATCGGCGGCCTGGTCGCCTTCGTCTTCGTGCTCATCAGGTCGACCATGGGCCGCTTCACACCGGCCCAGGCGACCTCGGCCATCGTGGTCTCGTACTACTGGCACTTCGTCGACGTCGTCTGGATCGGGCTGTTCGCCACGATCTACTTCATCCGTTAGGAAGCCGGTGTCCTCTCAGAACCCGCAGTCCGAGGCCCACGACGGCGCTGCCGATCGCGCACCTCTCCTCCGGGCACGCGCGCGGCGGCGCAGCAAGCACCGCCGCCGGGTGGCCAACGTCGCCGGCCTGATGGTCGGCCTGGTGCTCACCGGCGCCCTGTACTCGGTGTTCAGCCCCGCGCAGGCGGCCCCGGCCGAGGGCACGGAGACCGCCGCCGAGGCGGCCGGCCGCGAGCTCTACGAGCGCAGCTGCATCACCTGCCACGGCGAGAACCTCGAGGGCGTCCCGAACCGCGGCCCCTCGCTCATCGGTGTCGGCGAGGCCGCCGTGTACTTCCAGGTGCACACCGGGCGCATGCCGCTCGTGCGCCAGGAGGCCGACGCCCCCGACAAGCCGGCCGTGTTCTCCGACGAGGAGATCGACCAGCTGATGGCCTACGTGCAGGCCAACGGCGGCGGCCCGACCCTCCCGTCGGGCGACCTCCGCGACGGCGACGTCGCCGAGGGCGGCGAGCTGTTCCGGCTGAACTGCGCCTCGTGCCACAACTTCGTCGGTGAGGGGGGCGCGCTCTCCTCCGGCAAGGCGGCGCCCAGCCTGCGCGACAGCAACGACCTCGAGATCTACACCGCGATGCTGACCGGGCCGGAGAACATGCCGGTGTTCGGTGACAACCAGCTGACGCCGGAGGAGAAGCGCTCGATCATCAACTACATCCAGACGATCGACCAGCAGGCCGACCCCGGCGGTGCCGGCATCGGCCGGATGGGCCCGGTCGCCGAGGGTCTGGTGATCTGGGTGGTCGGCATCGGCGTCCTGATGTTCGGGATCTTCTGGATGGGGAGCAAGGCGTGACCGCGCAGCACACCCGCCCCGGTTCCACCGGTGGGGCGGACACCCCGGGCCCGCTGCACGGCGGTCCCGACGACGACTACACCCCCGAGCAGCTCGCGGCGATGCCGCGCGAGGAGCTCGACCGGCTCGGTGCGCGCTACGACGGCGTGGAGGTCCTGCACGTCGACCCGGGCCCCGAGCCCGGCTCGCGCATGGAGAAGCGCGCGATCCGCCAGGTCGGCCTGGTCTTCACCCTCTCCGGGCTGGCCGCCTTCGCCTTCGTCGTCGTCTACGTCGGCTCGGGCTGGTTCTTCCCCGACTGGCAGTGGACCTCCGGCGACACCGGGTGGAGCGCCCTCTTCACCCCGCTGCTCGGCGCCACCATGGGCCTGGCCCTCGCGCTGCTCGGTGTCGGGCTGGTGCTCTACACGAAGAAGCTGCTGCCCCACGAGACCGCGGTGCAGGACAAGCACGACGGTTCGCACTTCGACCGGGTCACCACCGGTGCCACCCTCGTCGGCGGCCTGCACAACAGCGGGCTGGCCCGGCGCAAGCTGATCACCCGCTCGCTGGGCTTCATGGGCGGTGGCCTCGGCCTCATGCTGCTCATGCCGCTGGGCGGTCTCATCAAGAACCCGAACACCGGCAACCCGCTGGGCCGCACGTCCTGGGCCGAGGGCGTCCGCCTGGTGCGCAACGACGGCAGCCCGATCCGCCCCGGCGACCAGGAGCCCGGCTCGCTGGAGACGGTCTTCCCGGCCGTGCCCGGCGGCAACCGGCAGTCCGACGCCGCGACGATGCTGATCCGTCTGCGCCCCGCGCAGCTCGAGGCGCTGACCGCCCGCGACGGCCAGGGCGACTTCGGCTACGGCGACTACGTCGCCTACTCCAAGATCTGCACGCACGCCGGCTGCCCGGTGTCGCTGTACGAGCAGGAGACCAGCCGGATCCTGTGCCCGTGCCACCAGTCGCAGTTCGACGTCACGCAGGGCGCCAAGCCGGTCTTCGGCCCCGCGACCCGCTCCCTGCCGCAGCTGCCCCTGGCCGTCGACGACGAGGGCTTCTTCGTCGCCCGCGGCGACTACCCTGAAGCCGTCGGCCCCACATACTGGAACCGGGAGCGCATCTGATGGCAGCTACCGCCACGGCGCCGGGCGCCCCGACCACCCGGCTCGGCAAGGCCGCGACCGAGTTCGACGACCGCCTGATCGTCGCCGGACCCCTGCGTCGCACGCTCAACAAGGTCTTCCCCGACCACTGGTCGTTCCTGCTCGGTGAGATCGCGCTCTACTCGTTCCTCATCGCGCTGCTGTCCGGTACGTACCTGACGTTCTTCTTCGACCCGTCGCTGCGCGAGGTCGTCTACGAGGGCAGCTACGCGCCGCTGCGCGGCGTGGAGATGTCCGCGGCCTACGACTCGGCGCTGAACCTCTCGTTCGACGTCCGCGGCGGCCTGTTCATGCGCCAGGTCCACCACTGGGCCGCGCTCATGTTCGTCGCCTCGATCGTGGCGCACCTGCTGCGCATCTTCTTCACCGGCGCCTTCCGCCGGCCGCGGGAGACGAACTGGATCATCGGCGTGGTCATGCTCGTGCTCGCCCTGCTCATGGGCGTCACCGGCTACACCCTTCCCGACGACCTGCTCTCGGGCACCGGTCTCCGCATCATCAGCGCGATCATCCTGTCGATCCCGGTCATCGGGACCTGGGCGCACTGGGCGGTGTTCGGCGGCGACTTCGTCGGCGAGCTGATCATCGGGCGCTTCTACATCGCGCACGTGCTGATCATCCCGGCGATCCTGCTGGCCCTCATCGCGGTGCACCTGCTGATCCTGGTCAAGCAGAAGCACACCCAGTTCGCCGGCCCGGGCCGCACCGAGCACAACGTGGTCGGCAACCGCCTCTTCCCGACGTTCGCGGCAAAGGCGACCGGTCTGCTGTTCATCGTGTTCGGCGTTATCGCCGCCCTGGGTGGCCTCGTGCAGATCAACCCGGTGTGGCTCTGGGGCCCGTACAACCCGGCCCAGGTCTCGGCCGCGTCGCAGCCCGACTGGTACATCCTGTTCCTGGACGGCTCGACCCGCATCTTCCCGGCCTGGGACATCAACCTCCCCGGCAACTACACGATCCCGGCGCTGTTCTGGCCCACGGTCGTCGTCGCCGGTGCGATGTTCACGGTGCTCGCGCTGTACCCGGTCATCGAGCGGAAGCTCTCCGGCGACACCGCGTCGCACCACATCCTGCAGCGTCCGCGCGACGTCCCCGTCCGCACCTCGCTCGGCATGATGGCGCTGACCTTCTACGGCGTGCTCATGCTGTCCGGCGGGAACGACGTGTTCGCCGACAAGTTCGACGTCAGCCTCAACGCGATGATCTGGTTCGGTCGCCTCGGCGTGATCGTGCTGCCGCCCATCGCGTACGTGCTCACCTACCGGATCTGCCTGGGTCTCCAGAAGCACGACCGCGAGGTGCTCGAGCACGGCATCGAGACCGGCATCATCCGTCGCCTCCCGCACGGTGAGTTCATCGAGGTCCACCAGCCGCTGGGCCCGGTCGACGAGCACGGCCACGGCCAGCTCACCTACGGCGGGGCTCCGGTGCCCAAGAAGATGAATCAGATCGGTGCCGCCCGGCGCGCGATCCGGGGCTTCTTCTCGCCGATCGAGGAGCCGGCCCAGGTCGAGCTCGAGCAGCGCGCCGAGGGCCGCGGCCTCGCCGCCGACGAGAGCCGCGAGCTCACCTCCTCCGGCCGGCCCTCCGAGGGTGGCCGCCCGCAGGAGCCGCGCGACTGACGGTCGAGCAGCGCACGTCCAGCAGGGCCCCGGTGGATCCGTCCACCGGGGCCCTGCTGCATGTCCGGAGCCCTGCTGCACGTCCGGGGCCCGTGCGCCGACCCTCCCCATCCACCGGAGTGGCCACTTCGGCGGGGATGGGTGAGCGCGGGTGATTCGGTCACCGACGGCCGGCTCCCCGGGCGTTCCTCGCGCTCCCGGGTGCAGCGGCACTCAGGGAGCACGAGAAGTCCCCCGGGAAGCGCCTGAGAAAGCCCGTCGGCCGCCGCTCCCACTCGCCCGGCATGTCCCGGCCGCCACCACCGCGGGGGACCGCACGCCGCCGGCGCGCGTCAGTGCTGCTCGGCCCGGCCGGCCGTGCCTCCCCGGAGCCGTCCTCGCGTTCACGGGGTCCTGCGGCACCCGAGGGGCACGGGAGAACGCCCTGGGAGCGCCTACGACGACCGCCGGCCCTGCAACGCACGAGGGCCCCTCCCGCCGCAGCGGGAGGGGCCCTCGGACGGGGGTGGTGCTCAGCTCTGCGTGGCGTTCTGCCCCACGTAGTACTCGAACAGCAGACCGCCGACGGTGCAGAGGATCGCGGCCGCGGCGATGGCGATCAGCCAGAAGTACCAGAAGGCCAGGCCCAGACCCGCCATGGCGACGGAGAGAGCCAGGCCGAAGGGCCAGTAGCTGGCCGGGCTGAAGAAGCCCAGCTCGCCGGCGCCGTCGGCGATCTCGGCGTCCTTGCGGTCCTCGGGACGGGCGTCGATGCGCCGCGACACGAACCAGAAGAAGGCCCCGATCATGCCGGTCAGCCCCGCGGAGAGGACCAGGGCGGTCGTGCCGATCGGCTCCTTCGCCCACACGCCGTAGGTCACGGCCGCGGCGACGCAGAAGATCGCGATGATGTTGAAGATCAGCGCCTCGACCTTCACGGTCGTGCCTCCTCGGACGTGGGAGCGGTGCGGGCCGGCAGCGAGCGGCGGTCAGCCATTGCCGCCCGCCCCCTGCTGGTCGTCCTGCTTGGCCTGGAAGAGCTCGAGCGGCGTCGTGCTCGTCGCAGCGCCGGGCTGGCCGATCTCGTCGAGGGCCTCGTAGGTGTCCAGCCCCTCCTCGCGCGCCGCGAGGTAGGCGTCGTAGTCCTCACCGGACACGGCGCGGACCTCGAAGTTCATGTACGCGTGGTAGGTCCCGCAGAGCTCGGCGCAGCGGCCCACGTAGGCACCCTCCTCGCGGACGGTCACCTCGAAGACGTTGTCGCGGCCGTTCTCGTTGCCGGGGATCACGTCGAGCTTGAAGAGGAACTCCGGCACCCAGAACGAGTGGATGACGTCGGCCGAGGCCACCTCGAAGCGGATCGAGCGGTCGGTCGGCAGCACCAGGACCGGGATCTCGGTGCTGCTGCCGACGGTGTTGACCGCCTCGCCGTCGGGGCCCTCGGTGTCGGGGTAGACGAACTGCCAGTTCCACTTGAAGGCGTTGACCGCGATCGTCTCGTCCGGGTCGTCGCTGCGCTCCTGGACCTCGTTCTGCGTCACGACCGTGAAGAAGAACAGGCCGGCGATGATGAGGAACGGCGCGATCGTGTACGCGATCTCCAGCGGCAGGTTGTAGGCCGTCTGCCGCGGCAGCTCGTCGCTGCGCTTCCGGTGGGCGACCACCGAGTAGAGGATCAGGCCCCACACCAGGAAACCGACGATGAGCGCCGCGATGACCGAACCGGTCCACAGTTCGCGCATCGATTCGGCCTGGTCGGTGACGCCCTCGGGCCAGCCGAACCGCCAGAACTCGTTGTTGGGCATGTCGCACCCGGCGAGGGTGAGCACCCCCAGGAGACCGAGCGCGGCCAGCCGCGCGAGCCTGCTGCCTCGAGCCACTGCTCGTTGCCTCCTCGTCCTCCGCCCGGTACCCCGGACGGTCCTCCCAGCGGGGCCCCCGGCCGGTTTCGGCAGGCGGCGTCCACGCCGTTCACAGTGTGTGCCGAGACTAGCCGACGGCGCTCGGCGGCTGACCACCGGAGACGCGTGACCGGCGGGTCGCACCCGGTGTGGCCGATGCCGCCCCTCAGCCGCGGGGTCCGCGCGGCCCGGCCGGTTAGAGTCGGGGTGTGTGGTCCCGCCTGCTGACCCCCAAGTGGGTGCTCCTGCACCTCGTGGTGGTCGCGCTCTTCGTCGCCACCTGGTTCCTCGGCTGGTGGCAGCTGTCCAAGGCCGAGGACGGCGGCGGCGCGGTCAACTGGAGCTACGCCCTGCAGTGGCCCCTCTACGGGCTGATGGGCGTGTGGTTCTACGTGCGCATGGCGCGCGACGAGCTGCGCCGCGCCCCGGACGCCGACGCCCCGGGGAACGCCGTCGTCCTCTACCAGCGGCCGCGCATCGACACGACCGGCGACCCGGAGCTGGCCGCCTACAACGCCTACCTCGCCGAGCTCAACGAGAAGGCGCTCGGGCAGCGGGCCGGTCATGGCCGCTGAGCGCACGGCCTCGTCGCGGAACTCCGACGAGGCCATCGGTCAGGCGCTGCTGCGCTACCGCGTGATGGCGACCGTCGTCGGCGTCCTGCTGATCGCGCTGATCTTCGTCGCGGTACCGCTCAACCACCTGGCCGACGTCCCGGAGCCCTCGACCGTCCTGGGCACGGCGCACGGCTGGCTCTACGGCCTGTTCTTCCTGTCCGCGGTGGACCTCGCGCTGCGGGCCAGGTGGTCCCTCAAGGGCTTCCTGCTCACGGTGGTCGCCGGCACGGTGCCGGTGCTCTCCTTCGTCGCCGAGCGCCGGGCCACCGCCCGGATGCGCGCCGGCGAGCGGGTCTGACCACCTCGGGCCCCGCCCACCCCCTGCTATCCCGGGAGACCTGCGCCTGATGTGCGGCCTGCTCGCCTACTTCTCCACCGACGCCGACCGCGTCGACGACGCCACCGTCGCGGCAGTCCGCTCGGCCCAGCACTGCCTTCGGCACCGCGGACCGGACGAGACCGAGCAGTGGTGGGACGACCGCGCGGTCTTCGGCTTCAACCGGCTGTCGTTCATCGACATCGAGCACAGCCACCAGCCCATGCCCTACGCCGACGGCCGCTACCGGATCGTCTTCAACGGCGAGATCTACAACTACCTCGAGCTCCGCGAGGAGCTGAAGGCCGCCGGCGCCACCTTCGCCACCGAGGGCGACACCGAGGCCATCGTCGCCGGGTACCACCTGTGGGGCGAGGACGTCGTCGACCGGCTGCGCGGCATGTTCGCCTTCCTCATCTGGGACACCGAGACGCGGACCGTCTTCGGCGCCCGCGACCCCTTCGGCATCAAGCCGCTGTTCGTCACCCGCCTGCACGACGGCGCGCTGGCCTTCTCCTCGGAGAAGAAGGCGCTGCTCGAGATGCTCGGGGGCAGCGCGGCGGCCGGCGGGGTCGACGCCGCCTCGCTGCAGCACTACCTGACCCTGCAGTACGTCCCGGAGCCGGCGACGCTGCACCGCGCCATCCGGCGGATCGAGAGCGGCACCCGGTTCACGGTGACCGACGGCGAGCTGACGACGACGCGGTACTTCCACCCGACCTTCCCGGTCCGGCCCGTGGCGAAGGACGAGCAGCAGGCGCTCTACGACCGCATCGCCGACGTGCTGGACGACTCGGTGCGGGTGCACATGCGCGCCGACGTGACGGTCGGCTCCTTCCTCTCCGGCGGCATCGACTCGACCGCGATCGCCGCGCTGGCCAAGCGCTACAACCCGAAGCTGCTCACCTTCACCACCGGGTTCGAGCGGCAGGGTTTCTCGGAGATCGACGTCGCCGCCGAGTCGGCCGCCGCCATCGGCGTCGAGCACATCACCAAGGTGGTGACGGCCGACGAGTTCGCCGACACCATCCCGCTGGTCGTCTGGTACCTCGACGACCCGGTCGCCGACCCGGCGCTGGTGCCGCTGTACTTCATCGCCCGCGAGGCTCGCAAGCACGTGAAGGTGGTGCTCTCCGGGGAGGGCGCCGACGAGCTGTTCGGCGGCTACAACATCTACCGCGAGCCGCTGTCGCTGGCCGCCTTCGACCGGCTGCCCACCGGTGTCCGCCGGGCGCTGGGTGCGCTCTCGACGCGGCTCCCCGACGGGATGCGCGGCAAGGACCTGCTGCGCCGCGGGTCCATCCCCCTGGAGCAGCGCTACTACGGCAACGCGCGGATCTTCCGCGACGACGAGCTCGGTTTCCTGGAGCGCCGCGACCCCGACCTCTCGCACGTCGCGGTCACCGCCGAGCTCTACGAGCGCACCCGGGCCGCCGGCTACGACGACGTGACCGCCATGCAGTACGTGGACCTGTTCACCTGGCTGCGCGGCGACATCCTGGTCAAGGCCGACAAGATGACGATGGCCAACTCGCTCGAGCTGCGGGTGCCCTTCCTCGACCCGGAGGTGTTCCGGGTCGCGGGCACGCTGCCGGTCGACCAGCGGGTGACCAAGGAGACGACGAAGTACGCCCTGCGCCGGGCGCTGGAGCAGATCGTGCCGGCGCACGTGCTGAACCGGCGCAAGCTCGGCTTCCCCGTCCCGACCCGGCACTGGCTGGCCGAGGACCTGCACGACTGGGCGCGCTCGGTGATCGAGGCCAGCCAGACCGACGAGTGGCTGGACAAGTCGCAGGTGCTGGCGATGCTGGCCGCGCACCGCGCCAACCAGCGCGCCGGCTCACCGGTCGACCACTCGCGGAAGCTCTGGACCCTGCTGGTGTTCATGATCTGGCACGGGATCTTCGTCGAGGAGCGCATCCGCCCGGAGATCCCGCAGACGGTCTACCCCGTCCGGTTGTGAGAAGCAGCAGAGCCCGGCCCCTCCGAGGAGGGACCGGGCTCTGCCGTGCGGCTGGGATCAGCTGAAGCTGTCCCCGCAGGCGCAGGAGCTGCCCGCGTTGGGGTTGTCGATCGTGAAGCCCTGCTTCTCGATGGAGTCGACGAAGTCGATCGTGGCGCCGCCGAGGTACGGGCCGCTCATCCGGTCGACGATGACCTCGACCCCGCCGAACTCGTAGGTCTGGTCGCCGTCGAGGTACCGCTCGTCGAAGAAGAGCTGGTACCGCAGGCCCGAGCAGCCGCCGGGCTGGACGGCGATGCGCAGACGCAGGTCGTCGCGGCCCTCCTGGTCCAGCAGCGCCTTGACCTTGGCGGCCGCGGGGTCGCTGAGCAGCACGCCCGTGGAACCGGCCGCGCCACCGTCGAGGGTCGTGGTGTCCTGCACCGTCATGTCCGTGTCCTCCTGCATCCGAGGTGTCCGCTGCGCACCATCTGCGGCGGACCAACACCGCCGTGGCGGAGCTTCTTCCACTGTACGGCGCCGGAGCACGGATCCGGAGGCCGTGCGCGGGTCCACGTAGACTGCCGAGCTGTGAAGCTCCGCCTGCCCGGCCGCCGGAACGCCGCCGAGACGACCGATCCCGCGCCCTCGGCCGAGCCGGGCGGGCAGTCCGCGCACGTGGTGAAGACGGCGGGCAAGGGCCGGCCGACCCCGCGCCGCAACGAGGCGCAGGGCCGCCGTCCCGGGCCGCCCCCGCCGCCCCCGACGACGCGCAAGGAGGCCTACCGCCGCATGCGCGAGCAGCAGGCCGCCCGGCGCGCCGACGTCCGCAGCGGTGCCGCCCGCGGCGAGGACGCCTACCTCCCCGCCCGCGACCGCGGCCCGGTCCGCAAGACCGTCCGCGACGTCGTCGACGCGCGGCGGAACGTGGGCAGCTGGTTCCTCGCCATCGCCGGTGTCGCGCTGATCGGCACGTTCGTCCCCAGCGCGGCGGTGCGCGGCTACGCCAGCTTCCTGCTGTTCGGCTTCTTCCTGCTGCTCATCGTCGACTCCGTCGTCCTCAACCGGAAGATCAAGCGCACGCTGGCCGAGCGCTTCCCCGCCGGCACCGAGAAGGTCCGCGGCGCCTCCTGGTACGGCATCAGCCGGGCCACGATGATCCGCCGCTGGCGCTTCCCCAAGCCCGAGGTGCCGGTCGGCGCCGACGTCTGAGCCCGGCGACCGGTGCACGTCCGGCTGCTCGGCACCGGTGCGGCCGACGGCTGGCCCAACCCGTGGTGCGCCTGCGGGTCGTGCGCGGACGCCCGCGCACACGGTGTGTCGCGCCGACAGACCTCGGTCCTCGTCGACGGCCGGGTGCTGCTGGACCTCTCCCCTGCGCTGCCGCCCGACGGCGTCTCACTGGCGGACGTGCACACCGTCCTGGTCACCCACGCCCACCCCGACCACTGCGCACCCTTCGCCCTGCTGTGGCGGCACTGGGTGCGGCCCGCGGAGCCGCTGACCATCGCCGGCCCGGCCGCCGTCCTCGAGGAGTGCCGGCCCTGGCTCGCACCGGGCGCCCCCGTCGAGCTGGTCCCGGTGGAGCCGGGGCGGGTGCTGCACCTGCGGGGCTACCAGGTCCGTGTGCTCCCGGCCGACCACGAGGTCCCCGCCGTTCTCTACGACCTCACCGGACCCGACGGCGGGCGGCTGCTCTACGCCACGGACACCGGCCCGCTGCCCGACGCCGCCGTCGAGGCGGTGACCGGCGCGCGGTTCGACGTCGTCCTGCTGGAGGAGACCTTCGGCGACCTGCGCGGGCACGGCACCCGGCACCTGGACCTGGCGACGTTCGGCACCGAGCTCGACCGGCTGCGCGCGGCCGGCGCGGTCACCGGGAGCACCGACGTCGTCGCCGTCCACCTGGGCCACCACAACCCGCCGGCGGCGGAGCTGGGCGAGCGGCTGGCCGCGCTGGGCGCCCGGGTGCTGCCCGACGGCGCGGAACTGCGGACGGGGGCCTACCGTCGGCGTCCGTGGAATTCCGACGCCTCGGCCGCTCCGGCCTGACCATCTCCGAGATCGCCTACGGCAACTGGCTGACGCACGGCAGCCAGGTCGAGGAGGACGCCGCCCACGCCTGCGTGCGCGCCGCCCTCGACGCCGGCATCACGACCTTCGACACCGCCGACGTCTACGCCGGCACCAAGGCCGAGGCCGTCCTCGGCCGGGCCCTGGCCGGGCAGCGCCGCGAGGGGCTGGAGATCTTCACCAAGGTCTACTGGCCCACCGGGCCCGGCCGCAACGACCGCGGGCTGTCCCGCAAGCACATCATGGAGAGCTGCACCGCCTCGTTGAAGCGGCTGCAGACCGACTACCTCGACCTCTACCAGGCGCACCGCTACGACTCCACGGTGCCGCTCGAGGAGACGATGACCGCCTTCGCCGACCTCGTGCGGCAGGGCAAGGTCCTCTACATCGGCGTCTCGGAGTGGAACGCCGAGGAGATCGCCGCCGGCGCGGAGCTCGCGCAGGAGATGGGCATCCAGCTGATCAGCAACCAGCCGCAGTACTCGATGCTCTGGCGGGTCATCGAGGAGGAGGTCGTGCCGACCTCGGAGCAGCACGGGCTCTCCCAGATCGTCTGGTCGCCGCTGGCGCAGGGGATCCTCACCGGCAAGTACCTGCCGGGTCAGCAGCCGCCGTCCGACTCGCGCGGTGGGCACGCCGAGGCCGGCGGCTCGATGCAGCGCTTCCTGCGCAACGAGGAGTTGCTCACGCGCGTGCAGGACCTGAAGCCGATCGCGGCCGACCTCGGGCTGTCCATGGCACAGCTCGCCGTCGCGTGGGTGCTGCAGAACCAGAACGTCGCCGCGGCGATCATCGGCGCGAGCCGCCCCGAGCAGGTGCACGACAACGTGAAGGCCGCCGGCCTCACGCTGGACGCCGACGTCCTCGGCCGCATCGACGAGGTGCTGGGCGACGTCGTCGAGCGGGACCCGGGCAAGGTCTCGCGCGGCGCGTGAGCGAGGGGCCTGGCGGTCAGGGGGCCGCCAGGCCCATCGGGCCGTAGACCTCGCGGTCGTCCTCGAAGAGGGTCACCGTGGCCACCCCGCGCGCCAGCAGGTCGCGCCAGTTCTCTCCCAGCCACGACTCCGCGTCGCCCTGGTTGTCCGCGGGCGGGATCTCCACCCCGACCGACGACGGCTCGACCGCCGCGCCCGCCGGGTCCTCCAGGCGCCAGTGCCAGCTCATGCCCCGCAGGCTAGTGCGCCCGTGTCCGTGACGTGATCATCGTCGTGGTTACCCGACGCCTCCCCACGGGCATGGGTGCTGCGACTGCGTCCGAGCGGAGGATCCATGACCGCAGCTCCACCACCGGCCCCGACCGGCGGCGCCACGCGCGCGGCCGCCGTGCCGGCCGACCCCGCCGACGCCTCCACCGGCCAGCTGGTCACCCAGCTCACCGAGCAGATCAGCCGGCTGGTCCGGGACGAGGCACGGCTGGCCCAGGCCGAGGTCGCGCAGAAGGCCAAGCGCCTGGGCGTCGGCGCCGGGCTGTTCGGCGGCGCCGGGCTGTTCGCCTTCCTGGGCCTGGCCGTGCTCGTCGCCACCGCGGTCCTGGCGCTGGACCTGGCGCTCCCGGCCTGGCTCGCCGCGCTGATCGTGGCCCTTGTCCTGCTCGTCATCGCCGGCGTGCTCGCGCTGGTGGGCAAGAAGGACGTCGAGAAGGCCGTCCCGCCGGTGCCGACGGAGGCCATCGCCGGAGTCCAGGCCGACATCGCCGCCGTCAAGCAGGGGCTGTCCCGGTGACCGCCCCCGACGGCACCAGCGACGTCGACGCGCTGCGGGCCGAGATCGACGCGACCCGCGAGCAGCTCGGCCGGACCGTGGACGAGCTGAGCAATCGGCTCGACGTCCCCGCCCGCGCCCGCGAGCGGGTCGCCCGCACCAAGGACACCGCCGTCGAGACCTACCGGGAGAGCCCGCCGGCCGTCATCGGCGCCGGCGCCGTCCTGGTGGGCCTGGTCGTGGGGCTGATCGTGCTGCGCCGCCGGCGCGCCAACCCGAGGAGGAAGCGTTGAGCAAGCGCAACAAGGGCGAGGCCAAGAAGAACAAGGGCGCCAAGCTCGCCTACCGGCCGATCGGCCTGGTGAGCGGCCTGGTCGCCGGCTCGCTGAGCGGGATCGTGTTCAAGCAGGTGTGGAAGCTCGTCGCCAAGGAGGAGGAGGCGCCCTCGGCGCTGCAGAGCGAGTACCGGATGCGGGAGGTCGTGCTGGCCGCCGCGATCCAGGGCGCCATCTTCGCCGCGACGAAGGCGGCCGTCGACCGCGCCGGCGCCCAGGGCTTCAAGCAGGTCACCGGCGCCTGGCCCGGCGACTGAACGAGGAGCACCCAGATGACCGGCACCAGGCCGCGCGAGAGCGCCGTCGACCGGATCCGCGAGCGGGTCGAGGAGAAGGCCGCCCGGCGGGCCGCGGCCCGCGAGGCAGCCACCCGGCCGCCCGCCGACGACCCGGCGAGGCTCCCGGCCGGCGCCCCCACCCCGGACCAGCTGCCCGGTGTCACCGCGCAGAGCCCCACCCAGATCCCCTGGGCCGGCTGGAAGCAGATCCTCAAGCGTTCCTGGGCCGAGCACAACGCCGACAACATGCCGATCATCGCCGGCGGGGTGGCGTTCTTCGGGTTCCTGGCCATCTTCCCCGCGCTCATCGCGAGCATCTCCATCTACGGCCTGGTGGCCTCGCCGGCGACGGTCACCGAGCAGGTCGAGGGCTTCTCCGAGCAGCTCCCCGACGACGCCGCGCGGCTCATCGGCGACCAGCTGACGGCCATCACCGAGAACAGCGGCGGCGCGCTCACCTTCGGGCTGATCACGTCGATCCTGGCGGCGTTGTGGAGCGCCTCGGGCGGTGTGGGGAACCTGGTCACCGCCGTCAACCTGGCCTACGACGAGGTGGAGGCGCGCGGTTTCGTCAAGCGCAAGCTGCTCTCGCTGGGGCTCACCCTCGGCGCCGTCGTCTTCGTGCTGGTGGCGCTCACCCTGGTCGCCGTCGTCCCGGCGGTCCTCGAGGAGCTCCCGCTGGGCGCGGTGGGCACGGTGCTCGCGCAGGTGGCCCGCTGGGCCCTGCTGTTCGTCGTCTTCGCCGGGTCGCTGGCCGTCCTCTACCGCCTGGCGCCCGACCGCGACGCGCCGCAGATGCGCTGGGTCAGCCTCGGTTCGGTGGTCGTCACCCTGCTCTGGGCAGCGGTGAGCGTCGGCTTCAGCATCTACGTGAACAACTTCGGGTCCTACGACAAGACCTACGGCGCGATCGCCGGCGTCATCGTGCTGATGCTGTGGCTGTACCTGACCTGCTACCTGGTGCTGCTGGGCGCGGAGATCAACGCCGAGACCGAGCACCAGACCGCCGTCGACACCACCGACGGGGACCCCGCGCCGATGGGGACCCGCGGCGCCGTCGTCGCGGACACGCTGCCGGCGAAGGCCGAGCCCGGGAAGGGCGACGCCGACCCGACCCGGAAGAACGCCTCCTGATCAGCGGACGTGCGAGGGCACGAACGGCGGCTTGACCACCTCGACCGCCTGCGGCCGGCCGCGGACGTCGACGGCGAGCTCCGCGCCGGGCTCGATGCCGGCAGCGGTGTCGAGCAGGGCCAGGGCGATCCCGGTCTTGAGCGTCGGGGAGAACGTGCCGCTGGTCGTCTCCCCGACCCGCTCGCCCGCCGCGTCCAGCACCGCCATGCCCGCCCGCGGGATGCCGCGGCCGGTGGCCCGCAGACCCCACAGCGTGCGCGCGGGGCCGGCCGCGCGCTCGGCGAGCAGCGCCTCGCGCCCCCAGAACGCCGGCTTGCCCCACCCGACGGCCCAGCCGGCGCGCGCCTGGAGCGGGGTGATGTCACGCGACAGCTCGTGACCGTGCAGCGGGTAACCCATCTCGGTGCGCAGCGTGTCGCGGGCACCCAGTCCGCACGGGCGGATGCCCAGGTCCTGCCCCGCCTCGAGCAGTGCGTCCCACAGCTCGCCGGCGTGCTCCGCGGCGACCAGGAGCTCGTAGCCGTGCTCCCCGGTGTAGCCGGTCCGGCAGACGGTGACCTCGCCGGCGCCGGCCCCGGTGCCGGTCACGAAGGACATGTAGGACAGCTCGCCGGGCATGCCCAGCAGCTCCAGCACCTGGAGCGAGCGCGGCCCCTGCACCGCCAGGACGGCGACGTCGGCGTGCCGGTCCTCCACGACGACGCCCTCGGGCGCCTCGGCCGCGAGCCGGCCGAGCACCTCGGCGGCGTTGGCGGCGTTGGGCACGAGCAGGACGTCGTCGGGCCCGTTCAGGTAGACGATGAGGTCGTCGACCACCCCGCCGGCGCGCGGGTCGCCGTCGGGCAGGCAGCAGAGCGTGTACTGGGCCTGGCCGGGACCGATGCGGCCGAGGTCGTTGGTGAGGCAGGCGTCGACGAACGCCGCCGCGCCCGGGCCGCGCACCGTGCCGGTGCCCAGGTGCGAGACGTCGAACAGCCCGACGCCCTCCCGGACGGCGGTGTGCTCGGCCAGCACTCCCCCGCCGGCGTACTCGATCGGCATGGACCAGCCGCCGAAGTCGGCGAGCTTGGCACCGGCGGCGACGTGCCGGTCGTGCAGGGGCGAGGTCAGCGGGCTCACGGGGGATCACGCTAACGGTCGCCCTAGAATCGGGACGTGCCGCCGACGATCACCGCCACCGACCAGCCCCTCGAGAAGCTCACCGCCGACGCCGTCGTCGTCGCGGTCGGCAAGGGCCCCGACGGGCCGCTCCCCACACCCGGCGCCGAGGCGGTCGACCGGCTGCTCGGTGGCCGGCTGTTCGCCGCGCTGGCCGACCTCGGCGCCCGCGGCGGCGAGGACGAGGTCACGCGGCTGGCCACCTTCGGCCAGGGCCCGTTCCCGGTCGTCGCCGTCACCGGCCTGGGGGCGCCCGACGCCTCCGGCGGCTACCGCGCCGAGGCCGTCCGCCGCGCGGCCGGGGCCGCCAGCCGGGCGCTGACCGGGCGCCGGTCGCTGGTGAGCCTCCTGGCCGCCGTCGGCGGTGCGCCCGACGCCGAGCGGCTGCACGCCGTCGGCGAGGGGTCGCTGCTGGGCGCCTACGAGTTCACCGCCTACAAGTCCGACCTGCCCGCGAACCGGCCGCTGCCCCCGCAGGAGATCACCGTCGTCGTGCCGGGCACCGGGGAGGCCGAGACGGCGCTGCGCCGGGCCCGCGCCGTCGCCGAGGCCGTCGTCCTCGTGCGGGACCTGGTCAACACCCCGCCCAACGACCTCTTCCCCGCCGAGCTGGCCGCGCGGGGCGCTGCCGCCGGCGAGAAGCTCGGGCTCAGCTCGGAGATCCTCGACGAGGACGCGCTGGCTGCCGGCGGCTACGGCGGCATCCTCGCCGTCGGCGGGGGCTCGGACCGCAAGCCGCGGCTGCTCCGCCTGACCTACCGGGGCGCGGGCGCGCGCAAGAAGATCGCACTGGTCGGCAAGGGCATCACCTTCGACAGCGGCGGCATCTCGATCAAGCCCGCCGCGAAGATGGAGGACATGAAGAGCGACATGGCCGGTGCCGCGGCCGTGATCGCCACCGTGTGCCTCGTCGCCCAGCTCGGGCTGCCGGTCGAGGTCACCGCCACCGTGCCCATGGCCGAGAACCTGCCCAGCGGCACCGCCTACCGCCCGGCCGACGTCGTCACCTTCCGGAACGGCAAGAAGGCCGAGATCACCAACACCGACGCCGAGGGCCGCGTCGTCCTCGCCGACGCCATCGCGCGCGCGGCCGAGGACGGGCCCGACGCCCTGCTGGAGACCTCGACGCTCACCGGCGCGCAGACCGTCGCGCTCGGCGCCCGCACCGCCGGCGTCATGGGCAGTGACGACCTGCGGGACGCCGTCGTGGCGGCGTCGGAGCGCTCCGGCGAGGCGATGTGGCCGATGCCGCTGCCGCCGGAGCTGCGCCGCGGGCTGGACTCGCCGGTGGCCGACTTCGTCAACGCCAACGCCGACCGCCTGGGCGGCATGCTGGTGGGGGGCCACTTCCTCAAGGAGTTCGTGCCGGCCGACCTGCCGTGGGCGCACATCGACATCGCCGGGCCCAGCTACAACACCGGCGGGCCGTGGGGCTACACCACCAAGGGCGGCACCGGCGTCCCGGTGCGCACGCTGCTGGCCACCATCGAGGCCCTCATCGCCGACTGATCCCTGCTTTTCCGCGGAAAGGCGGCCCGCCTCTCCGCGGAAAATCGGAGGTCACAACCCCTTCTGGCGCGACGACCAGTCGCGCATCCGCTGGGGGTAGCCGGTGACCTGGGCGTCGTAGACCGGGATGGACAGGTCACGCGACAGCTTGCGCGCGACGTCGGGACCGTCGATGCGGCGGCGGGTCCACTCTCCGTCGGCGGCGACCAGCACGATCGTCGTCTCGGTGACCGCGGTGCGGGGCTCGACGTAGCCCTCGACGCCGCGGCGCGAGGCCACGAACTGCTCCAGGTGCCGCAGATCGGTGCGCTGCGAGCCGCGGTCCAGGGTGCTCCGCCGCCCGTCGTCCCCCGCCCGGCCGGGACGACGACGCCCCCTGCCGCGCAGCCGGTCGAACAGCCCCATGGCGCCTCTCCCGTCCTCCGCCGCGCGCCCGGCGACCCTGGTGATCATCAGCACGCTCGGCAAGCCAACGGCGGTCCCGGCCGGGTCGTTCCCGGAGTGGCAGGATGGACCCGAGGCCCCGCCCGCTCGAGCGGCGGCCAGACACCGCAGCAGAGGAGCAGCATCCGTGAGCGCACCCACGTCCCCCGCCGACCTGGTCATCCTCGGCGGTGGCTCGGGTGGTTACGCCGCGGCGTTCCGCGCCTCGGAGCTCGGGCTGAACGTCGTCCTGATCGAGAAGGACAAGGTCGGCGGCACCTGCCTGCACCGGGGCTGCATCCCGACCAAGGCGCTGCTGCACGCCGGTGAGGTCGCCGACCTCGCCCGCGAGGGCGAGCAGTTCGGCGTCAAGACGTCGCTGGCCGGCATCGACATGGACGGCGTCAACGCCTACAAGGACGGCGTCATCGCCAAGCTGTACAAGGGTCTGCAGGGCCTGGTGAAGGCCCGCAAGATCACCTACGTCGAGGGCGAGGGCCGCCTGACCTCCC
The DNA here is from genome assembly GCF_054050515.1 of Blastococcus sp. SYSU D01042. NCBI lineage: Bacteria > Bacillati > Actinomycetota > Actinomycetes > Geodermatophilales > Geodermatophilaceae > Blastococcus > Blastococcus sp. SYSU D01042. The sequence goes on along the minus strand of NZ_JBJGZM010000002.1, from coordinate 301,676 downwards.
CGACGACGGTCGAGGTGAACGGCCAGAGCTACGAGGGCAAGCACATCCTGCTGGCCACCGGCTCCTACGCCCGCAGCCTGCCCGGCCTGGACATCGACGGCTCGAAGGTCATCACCAGCGACCACGCGCTGAACCTGGACCGCGTCCCGTCCTCGGCGATCATCCTGGGCGGCGGCGTCATCGGCTGCGAGTTCGCCAGCGCCTGGAAGTCCTTCGGCGTGGACGTCACCATCGTGGAGGCGCTCCCCCACCTCGTGCCCCTCGAGGACGAGTCCGCCTCGAAGCTGCTGGAGCGCGCCTTCCGCCGCCGCAAGATCGCCTTCGAGCTGGGCAGCCGCTTCTCCGGCGTCCAGCACACCGACAACGGCGTCAAGGTCTCGCTGGAGAACGGCAAGGAGATCGAGGCCGAGCTGCTGCTCGTGGCCGTCGGCCGCGGCCCGGTCAGCCAGGGCCTGGGCTACGAGGAGGCCGGCGTGCAGATGGACCGCGGCTACGTCCTGGTCGACCAGTACTGCTCGACCAGCGTCCCGACCATCTCCGCCGTCGGCGACCTCATCCCCACCCTGCAGCTGGCGCACGTCGGCTTCGGCGAGGGCATCCTCGTGGCCGAGAAGGTCGCCGGGCTCGACCCGGCGCCGATCGACTACGCCGGCGTCCCGCGGATCACCTACTCCGACCCCGAGGTCGCCTCGGTCGGCCTCACCGAGGCCCAGGCCAAGGAGCGCTACGGCGAGGTGAAGACCCTCACCTACGACCTCGCCGGCAACGGCCGCAGCCAGATCCTCAAGACCACCGGCGCGGTCAAGCTGATCCAGGCGCCCGACGGCCCCGTCGTCGGCATCCACATGGTCGGCAGCCGGGTGGGCGAGCTCATCGCCGAGGCCCAGCTCATCTACAACTGGGAGGCCGAGGCCGACGACGTCGCCAGCCTCATCCACCCGCACCCGACCCAGAGCGAGGCGCTGGGCGAGGCCCACCTGGCCCTGGCCGGCAAGCCGCTGCACGTCCACGGCTGACCCGCACACCCCACCTACCAGCGCCACCGAAGGAGTCCTGCCCCGATGCCGACGTCCGTCACCATGCCCGCCCTGGGCGAGAGCGTCACCGAGGGCACGGTCACCCGATGGCTCAAGCAGGAGGGTGAGCAGGTCGAGGTCGACGAGCCCCTCCTCGAGGTGTCGACCGACAAGGTCGACACCGAGATCCCCTCGCCCGCCGCGGGTGTGCTGACCAAGATCCTGGTCGCCGAGGACGAGACCGTCGACGTCGGTGCCGAGCTCGCCGTCATCGGTGGCGACGGCGACGGTGCCGGTGACGCCGCCCCGCCGGCGTCCGCCGAGGACGCCGAGACGCCGCAGACCCCCGGCCAGCAGGTCGAGGACGCCGCTCCCGAGGCCTCCGAGGAGCAGCCCGCCCCGCAGCAGCAGGAGGAGCCCCCGGCGGCCCCGTCCGGCGGGTCCGGCGGCGGTGGTGGCGGCGAGGGCACGCCGGTGACCATGCCGGCGCTGGGCGAGAGCGTCACCGAGGGCACCGTGACCCGCTGGCTCAAGGCCGTGGGGGACGAGGTCACCGCCGACGAGCCGCTGCTCGAGGTCTCCACCGACAAGGTCGACACCGAGATCCCGGCGCCGGTCAGCGGCACGCTGCTCGAGATCACCGTGAACGAGGACGAGACCGTCGACGTCGGCGCCCAGCTGGCGGTCATCGGCACCGGCGCGGCCGGCGGGTCCGCCCCGGCCCCGGCCGCCCCCGCCCAGCAGGCCCCGCAGCAGCAGGAGGCGCCGAAGCAGGAGGCGCCGGCCGAGGAGGAGCCGCAGGCGGCTCCCGAGGCCAAGCCGGCCGCGACCGCGACCACGCAGCCCGGTGGCGACTACGGCGCCAGCGGCGCCCAGCCGGCCGCCTCCCCCACGTCCGCGCCGCCGCCGCAGGTGGCGCCGCAGGCCCCTGCCGGTCAGCAGTCCTCCGGCGGTGACGGCGGCGGAAGCTACGTGACGCCGCTGGTGCGCCGACTGGCCGCCGAGCGCGGCGTCGACCTCTCGTCGGTGACCGGCAGCGGCGTCGGCGGGCGGATCCGCAAGCAGGACGTCCTCGCCGCGGCCGAGAAGGCGTCCGCGCCGGCTCCGGCGGCCCCGGCCGCGTCCGGAGGCGCGCAGCGCACGCCGTCGCCGGCCGCCACGCCGGACACCTCGCTGCGCGGCCGCACCGAGAAGATGTCGCGGCTGCGCACGGTCATCGCGAAGCGGATGGTCGAGTCGCTGCAGGTCAGCGCCCAGCTCACCACGGTCCTCGAGGCCGACGTCACCCGCATCGCCCAGCTGCGCCAGCAGGCCAAGGGCGACTTCGAGTCCCGCGAGGGCGTCAAGCTGTCGTTCCTGCCCTTCTTCGCCAAGGCGGCCGTCGAGGCGCTCAAGGCCCACCCGTCGGTGAACTCCTCGATCGACCAGGCCGCGGGCACCGTGACCTACCACGACGCGGAGAACCTGGGCATCGCCGTCGACACCGAGCGCGGCCTGCTGGTGCCCGTCATCCACGACGCCGGTGACCTCAGCCTGGGCGGGATCGCCCGGAAGATCGCCGACCTCGCGGAGCGCACCCGCTCCAACAAGATCACCCCCGACGAGCTGGGCGGTGGCACCTTCACGCTGACCAACACCGGCAGCCGGGGCGCGCTGTTCGACACGCCGATCATCAACCAGCCGCAGGTGGCCATCCTCGGCGTCGGGTCGGTCGTGAAGCGTCCCGTCGTCGTGGAGGACGCGGAGCTCGGGGAGGTCATCGCCGTCCGGTCGATGGTCTACCTGGCCCTGACCTACGACCACCGCATCGTCGACGGCGCGGACGCGGCACGCTTCCTCACCACGGTGAAGGAGCGGCTGGAAGCCGGCCAGTTCCACGGCGAGCTCGGTCTCGCCTAGCAGCACCTCGGTCAGGGCCTCGGCGAACGAGCCGGGGCCCTGATCGCGTCCGGGGGGGACCTGAGGAGGTAGCTCGTGAAGATCGCCGTGGCCGGAGCCTCCGGCCTCATCGGGGGCGCGCTCGTGCCCGCCCTGCGCGCCGACGGCCACGAGGTGCGGCAGCTCGTGCGCCGCACCCCGCGGACGGCCGACGAGCACCGCTGGGATCCCCAGCACCGCCGCATCGACCCCGACCTGCTGCGCGACGTCGACGCGGTCGTCAACCTCGCCGGCGCCCCCATCCGGCCCCGGCCGTGGACCCGCCGCTACCGGCAGGAGCTGGTCAGCAGCCGGATCGAGGCCACGGCGACGATCAGCCAGGCGCTGGCCGCCGCCGCGGCCGAGGACCCCTCACGGCCGCGGGTGCTGCTCAACGCCTCCGGCATCGGCTACTACGGCGACACCGGCCCGGCCGAGATCCGCGAGGGCGCCCCCGCCGGCTCGGACTTCCTCGCCCAGCTGTGCGTGCGGTGGGAGGGCGCCACCGCCGCGGCCGCCGACGCCGGGGTGCGGGTGGTGCTGCTGCGCACCGGCCTGGTGCTCGGCCCGGACGCGATGCTGATCAAGGTGCTCGGCCTGGTCTTCCGGCTCGGCCTGGGCGGCCGGCTGGGGTCCGGGAAGCAGTACTGGCCCTGGATCAGCCTGGACGACGAGATCGGCGCCATGCGGCACCTGCTGACCGCCGACGTCTCCGGCCCGGTCAACCTCACCGCGCCCGAGCCGGCCACCAACGCCGAGTTCACCCGCGTCCTGGGTCGCGTGCTGTCCCGCCCGACCCCGCTGCCGGTGCCGGCCTTCGCGGTGTCGGCGGGGCTCGGCGAGTTCGGCCGGGCCAGCGTCATCGGGGGTCAGCGGGCGGTGCCCGCGAAGCTGCAGGAGTCGGGCTACGCCTTCAGCGACACCGACCTGGAGAAGACGCTGCGCTCGGTCCTCGGCCGCGGCTGACCCACCGGGCTCACCCCAGCCGCTCCACCAGCTCGAGCCGCCAGCCCTCGGGCGCGCGGACGAGCACGGCGCGCACCGGGGCGGGAGCCCGGGCGGGCGCGGGCCGCAGGGCGACGCCGGCCGGGTCGGTCGCCCTGACCACCTCGTAGGCCGGCCAGCCGTCGACCAGCCGCAGCTCGGCCCGGTCCGCCCCCAGCCGCAGGACCTCGACCTCGGCCACCGCGGGCGCGAAGCCGCGCAGGCGCTCACCCGCGTCCGCCAGCGCGCGTGCGTGCGCGGCGTCCGCCTCGCCCTGCGGGCTACCGGCCGCCCAGACCCGGGCCAGCGGGTCCGCGGACGCGACGGCGAAGGCCTCGGTCCGCAGCCGGTACAGCTCCTCGACCAGGCCCGACCACTCCTCCGCGGTCACGGGATCGACCGGGCCGGCCGGAGGAGCGGCGTCGTCCTGCGGCGCCTCCACCGCCGGGGACGGGGCCGGCGCGGTGGCCGCGGCCGTCGTCGTCCCCGAGCCCTCGCCGGCCCAGCGCAGCGCCATCCACCCGGTCAGCGCGAGGACGGTGACCACGACCGCGCCCACCGCCGCGGCGCGCAGCGGCACGGCAGGCCGGAGACCGGCCGACCTCTCCCGCCAGCGCGCGACGCGCCCACCGGGCACCACCACGACCGGCGCCGGTCGCGGGCGGCGGCCGGGCACGACGTGGGTCAGCTCGGTCCGTGGCCCGGCGCCCGGCCGCGGCGCGGTCGCGACCGTGAGCCCCACCGGCTCGGGGCGGCAGGCGTGCCGCAGGTCGAGGGCGAAGGCGGCCGCCGATCCCCGCTCGTGCGGGTCGGCCGCCAGGCCCCGGCCGATGACCTCCACCAGCGCGGGCGGGGCGTCGGGCGCGAGCTCGGCGAGGTCCGGCAGCTGACCGTGCGCCGCGACGACGAGGGTGTCGGCCGGCGTCGCGGCGTTCCACGGGGCGATGCCGGTGAGCGCGTGGAACGCGGCCGCCGCCACGCCGAAGACGTCCGAGGCAGGCCCGGGCGCTCCGCCGCGCGCGACCGCCGGGTCGACGTAGGCCGGCGTCACCTCGGCGGCCGCGGTCTCGCCGACGATCCGGCCGACGCCGAGGTCGGTGAGCACCGGGCGCCCCTCGGCGGTGAAGACGACGTTGCCCGGCGAGAGGTCGCCGTGGACCACCCCCTGCGCGTGGACGTGCGCCAGGGCGGCGGCGACCGGCGCGCACACGGTGACCACCTCACCCGCGGTGAGCCGACCGCGGGCCGCCAGCAGCGCCGCGAGGCTGCCGCCCTCGAGCAGGTCGAGCACCAGCGCCACGCGCGCCGCTCCGCCGCGCCGCGGTTGGTGCACCACCTCGACCAGCCGCACCAGGTGCGGGTGGTCCAGCCCGCCGAGCAGCACCGCCTCGCGCGCCTGCCGCTCCGGCTCCCCCTCGGCCAGCACCTTGACCGCCACCGCCGGGCCCCCGCGACGGGGCACCGCCCGCCACACCTCCCCCGACCCGCCGCGCCCCAGGAGCTCCTCGAGCCGGTAGCCGGGGACGACGGGTGGAACGGCATCGGGCATGCGGGGCACCGTAGGCCGATCCGCGGCGGCGCCGTTCCCGTCGTCCACAGGTGGACGACCGCCCGGCTGGCTACGGTGGGGCGGTGACGATGCCGGCCCGTGCTGAGGTCGTCGTGATCGGTGCGGGTCTGGCCGGGTTGTCGGCCGCCACCCGCCTGACCGCGGCCGGGTGCGACGTCCACGTCGTCGACGCGGCCGGGCACGCCGGCGGTCGGCTGGCCACCGAGCGGGTCGACGGCTTCGTCGTCGACCGGGGTTTCCAGGTGCTCAACACCGGCTACCCGCGGGCCGCCGACCTGGACCTCGAGGCCCTCCAGCTCGGCTGGTTCCTCACCGGCGCCCGCGTGTGGGTGGACGGGACGGCGCACCGCGTCGTCGACCCGCGCAGCCGGCCGGGCGCCCTGCCCGCGACGGCCGCCGCGCCGATCGGCTCGCTGCGCGAGAAGGCCGCGCTCGCCGCGTTCTCCCTGCGCGCCGGCTACCTGCCGGTGCACCGGCTCCTGGCCGCTCCGGAGCGGACGGCGGCCGAGGCGCTGCAGCGCGCCGGCCTGGGCGGCGAGCTGCTCGAGCGCTTCCTCCGCCCGTTCCTCTCCGGGGTGCTGCTCGAGGACGAGCTGGCCACCTCCAGCCGCTACCTGGACCTGCTGTGGCGCAGCTTCGTGAGGGGACGCATCGGGCTGCCGGCGCGCGGCATGCAGGCGGTGGGCGAGCAGCTCGCCGATCGGCTGCTCCCCGGGACGCTGCACCTCGGCTGCCGGGTGACCGGGCTGTCGGGCCGGGTGGTCGAGACCGGGGCCGGACGCACGACGGCCGACGCGGTCGTGGTCGCCACCGACCCGGCCACGGCGGCCGGGCTCCTGCCCGGTTTGACCGCCTCGGCGCCCCGCCAGGTCACCACCCACCTGCACGTGCTCCCGGCCTCGCCGTGGGACGAGCCGCTGCTGGTCCTCGGCCGCCCCGGCGACCGGATCGTCAACAGCGCCGTCCTCACCGACGCCCAGCCGCGCTACTCCCCCGACGGCCGCGCACTGGTCGCCAGCTCCACGCTGGCACCCACGGCCGAGGCCGAGGTGCGCGAGGAGGTGGCCCGTGCCCACGGCGTCGCGACCACCGACCTCGAGCACCTGACCAGCGTCACCGTGCCGGGCGCGCAGCCCGCCGCGGTGCCCCCGCTGGAGCTCCGCCGCCCGGTGGACCTCGGCGACGGCGTCTTCGTCTGCGGCGACCACCGCGACACCCCGTCGATCCAGGGTGCGCTGGCCGGCGGGGCCCGGGCCGCGCGCGCGGTGCTGGCCCGGCGGGCGGCCTAGGCTGGGTCCGTGAGCGAGCTGCAGGTGGTGCGGGCCGGCGTCGTCCCCTACGAGCAGGCCTGGGAGATGCAGCGCGAGGTGCACGCGCGCCGCGTGGCCGGAGAGGGCCCGGACACCCTGCTGCTGCTTGAGCACCCGTCGGTCTACACGGCCGGCAAGCGCACCGAGCCGCACGAACGGCCGGTCGACGGCACGCCGGTCGTGGACGTCGACCGAGGCGGCAAGATCACCTGGCACGGGCCCGGCCAGCTCGTGGGCTACCCGATCGTCGCGCTGCCCGACCCGGTCGACGTCGTCGCGTACGTGCGGCGACTGGAAGGTGCGCTCATCGACGTCTGCGCCGCGTTCGGGGTGTCCGCCGGCCGGGTGGAGGGCCGCAGCGGCGTCTGGCTGCCGGCCGACGAGCCCGGACGGGGGTTCCGGCCGGAGCGCAAGGTCGCCGCCATCGGCATCCGGGTGGCCCGCGGTATCACCATGCACGGCTTCGCGCTGAACTGCGATCCCGACCTCGGCGCCTTCGGCGCGATCGTGCCCTGCGGCATCCCCGACGCCGGCGTCACGTCCCTGTCGGCCGAGCTCGGGAGGGACGTGACCGTCGCGGACGCCCTGGAACCGGTCGAGACGGCGATGCGTGCCGTGCTGGCCGGCGCCCCGGCGACCGCCGGCTGACCCTCCGCGTCACGCCGGGCCGTCGCCCGGGGCCAGCCGCCGCGACCAGCTGGAGATCGTGCCGGCGGGCTCGAAGCCCAGGGCCCGGTTGACGGCGACCATCGGGGCGTTGTCCTCGGAGTTGTACGTGCTGATCCGCCGGGTCCGCGGGAACGCCGCCGTGATCTCGCGCAGCGTCGCCGCCTTGATCAGCGCGCCGAGCCGGTGGCCGCGGTGCTCGCGCAGCACCAGCGTCGCCCCCTGGCGGGCGTGCTCGGGGCGCTCCAGCGGCACGTGCAGGTCGGTGAAGGCGACCAGCCGGCCGTCCCGGACCGCACCGGCGGAGAGGATCGTGCGGCCCCGGGCCGCGTTCAGCGCCTCGTGCTCGCGGATGCGCTCACCGTCCCACCGTTCGGCCTCCATCGGCAGGTCGCCGTGCGGGGCGTCGGTGCTCATCCGCTCCTCGAGCAGCGCGCGGTCGTCGAGGAGCGCCTCGGGCGTGCGGTCGCGCCAGGTCACGAGCTCGTAGTCCCGCGCCGCCTGCCGCGCCTCGACCTCCACCGCTGACAGCCGCGCCTCGTCGACCGGGAGCACGAGGTCGCGGCGCGTCTCCAGCAGGTCGCAGCCCCACCCGTGCCGGAGGGCGAACAGGCGTCCGGCGGTGTCGGGACCGGGTTCGTCGACCTCGGCGATCAGGTCGGTGCGGCCCGAGGCGGTCGCCAGCCGTTCGGCCTCGGCGAGCAGTGCGCTGCCGATGCCGCGCCGACGGTGCTCGGGGTGGACGGCGAGGTCGACCATGGCCATGGACGTGTTGTCGCGCAGCGGCATGATCAGCCGGAGCGCCCCGACCACGTCGTCCCCGAGGACCGCGGCCCGGTGGGTACCGGTCCGCGAGCCGCCCGGCTCCAGCATCTGCCGCCCCAGCACGACGTGCTCGTTCGCGGGCTTGACGGCGTCGTCCGGCCGGTCGGCGGCCTCGACGGCGGCCCAGACGTCGCACCACGCCGCGAAGGCGTGGTCGTCAGGGAACACCTCGACCAGGCGGGCAGGAGGAGCGGTCACCCGACCGTTCTACCGCCGCCGGCAACCGCTTTTCAGCCCACCACGAAGTTGACCAGCCGCCCCGGGACGGCGACGACGCGGCGGATCGTGACCCCGTCGAGGTGGCCGGCGACCTTCTCGTCGGCGCGGGCGGCGGCCTCCAGCGCGGCGGCGTCCGCGTCGGCGGGCACCGTGACCTGCGCCCGCACCTTGCCGTTCACCTGGACCGCGACCTGCACGGTGTCCTCGACCAGCCAGCGCGGGTCGGCGACCGGGAACGGCGCCCACGCCACCGAGCCCTCGGCGCCCAGCCGCGACCACAGCTCCTCGCCCAGGTGCGGGGCCAGCGGCGCGACCATCAGCACCAGCGGCTCGACGACCGCCCGCGGCACCGGCGACGAGGCGCCGTAGGCCTGCGTCAGGTGGTTGGTCAGCTCGGTGATCCGGGCGATGGCGATGTTGAACCGCAGCGTCGAGTAGCCGTCGCGGACCCCGTCGATGGTCCGGTGCAGCGCGCGCAGCGTCTCCTCGGCCGGCTCGACGTCGTCCGCAGCCCGCACCGCACCGGTCTGCTCGTCGACGACGACGCGCCAGATGCGCTGCAGCAGCCGCTGGGACCCGACGACGGCCTTGGTCTCCCAGGGCCGCGACTGCTCCAGCGGGCCGGTCGACATCTCGTACACGCGGAAGGTGTCGGCCCCGTAGGCGCCGATCATCTCGTCCGGCGTGACCATGTTCTTGAGGCTCTTGCCGATCTTCCCGTACTCGCGGTTGACCGGCTTGCCCTCGAACAGGAACTGGCCGTCGCGCTCGACCACCTCGGCGGCGGGCACGTAGAAGCCGCGCTCGTCGGTGTAGGCGTAGGCGGAGATGTAGCCCTGGTTCACCAGCCGGCGGAACGGCTCCTCGCTGGACACGTGGCCCAGGTCGTGCAGCACCTTGTGCCAGAAGCGGGCGTACAGCAGGTGCAGCACGGCGTGCTCGACGCCGCCGACGTACAGGTCCACGCCGCCGGTGTCACCGGGCTCGCGCGGGCCCATCCAGTAGCGCTCCAGCTCGGGGTCGACCATCCGCTCGTCGTCGCCCGGGTCCAGGTAGCGCAGGTAGTACCAGCACGACCCTGCCCAGTTGGGCATCGTGTTGGTCTCGCGGCGGTACTTCTTCACGCCGTCGCCCAGGTCCAGCTCGACCGTCGTCCAGTCGCTGGCGCGCGACAGCGGCGGCTCCGGGGAGGAGTCGGCGTCGTCGTCCGCGAAGGTCTTGGGCGAGTAGTCGTCCACCTCGGGCAGCAGCACCGGCAGCATCGACGTGGGGACGGCGACCGGGCGGTCGTCCTCGTCGTACACGATCGGGAACGGCTCACCCCAGTAGCGCTGCCGGCTGAACAGCCAGTCGCGCAGCTTGTAGGTGGTCGTGGCCTCGCCGGCGCCGCGCTCGACCAGCCAGGCGGTGATGCGCTCGATCGCCTCGGTCTTCTCCAGGCCGTCCAGCGAGATCTCGCCGTTCGACGAGTTGATCATCGGGCCGACGCCGGTGAAGGCGCCGCCCTCGAAGTCCGCGGGCGGCTGCACCGTGCGGACGACGGGCAGCCCGAAGCTCTCCGCGAACTCGAAGTCGCGGGTGTCCTCGCCGGGCACCGCCATGATCGCGCCGGTGCCGTAGCCGGTCAGCACGTAGTCGGCGATGAACACCGGCAGCTCCCGGCCGTTGACCGGGTTCACGGCCGTGACGCCCAGCCAGACGCCGGTCTTCTCCCGCCCGGCGTCCTGGCGGTCCAGCTCGGAGCGGCGGGAGGCCTGCCGCTGGTAGTCGCGGACCGCCTCGGCCGGGGTGGCGGCGCCGCCGGTCCAGCGCGGGTCGGTGCCGTCGGGCCACGCGTCCGCGGTCAGCGCGCCGACCAGAGGGTGCTCCGGTGCCAGCACGACGTAGGTGGCACCGAACAGGGTGTCGGGCCGGGTGGTGAAGACCTCGACGGTCTCCCCGGCGGCCGCGAACCGGATCCGGGCACCGGTCGAACGGCCGATCCAGTTGCGCTGCATCAGCTTCAGCGAGTCCGACCAGTCCAGCCGGTCCAGGTCGGCCAGCAGCCGGTCGGCGTAGGCGGTGATCCGCATCATCCACTGCTTGAGCGGACGCCGGAACACCGGGAAGTTGCCCCGCTCGGAGCGGCCGTCGGCGGTGACCTCCTCGTTGGACAGCACCGTGCCCAGCCCGGGGCACCAGTTCACCGGCGCCTCGTGCAGGTAGGCCAGCCGGTGCGCGTCGACGACGACCTTCTTCTCGCGCTCGTCCAGCTCCGCCCACGGCCGGCCCGAGCCGTTGGTGCCCTCGGCCGGCTCGCGGGTGCCGGCGTCCAGCTCCTCCACCAGCTCGGCGATCGGCCGTGCCTTGCCCTGCGCCTCGTCGAACCAGGACCCGAAGATCTGCAGGAAGATCCACTGGGTCCACTTGTAGTAGCCCGGGTCGATGGTGGCGAAGGTGCGCCGCTGGTCGTGGTCGACGCCCAGCCGCCGCAGCTGCGCGCTGATCGCGGCGATGTTGGCCTCGGTGGTGACCCGCGGGTGCTGCCCGGTCTGCACCGCGTACTGCTCGGCGGGCAGGCCGAAGGCGTCGTAGCCCATGGGGTGCAGCACGTTGTCGCCGTCCATGCGGCGGAACCTGCTGGTGACGTCGGTGCCCAGGTACCCCAGCGGGTGGCCGACGTGCAGCCCGGCGCCCGAGGGGTAGGGGAACATGTCCATCGCGAAGAACTTCGGCCGGTCGGCGACCCGCTCGAACCCCTCGCTCAGCCGCCCGCTCGGGTTGGGCGTGTGGAAGGTGCCCTCGGCCTCCCAGCGGTCCTGCCAGGAGAGCTCGATCTGCTGTGCCAGCGCGGGCGTGTAGCGGTGCGGGGGTACGTTCCCCGTCGCCTGCTCGACGCTGGGCTGGTAGGCCGTCTGGCTCATCGTTCGTGCTCCCGAGGACTGGTACCGGCGGCGGACATCAAAAAACCCCTCACGCAGGAGGGGTCGCCGTGCTGACAGGAGGTGGAGCGGTCAGCACGGCCTGGCAAGCAGGAGCCGCCTGGTCACGCGGGCGATGCTACTCCGCGACGTCACCCCCGGACGACGGCACGGCCGCACCGGTCCGCTCGACGGTCCGTGCGGCAGGTCACGACGGCAGGACCGTTTCACGCACCCCCGGCGAGGGCACGTCCCGGAACGGCGGCGTTCAACATGAAGCGCTTCCCCCACCGCCCCATCCGGAGTCCGGAGCACGCGGTGGAGGTTGGACGTCACCGGCCCCGGGCCGCCCTCTCCGCGCGACGGCGATGCCGCGCGTCCCAGGGCGGAGCCGTCGCCTGCCGGCGATACCGGCCTCCTCCAGCGATCCGGCGACGGGGACGGCACGCCCACAGGACGGCACCCACCTCATGCACCCCGCCCCTCTCAGCGACTCGACCCTGGCCCAGCACGCCGGCTGCGTCCGGGTGCCCACCTACGACCGGTCCGCTCTGACGCCGGCCGTGGTGCACCTGAGCGTGGGCGGCTTCAGCCGCGCCCACCAGCTCGTGTACTTCGACGACCTGGCGGAGGCCGGGAGCACCGAGTGGGGCGTCGTCGGCGTCGGCCTGCACTCGGCGAACATGCGCGACGCCCTGGCTCCGCAGGACAACCTGTTCACCGTGGTGGAACGGGACGGCACGGGCGAGACCGCCCGGGTCGTCGCCGCGATGGTCGACTACCTGTACGCCCCGGAGGACCCCGAGCGGGTCCTCGCACTGCTCGCCGACGAGCGCACCCGCCTCGTCACGATGACCGTCACCGGCACCGCCTACCGGATCGATCCGCACACCGGCGAGTTCCGGCCCGACGACGAAGCCCGCGCCGACCTGGAGACCCCCACCGCACCCGGCTCGGTGTTCGGCTTCGTCGTCGAGGCGCTGGACCGGCGCCGTCGGGCCGGCCTGCCGCCGTTCACCGTGCTCTCCTGCGACAACATGCAGTCCAACGGCGAGGCCGCCCGCGCCGCGGTGGTCGGGTTCGCCCGGCTGCGCGACGAGGTCCTCGCCCGCTGGATCACCGACAACGTGTCCTTCCCCAGCAGCATGGTCGACCGCATCACCCCGCACACCTCCCCCGACCAGCGGGACGAGATCGCGGCCACCTTCGGCGTGGACGACCGCTGGCCGGTCATCACCGAGCCGTTCATGCAGTGGATCGTCGAGGACGAGTTCTGCAACGGGCGGCCGCCGCTGGACACCGTCGGGGTCCGGTTCGTCGCCGACGTCGGTGACTTCGAGCTGATGAAGACGCGACTGCTCAACGCCGGCCACTGCGCGATGGGTTTCCTCGGGCAGGTGGCCGGCTTGGAGACGACCGACCAGACCGTGACCGACCCCGTCTTCCACGACTACCTGCACCGGCTGATGCACGCCGAGGTGATCCCGCTCCTCCCCCGTCCCACGGGGGTCGACCTCCCGGAGTACGTGGACACCCTGCTGCAGCGCTTCGCGAACCCCGCCATCTCCGACCGGCTGCAGCGGGTCAGCCGGCGCGGTTCGAGCAAGGTGCCCGACTACCTGCTCCCCTCCCTGCACGAGGCCCGGGCCGGACGCCGACCCCACGACCTCCTGACGCTGGCCGTGGCCGGCTGGCTCCGCTACCTGCAGGGGGTCGACGAGACCGGCGGACCGCTGGAGGTCGAGGACGAGCGGCGCGACGAGCTGCAGGCCGTGGCCCGGAGCTCGCGCACCGACCCGCGCCCGCTGCTCGCCGACCGCTCGGTGTTCGGTGGCCTCGGGACCGACGAGGCCTTCGCCGCGGACGTCGAGCGGCTGCTCGTGCAGTTCGAGGAACGCGGTGTGCGGGCCACCGTGGCCGACCAGGTGCTCCGGGCCGCGCCCGTCCCGTCGGCCGCCGCCCTCGGCGAGCGGTCGCAGCCGGCATGACCGCGACCCTGCCGGCGCAGCTCACCGGGCTGCGGGCCCTGCTGTGCGATGCCGACGACAGCCTCTTCCCGTCCGAGGCACCCGCGTTCGACGCCTCCACGGAGGTGACCAACAGGTTCCTGTCCGCGCACCGCATCGACCGCCGGGTCACCTCGGACGAGCTCCGCCGCGACTTCACCGGCAAGAACTTCCGGACGACGGCCCGCGAGCTCGCCGCGGCCGCCGGTGTGCCGGCGCCGGACCTGGACGGCTGGGTGGCCGAGGAGAAGCAGCTGGTGACCGCACACCTCGCCGCGACGCTGAGGCCGGACGCGGAGGTGCTCGACGTCCTCACCGCCCTGGAGGGCCGGCTCCAGCTGGCGGCGGTGAGCTCCAGTGCGCTGACCCGGCTGGACGGCAGCTTCACCGCCGCCGGCCTCGCGGACCTGCTGCCGCCCGAACGCCGGTTCAGCGCGGAGGACTCCCTCCCCTCGCCGACCAGCAAGCCCGACCCGGCGGTGTACCTGCACGCCTGCCGGGAGCTGGGGATCGGTCCCGCCGAGGGCCTGGCGATCGAGGACTCCGTGTCCGGGGCGACCTCCGCCGTGCGCGCCGGCTGCCCGACCGTGGGCATCGTCGCCTTCGTGCCCGAGGCCGAGCGGGACGACCGCCGACGCGGGCTGGAGGAGGCCGGGGTCCTCGCCGTCGTGACGTCGTGGCCGGAGCTGGGTGGGCTGCTCCGGTCCGTGCTCGCCGCCAGCACCAGCGGCTGAGCCGGCGCCCGTCTCAGCCGAGCTGCGGAGCCACCTCCGACGCCACCAGGTCCAGGTGGTCGAGGTCGGCCAGGTCCAGGACCTGCAGGTAGACCCGCTGCGCGCCCGCCTCGGCGTAGCGGCCGAGGATGTCCACCGCCTCCGCCGGGGTGCCGGCCACGCCGTGCGCCCGCAGCTCGTCGACGTCGCGACCGATGGCTGCCGCGCGGCGCGCGATCTGCGCCTCGTCCTCGCCCACGCACAGCACCAGCGCCGAGCTGTACACCAGCGACGACGGGTCGCGACCGGCCTCGTCGCAGGCCTCCCGCACGCCGGCGAAGAGGCGCGCGTTGTCCTCGGCGGACATGAACGGCACGTTGAACTCCGCGGCGTACCGGGCGGCCAGCCTCGGGGTGCGCTTCTTCCCCCCGCCACCGACCAGGATCGGGATGCCGCCGTCCTGGACCGGCTTGGGCAGCGCCGGCGAACCGGCCACCTGGTAGTGCGTGCCGGCGAAGTCGAACGTCTCCCCCACCGGCGTGCTCCACAGGCCGCTGATGATCGCCAGCTGCTCCTCGTACCGGTCGAACCGCTCCCCCAGCGACGGGAACGGGATGCCGTAGGCGCTGTGCTCGCGCTCGAACCAGCCCGAGCCGATGCCCAGCTCGACCCGGCCGCCGCTCATCTGGTCGACCTGCGCGACGGAGATCGCCAGCGGCCCGGGCAGCCGGAAGGTGCCGGCCGTCATGAGCGTGCCCAGCCGGATGCGGCTGGTCTCGCGTGCCAGGCCGGCGAGGGTCAGCCAGGCATCGGTCGGGCCCGGGAGACCGTCGCCGCCCATGGTCAGGTAGTGGTCGGACCGGAAGAAGGCGTCGAAGCCGGTCTCCTCGGTGCGCCGGGCCACCGCGAGCAGGTCGTCGTAGGTGGCACCCATCTGGGGCTCGGTGAAGATGCGGAGCTGCACGGTGCGACGCTAGCCACAACTGAGCCGGTCCGCTGCTCGCCCCGACGTCTGAGGGTGTGCGCAGCGGCGGGACCGGGCAGGATGATCTCCACGCGATCAACCCGGAGGTGCAGCTCGTGTTCCGCAAGCAGACGCGCGGTCAGGTCATCGGCGCCGAACTGCAGGAGGGTCTGGCCCACCTCGGTGTGGCGGCCTCCGAGGCCGGCCGTCTGGCAGCCGAGCAGGTGAGCCCCCGTGTGGCGGCGGCCCGCGAGGCCGCCGGCCCGGCACTCGAGGCGGCCCGCGAGGCCGTCGTCCCCAAGGTGGCGGCCGCCGCCGCCGTCGCAGCCCCGGCCGTGGCCGGCGCCCGTGGCGCCCTGGCCCCCAAGGTGGAGGCGGCCCGCGACGCACTCGCGCCGCGCCTCGACGCCGCGGCTCCGAAGGCCGCGGCCGCCGTGGCCGCCGCCCAGGCCGCCGCGGCCAAGGCCGCCGCCGACCTCGCCCCCCGGGTCGAGGCCGCGCAGAAGACGCTCAGGGACGACGTCGCCCCCCGTCTGGAGGCCGCGCAGGTCGCAGCCCTGGCCTACGCCACCCCGAAGGTGGTCGCGGCCCGCGACGTCGTGACCCCGGCGCTGGAGAGCGCCCGCGAGACGCTGGTCGCCGGTGTCGACAGCGCCCGCAGCGAGCTCGACGCCCGCCGGGCGGAGCTGGCCGCGGCCGCCGCGACGTCCGGCCGGAAGGCCCGCAAGGCGGCGAAGAAGGCCCGGAAGACCGCAGGCAAGAAGCACCGCGAGTTCGAGAAGGCGGCGCTGGCCACGGCCGCCACGGTCAAGCGGAGGATCGGCGCCGAGCCGGAGCCGCGCCGCCGCTGGCCGTGGGTGTTCCTGGCCTTCGCGCTGGGTACGGCCGTCTTCGTCTTCCTGCGGCGCAAGCAGGACGACGACTGGACCCCCGCGCCCGCCGGCGACGGCCCGGTCCCGAGCTACCGAGAGGACCCCGTGCCCAGTTCCGACAGCTTCTCCGGCAAGACCGTCTCCACCGCCGACACCACCGGCGACTCCGCGCCGAACGAGTCGGACATGGGCGTCCGGGACGCCCAGTTCGTCGAGGGCGACGGCCCCACCACGACCGGTGAGGACATCACGAACACCCCGCAGCCGTTCACCTCGGGTGGCGGGGGTGCCGACGAGGGCCCGACCGCGGGCCCGAAGGGCAACCCCGTCTGACGGCTCGCCCGTGATCCATCCCGCAGCCCCCGTCGCCTCCGCGACGGGGGCTGCGGCGTCCGCCCGGCGTACGGTGGAGATCATGAGCGAGACGGCGCCCCCGGTCCCCGCCCAGGACTCACCGATCGGGCCCGCCGGCCGCAAGATGCTGCGCCTCGAGGTCCGCAACAGCCAGGTCCCGATCGAGCGCAAGCCCGAGTGGATCAAGACCCGGCTCAAGACCGGCCCGGAGTACACCGAGCTGAAGTCGCTCGTTCGGCGCGAGGGGCTGCACACGGTCTGCGAGGAGGCCGGCTGCCCCAACATCTACGAGTGCTGGGAGGACCGGGAGGCCACCTTCCTCATCGGTGGCGACCAGTGCACCCGCCGCTGCGACTTCTGCCAGATCGACACCGGCAAGCCCGCCGACTTCGACGCCGACGAGCCGCGCCGCGTCGGCGAGAGCGTCGCGACCATGGGCCTGCGGTACGCCACCGTCACCGGCGTCGCCCGGGACGACCTGCCCGACGGCGGCGCGTGGCTCTACGCCGAGACCGTCCGCCAGATCCACGCCCAGCTCCCGGGTTGCGGCGTCGAGCTGCTCATCCCCGACTTCAACGCCGACCCCGCGCAGCTGGCCGAGGTCTTCTCCTCCCGTCCCGAGGTGCTGGCGCACAACGTCGAGACCGTGCCGCGCATCTTCAAGCGCATCCGCCCGGGCTTCCGCTTCGAGCGCTCCCTGGCCGTGATCACGGCGGCCCGCGAGGCCGGTCTGGTCACCAAGTCCAACCTCATCCTGGGCATGGGCGAGGAGCCGGAGGAGGTCCGGGAGACCATGCGGGCGCTGCACGACGCCGGCTGCGACCTGCTCACGATCACCCAGTACCTGCGCCCCTCGCCGCGGCACCACCCGGTGGTCCGCTGGGTCAAGCCCGAGGAGTTCGTCCAGTTCCAGGCCGACGCCGAGGAGATCGGCTTCCCCGGCGTCCTGGCCGGTCCGCTGGTGCGCAGCTCCTACCGCGCCGGCCGGCTGTACCAGCAGGCCGTGGAGGCCCGGGGTCTGGCTGCCCAGGCCTGAGCGACGCGCCCCCTATCCTGGGGGCATGGCACGCAGCAAGCCCTCGTCCGGCTCCACCGCCGCCTCGGTCAAGGCGCCGAAGCTGGACAAGAAGGGCAACCCCAAGGTCGGGCGGCTCAAGAAGCTCGGCGCCAACGCCCGCATGATCAAGCAGGCGTACACGCTGACGGCCAAGAACGACCGCAGGCTGCCGTGGCTGCTGTTGATCACCTTCGTGGCCGTCGCGGCCGTCGTCGAGCTGATCGGCATCCTGCTGAACCTGCCGCTGGTGTTCATCCCGCTCGCGCTGCTGTTCGGCCTGCTCGCGGCGCTGATCGTCTTCGGGCGCCGCGCACAGGGCTCGGCCTACCGCCAGGTGGAGGGGCAGCCGGGCGCCGCCGCGTGGGTGCTCGAGGGCATGCGCGGGGACTGGCGGGTGACCTCCGGCGTCGCCGGCACCACCCAGCTCGACGCCGTCCACCGCGTTCTCGGCCGCCCGGGCGTGATCCTGGTGGCCGAGGGCGTCCCCTCCCGGGTGCGCAACCTGCTGGCGCAGGAGAAGAAGAAGGTCGCCCGGGTCGTGGGCGACACCCCGATCTACGACATCCTCGTCGGTGACGAGGAGGGCCAGGTCCCGCTGCGCAAGCTCAGCGCCCACGTCATGAAGCTGCCGCGCAACCTCACCGCGGGCGAGGTGAACGCGCTCGGACGCCGGATGAGCGCCCTGGGCGGGCCGCGGATGCCGGTCCCCGGCGGTCCGCTCCCCGGTGGACGCCAGATGTCGATCAGCCAGCGCCAGGTCCGCCGGCGCTGAGCGCTCAGAGCCGCTCGAAGGGCGCCGCGTAGCGGAAGGTCCCGCCCACGGGCGGGTCGTCGGTCAGCCGACGGGCCTGGAAATGGCTGCGCCACCGCGGATCGGGGGCGGCGACGCCCAGCTCGGCCGCGGGGCGGAACCCGAACCGGCGGTAGTACGCCGGGTCGCCGAGCAGCGCCACCAGCTGCTCCCCCGCCGCCTCGGCGACGGCCAGCAGCGCGTGCACGAGCACGGTGCCGGTGCCGCGGCCGTGCCGCGCGGGCACGACGCCGAGCGGGCCGAGCCCCAGCGCCGGCGTCCCGGCCGGCTCCAGCCGGGCCCGGGTGACGATGCCGTGCCCGACGACGGCGTCGTCGTCCACGGCGACGAGGGAGAGGTGCGGCAGGAAGCCGGCGTCCGCCCGGAGCTCGTCGACCAGCCGTGCCTCGACGACGTCGGCCGGCGCGCGCTGCGCACCCGTCGCGGGGTCGCGGGCGAAGGCCGCCAGGTGCAGGGCCCGCACGGCATCGTGGTCTGCGGGACGCTCGCGGCGGACGATCACGCCGGGAGTCTGCGGCCCGGCGCCGGACCGGTCCAGCCGATTCCGGTCAGTCGCGGACGACGGCGGTGCCGGTCAGCCGGTCGTGCAGCCCGCGCCCGTCGGCGTCGACCAGCAGCGCCGGCACCAGCAGCATGAGCAGCGCCGTCCGGACGACGGCCCGCCACACCGCGAGCCGCGCACCGGGACGGGGGTGGGCCAGCCGCAGGCCCAGCAGCCGCATGCCCGGCGTCTGGCCGGCCACCACCAGCGAGACGACGGTGATCAGCCCGAACGAGACCAGGCTCCAGTTGCCGGGCAGGTCGGGGGCGGTGAACAGCCCCGCCACCAGCGCCGCGGCGAGCGAGTCGACCAGGAACGCCCCGACCCGCGTGCTGAAGGCGGCCAGCGATCCGGCGCCGTCGGCCGGGAGCCCCAGGGAGGCGCCGCGCGGGCGCTCCTGAGAGGGTGGAGGCACGTCCCTGACCATGACCGCCAGCGTAGGACCCGGCCGGCGAGCCGCGTGCCGGCGTACCGGCCGACGCCGGGCCCGACACGCCGGCCGCGCTGTTACCGCCCCGAAACACCCGGGACACCCCGGGGCAACTCCGGGCTCGTAGCTTTCGTTCGGCCGTCCACAATCCCGGAGGATCGATGTTCAACAGTCCCGACGAGGTCGCCAGCTACATCCGCGACAACGGCGTCGAGTTCGTCGACGTGCGCTTCTGCGACCTGCCCGGCGTCATGCAGCACTTCACCATCCCGGCGTCGACGTTCGGCGAGGACACGTTCTCCGAGGGCCTGGGCTTCGACGGCTCCTCGATCCGCGGGTTCCAGGCGATCAACGAGTCGGACATGCTGCTGCTGCCCGACGCGAACAGCGCCTTCGTGGACCCGTTCCGCAAGCACAAGACGCTGAACGTCAACTTCTTCATCCACGACCCGATCACGCGCGAGGCCTACAGCCGCGACCCGCGGAACGTGGCGAAGAAGGCCGAGGCCTACCTCGCCGCCAGCGGCATCGCCGACACCGCCTACTTCGGCCCCGAGGCGGAGTTCTACGTCTTCGACTCGGTCCGGTACGACACCTCGATCAACGAGGGCTACTACCACATCGAGTCGGAGGAGGGCTCCTGGCGCAGCGGCGCCGCCACCGAGCTCGACGGCAGCCCGAACCGCGGCTACAAGGCCCGCCCCAAGGGCGGCTACTTCCCGGTCGAGCCCTACGACCAGCAGAGCGACCTGCGCTCGGACATGATGAAGAACCTCATTGGCGCCGGCCTGGAGCTCGAGCGCGGGCACCACGAGGTGGGCACCGGCGGGCAGGCCGAGATCAACTACAAGTTCGACACCCTGCTGCGCTCGGCCGACAGCCTGATGCTGTTCAAGTACATCATCAAGAACACCGCCTGGGCCGCCGGCAAGACCGCCACCTTCATGCCCAAGCCGCTGTTCGGTGACAACGGCTCCGGCATGCACTGCCACCAGAGCCTCTGGAAGGACGGCCAGCCGCTCTTCCACGCCGAGACCGGCTACGCGGGGCTGTCCGACATGGCCCGCCACTACATCGGCGGCCTGCTCGCCCACGCGCCGTCGCTGCTGGCCTTCACCAACCCGACGGTGAACAGCTACCACCGCCTGGTGCCCGGCTACGAGGCGCCGATCAACCTGGTCTACTCGGCCCGCAACCGCTCGGCCTGCCTGCGCATCCCGATCTCCGGCGACAGCCCCAAGGCCAAGCGCATCGAGTTC
The DNA here is from genome assembly GCF_054050515.1 of Blastococcus sp. SYSU D01042. Classification (NCBI taxonomy): domain Bacteria; kingdom Bacillati; phylum Actinomycetota; class Actinomycetes; order Geodermatophilales; family Geodermatophilaceae; genus Blastococcus; species Blastococcus sp. SYSU D01042. The sequence goes on along the minus strand of NZ_JBJGZM010000002.1, from coordinate 281,262 downwards.
CGCGTGCCCGACCCGTCTGCCAACCCCTACCTCGCCTTCTCGGCGATGCTGATGGCCGGCCTCGACGGCGTGAAGAACAAGATCGAGCCGCCGGCCCCGGTCGACAAGGACCTCTACGAGCTGCCGCCCGAGGAGGCCCTGGGCATCGAGAAGGTCCCCGCGTCGCTGGACGCCGCGCTGGACAACCTCGAGGCCGACCACGAGTACCTCGTCGACGGCGGGGTGTTCACCCCCGACCTGATCGAGACGTGGATCGACTACAAGCGGGCCAACGAGATCGACCCGATCCGCCTGCGCCCGCACCCGCACGAGTTCGCGATGTACTACGACATCTGAGTCGTGACCGCCGCCGCGGCCCCCGTCCTGCTCGCCAGGACGGGGGCCGCGGTGCGTTCGGTCCCCGAGTGCCCGTCCACCGCCCTCGCGGGGCGTGGATGAGGGCGCTCAGCGGGCGCTCGCCCGGGATCACGCGGTGGGGGCGGCCCAGAGCCAGGCGCCGCGCAGCAGCTCCCCCTCGGAGTCGGTGGCGTCGGACCACCGCTCACCCCCGAAGACGAAGAGGTCCCGCCCGAGGCCGGTGCTCGACTGCCCGGACGCGTCGGCGCGGTCGGGCAGTGCGGGGACGACGACGAAGGCGTCCGCGACGCTGTCGTAGACCACCGACCGCCGCGACGGGTCCGCCGCCTTGAGGTCCAGCCAGACGTCGTAGGTGGCGCGGTCGCGGTCGAGCACGCCGCTGACCCCCGCTGTCCCGTCGCCGTGGTCGGGCGCCGCGGTCCACGTCCACGACTCCTGGTCGAGGAGCGCCGACGAGTCGTCGTCGAAGTGCCCGGCGAGCAGCGGCCCGTCATCGGTGGCGAACAGCTGGTAGGACAGCCCGGGCCCGTCCGGGAGCACGGTCCACGTCCCGCTGGCGAGGTCGAGCCGCGCGGCGACCTTGCGGGGCAGCTCGTCCGATCCCGGCGCCAGCACGGCGGAGCCTGCGACCACGAGCTGGTCGCCGGCCGGCACGACGTAGCGGTCGTGGACCGCGGGCAGCGGGTCGGCGGGGAGCTCGCTCCAGGTCGCGGTCCCCGGGTCGAAGACGACGTCCGGCACCCGGCCCAGCGCGCTGGCGTCGGCGGCGACGAGGACGGTCCGCTCGAGCGCGACGAGCCGGGCGCCGCGCTCCGGCCCGGGCACCTGCCCGTGGTCGGTCCACCGGTCGTCGGGCAGGTGGTAGGAGAGCAGGCGCAAGGGAGCGTCGCAGTCCGGGCCCGACGCGCACGTCGTCAGCACGTACGCGGTGTCGTCGAGGACGGCGGTCCTGCCCGGGCCGCGCAGGCCGAACGGGGGCGGCGCGGCTGCCCGCCACGAGTCGCCGGCCCGGTCGTAGACGGCGCCGTCCGGCAGCAGGGGCTCCGAGGGCGTGGAGCAGTCGGCGTTCGGCGGGCAGAGGAACTCCCAGCCGCCCACCACCAGGACGCTGTCGCCGATACCCACGACCACGGCGTCGGTGCGGGGGCTCAGCGGCGCCTCCGGCAGCTGCCGCCAGCCCCCGCCGTCGCCGCCCGAGCCGGACGTGCAGCCGGCCGCACCCGTCGCGACGACGGCGCCGACGAGGAAGGCGGAGATCATCGACCGGCTCATGCCGCTTCGACGCCCACCGGGACGTTCTGGTTCCCGACGGCGCCGGTCAGGCGTAGCGGGCGACGAAGGCGGTGAGGATCCGCGCCGGCTCGGTGACGACGGCCGGCGTGACGCGGGCGACCAGCGCGTCGAGCTCCGACGGCGGGAAGTAGCCGGCGTCGCGGTAGACGTGGATGCGCGTCACGAGCCCGGCGACGTCCAGCTCCGGGTGGAACTGGGTCGCGTAGACGTTGCGCCGGACCCGGAACATCTGCACCGGGCAGCCGGCCGACCCGGCGAGCAGCACCGCGGACGGCGGCAGGACCCGGCAGGCCTCCTTGTGCCCGACGAACGCGTCGAACTCGCCGGGCAGGCCGGCGAGCAGCGGGTCGGCCCGGCCGTCGTCGGTGAGCGCCACGCGCACCGCCGCGATGGGCTCGCCGTAGGTGCGGTCGACGACGCCGCCCTGGTGGGTGCCGAGCGTCCCGATGCCGTAGCAGGCGCCGAGGAACGGGACGTCGCGGGCGACCACCCGGTCCAGCAGCCGGGCCAGGTCGTGCTCGACGCGGCGCTGCACGGCGGACTTGGCCTCCGCCGGATCGCTGGCGTTGAACGGGCTGCCACCCAGCAGGATCCCGGCGTGGGCGTCCAGGTCGAGCTCCGGCAGCGGCCCGGCCTCGACGCGGACGCGCCGCAGCTCCCGCTCCTCCAGCCCGGTCGCGCGCAGGAAGCCGGCGTACTCGTCGTCGGCCGCGACGTCCTCCGGGCGGGTGGAGAGCAGGAGGAAGGGCCGCACGCCGGGATCGTAGGGTCGCCGGCGCCCTACCCCTCGGGCCGGTCGACGCGCACCGCCACCGCCCGCCGCGCCGCCGCACCGATCCGGCCCACCTGCCGCGAGAGGACGGCGTCCAGGACGCGGTTCACCGGCGTCACCTCGCCGAGCCGGGCGGCACCGGCCCAACGCGGCACGGTGACCGTCCGCGGGCGCGGCGAGGTCAGGCACCCGGCGATCCGGTCGGCGACCCGGGCCGGCGCGATGCCCCGGGAGAGCCGGCCCTCGGCGTCGGCGTCGGAGACCGGGGGGTGCCCGTGGCCCCGGGCCAGCCACTCGGTCTGCACGAAGAACGGGTTGACCGTGTGCACCCGCACGCCGCGGGCGGTCACCTCGCGCCGCAGGCCCTTCACGAAGCCGCCGAGCCCGGCCTTCGTGGCCGAGTAGACCGTCAGGGGCGGCACCTGCGACCACGCGGCGACCGAGGAGACGGCGACGACGTCGCCCCTCCCCCGCTCCCGAGCGGCGGCGAGCAGGTGCGGCAGCGCCAGCCGGGTCAGCTCGATCGCACCGGTGAGGTTGAGCGCGACGATGCCGGCGACGGCCTCCCCCGGCATCTCCTCCACCAGCCCGGCCCAGCCCAGCCCCGCGTTGAGGACGACGCCGTCGAGCCGGCCGTGCGCTGCCAGCGCCGTCTCCAGCAGGCGGGCGCGGTCCCCGGGGTCGGCCACGTCCGCGGTCACGCAGGTCACCCCCGGCAGGCCGCCGACGGAGGCGGCGAGCCGGTCCCCGTCGCGGGCGCAGGTCACCACGCGGGCGCCGTCGGCGGCCAGCCGCTCGACCGTCGCGCGGCCGATGCCGGCGCTGCCGCCGGTGACGACGAGGACGCGCGTGCTCAGCTCCGTCATGCCCGCTGTCCTACCCGCGGGTGACGGCCCAACCGGCCAGGCATCGAATCCGCTGGTCCTGGGCATGGGCGAGGTCATGCACCTCCCTGCTGCCCGCGGTCCGCTCAGCGAGTCCCTCGTCCACGACCTGGCCACCCGCCCGGCGCTCTCCCCCCGGACGTTCGAGAGCGCCGCCCGCCTGGCCGACGCGACCGGGCCGGCGCTGCTCGACGAGGACCTGCAGCTGTCGCTGGCGATCTGCTACGAGCTGCACTTCCGCGGTTTCGACGGCGTCGACGACGCGTGGGAGTGGGACCCCGAGCTGCTGCGGCTGCGCGCCGGCCTGGAGCGGCGCCACCTGGCCGCGCTCGAGGAGCTCGTCGGCCCGGTGCCGGTCACCGACGAGCCGATCGACGTGCAGCTCACCGCCGCCATCGCCGCGGACGACGGCCCGTCGCTGTCCTCCTTCATGGCCAAGCAGGGCAGCCTGGAGCAGTGGCGGGAGTACCTGACCCTGCGCTCGGTGTACCACCTCAAGGAGGCCGATCCGCACACCTTCGCCATCCCGCGCCTCTCCGGGCGGACCAAGGCCGCGATGGTCGAGATCCAGGCCGACGAGTACGGCGGCGGCTCGGCCGCCCGGATGCACAGCGAGCTGTTCGCCGGCCTGATGCGCGACCTCGGGCTGGACGCCGGCTACGGCGCCCTGTGGGACGACGCCCCGGCCGCGGCGTTCGCCAACACCAACACGATGGCGGTGTTCGGGCTGCACCGCCGCTGGCGCGGCGCGGCCCTGGGTCACCTGGCGACGGTGGAGATGACCTCGTCCGAGCCCAGCCGCCGCTACTCCTCCGGGCTGCGCCGTCTGGGCTTCGACGCCTCGACCACGGTGTTCTACGACGAGCACGTGGAGGCCGACGCCGTCCACGAGCAGATCGCCTCGGTGGACATGTGCGGCGCCTTCGTGGCGGAGAACCCCGCGTTGGCCCGCGACGTCCTCTTCGGCGCCCGCTGCTCCCTGGCGATGGACGGCCTGGCCGCCCGGCACCTGCTGGGCGCCTGGGAGGCCGGTCGCTCGGCGCTGCGCCGGGCGACCCCCCTGGCCGCCTGAGGCGGTCGGTCGCCCTCAGTCCTGCGGGCGGGGCTCCTGCCGCAGCTGGGCCGCGGGACGGGGACGGCTCGGGGCGCTCGGCGCGGAGAAGCCGGCCCGCTTGTGCGAGCCGTCGCAGAACGGCTTGATGCCGGACTTGCCGCAGCGGCACAGCGCGATGGTGCGGCGGCCGGGGTCGATCTCGCCGCCGTCCTGGTCGACCAGCCGGAAGTCCCCGCGCACGATGAGCGGGCCGTCCCGGTAGGGCGTGATCGTGGCTGCGACCTCGCCCTCGTCGGTGGTCGCTGCGACGTCGTCGGGCGACGGGGACTCGGTGGAGGGCAGGCTCGACACGCCTCCACTCTGCCCCGCCCCCGGGGCCGGCACACGCCCGCGGTCGCGCGCGACCCGCTCGGGGGACGGCTCACCCGGTCGTGCGGCGGTCCCCCTCCCGCGCGGGTGCCGAGGCCCGGGCCGCGGGGATCGAGGCCGGCGCCGTCTCGTCGGGCAGCTGGACGCCGGTCTCGTCCACGGCCCTCTCGGCGTCGAGCGTGGGCGGCGCGAGCAGCCGGACGACAAGGACCGCGAGGACCGCGCCGACCAGCGGGGCCAGGATGAACAGCCACACGTGCTCCAGGGGCTGCCCGCCGGCGAAGAGGGCCGGGCCCAGCGACCGGGCGGGGTTCACCGACGTGCCGGTCAGCGGGATGCCGATCAGGTGGACGGCGGCCAGGGTGAGCCCGATGGCCAGGCCGGCGAAGCCTGGGGACGCGGCCTTGCCGGTGACCAGCAGGACCACCGCGACCAGCACGAAGGTCAGCAGCGTCTCCAGCACGAACGCACCGGGGCCGCTGATCGCCACGCCCCAGTCGTTCGCGCCCAGCACGCCGGTCTGGTCGGTGACCTCGCCGAAGTCGCTGGTCAGCAGCTGGAGGACGGCGGCGCCCGCGATGCCACCGGCGAACTGGGCGACCCAGTAGGCGCCGGCCTCGGACGCCGTCATGCCGCGGGAGAGCAGCACGCCCAGCGTCACGGCCGGGTTGATGTGGCAGCCCGACACCGGGCCGATCGCGTAGGCCAGCGCCAGCAGCGTGAGACCGAAGGCGAGGGCGACGCCGAGCGCACCGATGCTGTCGATGCCTCCGACGGCCGCGCCGACGGCCAGCGTCACGAGCAGCGCGGTCCCGAGGAACTCGGCGACCAGGGAGCGGAGAAGGGTCGGGGACACGTGCGACCTCCCGGACGGCCGCAACCGCTCCCCCGCGCCGCCGTGGACGACGACCACGGTGCGGATGCCACCCAGCATGACCGACCGGCGACCGTCGGTACAGCGGTCAGCTCGCCGGTGACTCCGCAGCAGCCGGCCGCCGCCGCGGGAGCCGCAGCCACGCCGGGCGCCGCAACCACGCCGGGCGCCGCAACCACGTCGGGCGCCTGAGCCACGCCGGGCGGCGCGGCCCGCGGAGCGGCAGCACCCCGACGGTCACGGCGGCGAGGGCCGTGATCGCCAGCACCTGCCGGGCCACCCCGGTGCCGTCCGGGAGGACCAGCAGGAGCAGCCCCGCCGCCAGGGTCGCACCGGCTGCCACGGCTCCGAGCACGACCGGCCGCCGGTGCCCGGCACGACGGCCGACCAGCCAGAGCAGGGCCAGGACCGCGACGCCGACGGCTCCACCGACCGCCGCCGTCCCCAGCGCGACCGCGGTCGCCAGGCCGGCCGTCCGCCACGCAGCCGCGGCGCCGGACCGCCGTCGCGGAGGCGTCGGCGCCCGGCCCGGCCGCACCGGGAGCAGGGAGACCAGGAGGAGGAGCACGACCGCCGCCGCACCGCCGGCGAGCGCCAGCCGGTACCCGTCGGCCGGGGCGAACTCGAGCCGGACGGTCCCGCCCGGGCCCTCCGGCAGCAGGTAGCCCTGCTGCCAGCCGTCGACCGTCACCGCCTCGACCTCGCGCCCGTCCAGCCGGGCCACCCAGCCGGCGTTGGCGTTCTCGGGGACCACCAGCAGCGTCGGCTCGTCCCGCGCGCCGACCTCGACCGCGCGGTGCTCGGCGTCCCAGCGGGTGCGCTCGACCGGCGTCCGGCCGGCGGGACCGGCCTCGACCGTCGCGCCGTCCCGCGTGAGAGTCACCGACCGGGCGGTGAGCAGGAAGCCGGCCCGGGACTGCAGCCGGTGCTCCCCTTCGGGGAGGAACACCGCCGAGGACCCCGAGCAGACCTCCAGCGGGACGGGCTCGCCGGCCAGCAGCGCGCCCAGCGTCGTGGTGGCCGCGGTCTGGACCACCTCACCGTCCACCTGCACGTCCGGCCCGGCCCCGCACGGGAAGGGGACCTCGGTCTCCGGGGCCAGCACCGGGTTGGGGCCGCCGACCTCCAGCTCGCTCACACCGATCCCCAGCCGCTGCTCCCAGCCGGTGCGGGGGTCGACGGTCTCGCGGAAGTCGGGCAGCTCGAAGGTGACCGACAACCGGTCGGTCACCACCGGCGCGAACCGGGCGGTGCCGTCGGCCTCCAGCTGCAGCGTGCGCCGCAGGCCCCCGCCGTCGTCGATGCTCACCGCCGCCGCGGAGGAGGCCGGCACACCGGGGTCGGTGACGACGCGGAGCGAGTCGATCGTCCGGACCTCCGGGAAGGTGAGGGTCAGCGTGGGCCGCTCGTCGTCCACCCCGGCCAGCCAGGTGGTGCCCGGGTCGCCGTCGACGGCCGCCGCGGGGCTGGCCCGCGGGTCCCACAGCGAGCTGCTGCTGGCCTCGGGTCGCGGGCCGCCGCGGATCAGCGCGAGCATCGCGTCGAAGGCCGGCCCGAGGCGCGGCAGGCCGGTCGCCGCGACCTCGTGCTCCGCGTCCCCCACCGTGTCGAAGACCCGGTCCAGCACCAGGCTCTCCTCGGCGGCGTCGGCGAGCGCGGCGGCGCAGCGCGGCGCCCCGGCGGCGTCGACGACGCAGCCGGTCCGGCCGGCCGAGACGTCGAAGGCGTAGGTCTGCACCGGCGCGTCCACCGGCGGGGCGACCAGGGTCCGCTGCACGTCGACGCCGGTGAGCGAGACCTCCGCGAGCGAGAGCCCCGACCCCGAGGTGGCCGAGGCGTCCGGGACGGTGCTGATGGTCAGGGAGGTCGAGGGCCCCGAGGCCAGCGGGAGGATCTGCGGTTCACCGGTGTCCGCGACCGGGACGGTGACCGTGCCGCCGTCCGTGGTCAGCCGCAGCCGCTCGGGCCGCTCGCCCCCCAGCTGCGCGCCCAGGCGGACGATGACCCCCGAGGCCGAGAAGGGCTCCAGGGTCGAGACCCGCCACCACGCGGGCTCGGACGTGTCCGCCCACGGCGCCGGCTGCCAGGCCGTCAGCAGGTTGCGGTCCAGCGCCGACCACGGCTGGGCGTCGAGCTGGGGGGCCTGGAAACCATCGGCGTCCGAGGCGGAGCTGGAGGCGCTCAGGTGCCCGTTGAAGTAGGCGACGGTCGACTCGGCGAGGTCCTCGTCCGGCGTGGTGTAGTCCCGGGCGGGCGCGTCCAAGCGCACGGGGTCCATGACGGCCATGCCCGCGGACGTCGCGCCCGCGATGCGGCCGAAGTTGCGCTCCCGCCGGACCCAGGCGTCGCTCAGCACCACGGTGGGGACGTCGAGCGCCCCCGCGGACACCGTGGGGCGGTCGGTGACCAGCCCCCGGTCCTCGAGCGCCAGCAGCGCGTCCGGACCGCCGTGGACGCCGACCGCCGCCGACAGCGGCGCGGTCCAGGCGCGGGGCGCGACGTCGGCCACCTCGTAGACCTGGATGGCGGGGGCCGGCTCCTGCAGCCCGGCGTCGACCACCGTCTCCCCGTCCGGGGCGTCCTCGCCCACGAGGGGACCGAACTCGGCGACCGGGGTGATGCCCGGCGACCTCGCCAGGGCCTGCCGGACCAGCAGCGGCCGGGTCGAGCCGGCGGTCTCGGTGTCGAGGTCGTTCCGCAGCACCAGGTGGGAGATCCCGGCGCGGGCGAGGAACGGAGCCAGGCCGGTGGAACCCTCGCCGCGGGAGAGCCGCCCCTCCACGGCGTCCAGCATCCGGATGTGGCCCTCCGGGGTCAGCGGGATCTGGTTGCGGACGTCCCACGGCGAGCGCGCCAGCGACTGGAGGGGTTCGTCGGTGGCCGAGCCCCAGGCGTAGGTGGGGAACGACGACCCCGGCACCAGCAGCGCCCGCCCGCTCGACTGCTCGTCGGCCAGGAACCGCGCCGTCTCCCGCCAGTGAGCGGGCAGGTCCTCGAAACCGGTCGGCGGCACGAGACGCCCGGCCAGGGCCGGCGACGCCGTGGCCACCAGCGCCAGCACGAGGGCGGCCAGCACCCCGCGAGCGGCCCACGCGAGGGCCGGCCCCCGGTCGGGCCCCGGGCCGCCGTCCGCAGGCACGCGCCGGCGAGCCCGCCGTACCAGGACCGCACCGAGATGGGCCAGCCCGAGCACCAGCGGCAGCCGGAGCACCGGGTCGAACTTGTGGACGTTCCGCAGCGGGGCCAGGGGCCCGTCCAGGGCCTCGCGCAGCCAGCCGGCCGCCATCCCGTCCACCGTGGCGAGGTGGCCCATCGACACCAGGGCCACCCCGGTGAGCACGGCCAGCACGAGCCACCGCCGCTCGGGCAGGTCGCGGCGGCACAGCGCCGCCAGGCCGGCGGCCGCCAGGACGACCGTGGCTGCGACGGGGAGCGCGTCCTCGAGCAGGGACCACCCCGCCGGCCAGACCGGGCCCTGCCGCGTGCGGATCGAGGCCACCCACAGCGAGGTGCCGCGCAGCACGCTGAGGACGTCGGTCGGGGCGGTCGTCGTCGCGGCCGATTCGATGTAGTCCAGGAAGCGCGGGCTGTAGCGGCCCAATGTCAGGAGGGGGCCGATCCACCAGGCGGTGGCCAGCGCGACGGCCAGCGCCCACCAGCCGATCAGGCGTCGGCGGAGCGCTCCGGGCGGGCGGGTGAGCAGGAACAGCGCGGCCAGCGGTAGCGCCGCGGCCGTCGCCACGGCGTTGACCCCGCCGATGCAGAACACGACCAGCCCCGAGCGGGTCGCCGCCCGCCGCGCCGAGCCGTGCAGCGCCACGCCCGCCAGCGGCACCACGACCCACGGCGTCAGGGCCATCGGCACCATCTCGACCGAGTGCGCGCCCAGCGAGGTGACCATCCGCGGCGCCAGGGCGTACGCGATGCCGGCCACCAGCGCGGTCGTCGGCGTGCCGATGCGCAGCCGGCGGGCGAGGACCACCACGCCCAGGAACGCCACGCTCATGAGCGCGGCCAGCCACAGCCGCTGCACCAGCCACGGCGGCAGCCCCAGCAGCCGGCCGAGCACGAAGAACGGCCCCATCGGGAAGAAGTAGCCGTACGCCTGGTTCTGCAGCTGCCCCGCGGAACCCTGCGGCTCCCAGAGCGTCAGCGCACGAGCGAGGAACCCGACCGGGTCCACGACCAGGTCCAGCTTGGTGTCACCGACGATCTCACCCGGACGCTGCAGGACCGAGAGCAGCACGAAACCCAGGCACACCAGCGCGTAGCGGCCGCGCCCCAGCAGCCACCGGAGGCCGCCGCCGCGGCGCTGCACCGGATCCGCGAGCGGAGCCGGGCGGGTGGTGGTCGCGCCGGTCAGCTCGTCGAGCGGGATCGTCGCCATGTCCCCGGCCTCAGGCCACCGGGGCGGGCTGCCGGACAGGCCCGTCCGGCACCTGCTGGGTCGGCCGCGCCGGCCTGCGGGCGGCGAGCAGCACTCCCCCGGCCACCAGGACCGCCCCTGCGCCCCCGGCCACCCACGGGAGGACCGCGCCGGGGGCGCCGGCGGCGAGGTCCCGCGCCTCCCGCGTGCGGGCGACCGCCTCGGCCACGCTGTCCTCGGACGAGCGGAACGCCCCGCCGAGCAGGACCGCGCCCGCCGTGCCGTCCCGGCCCCGCAGGCGGGTCAGGGGGATCTCCTCGATCTGGACCACGACGCCGCTGACCGGCTCCACGAGCAGGTCGCGCGTGGTGCTGTGCACGACGTCGGCCGGCGCGCTCGGCCCGGTGCCGCCGAGGAGCGCCCCCGGAACGGTCACCGAGCGGACGACCTGCTCGGGGACCACGTGCTCGTACCGCTGGACCTCGAGACCGCGGAAGCGCTCCGTGCCGACGTAGCGCAGCGGGAAGGACGCCTGGACGGTGTCGTCCCACATCATCCGGTCCTGCTCCCGCGTGGCCGGCGGCAGGACGTCCACCAGGCCGCGGACGGCGGCCGGCCGGCCGTCCACCGACGCCGCCGGGCAGTCGACCGCCTCGGCGGTGCGCCGGTCCAGGCAGGCCGTCGTCGTCCCGGTCCCGAGCAGCGTCCCGTCCGCGGCGCGCGTGCTCCGCTCGTACGCCCGGATCGCGGGGCCGTCGGGCTCGGCGTCGGGATCGGCGTCGTCGCGGACGCGCAGCGACACCGTCACCTGCTCGCCGGACCGCTGCTCGAGCGTCACCGGGTCGAGGAAGGTGACGTCCGCGCCCACGACGACGGTGTCGTAGGCCACCTCGCGCGGGAGCTCCGCCGCGGACGCCGGCGACCCGGCGGGCGCCAGCGCGGCGACGGCGAGCGTGACGCCACCGAGCGCGGCCAGGGCCCGCCCGAGGACACGTGCCCGCATGCAGCCCCCCTCGCCAGGCCGGTCGCGCGTGCCGCGATCGACCGGAGTCCGTCGGTTCGTATCACGCTGCGCGACGAACCGACAGGCCTCGCCTGCCGACGGGTGAACACCGAGGACGTGCGTCGTCGCCCGTTCGGGTGGCGTTCGCTGACCCCGAGTGACGAGGCGAACGTGCTCGGTCAGAAATGCGCCGTCACGCGCGGATCCGCCGCATTCCGGCCGGAACTGTGCCTTTTCCGGGGGCTTATGACCCAGGTCACCTGCACTACTGTGCCGCGAATGTTCGACGGGCCCGTGGACACCGACGTCCTCTTCGTCAATTGGCGCGACCTCAGCCATCCGCAGGGTGGCGGGTCCGAGCGGTACGTGCACCGGGTCGCCGAAGGTCTGGCGGCCGCCGGGTTGCGGGTCACCCTGCTCTGCGCCGCCCACGAGCGGGCCCCGGCCGAGGAGGTCGTGAACGGCGTGCGCATCGTCCGGCGGGGTGGCCGGCTGAGCGTCTACCCCCGGGCGCTGGCCTACGTGCGCCGCCACCGCCCGCGACTGGTCGTCGACGTGCAGAACGGGATCCCGTTCTGCAGCACGCTGGTGACGCGGACGCCGGTGACCGTGCTGGTCCACCACGTGCACCGGGAGCAGTGGCCCATCGTCTTCGGCCGCATCGGTGGTCGGATGGGCTGGTGGCTCGAGTCGGTGCTCGCCCCCCGGGTCTACCGCCGGGCGCGCTACATCGCTGTCTCCGAGGCCACCCGTGGGGAGATGGTGGAGCTCGGCATCGACGCGGAGCGCATCAGCATCGTCCCCGTCGGGATCGAGCCGGCCCTGGAGGTGACGACGCCGCGCTCCCCCACGCCCGAGCTGGTCGTGCTCTCCCGGCTGGTGCCGCACAAGCGCGTCGAGCACGCTCTCGAGGTGCTCGCCAGGCTCCGCGACCGCTGGCCGGACCTGCGGCTGACCGTGGTCGGGGACGGGTGGTCCGAGGAGGACCTGCGCGCGGAGGCCGTACGCCTCGGCGTGGCCGACCGGGTCACCTTCGCCGGTTTCGTGGACGAGCAGACCAAGCACGAGCACCTCGCCTCGGCCTGGGTGCACCTGGTCCCGTCGGTCAAGGAGGGCTGGTGCCTCGTGGTCAACGAGGCGGGCGGCCACGGCGTGCCCACCGTCGGCTACCGGTCGGCCGGCGGGCTGCGCGAGTCCGTCGTCGACGGGGTCAGCGGGGTGCTCGTCGACGACCTCGACGAGATGACCGCCGCGACCGCGCGGCTGCTCGAGGAGGACGGCACGCGCGAGGCCATGGGGCGCGCCGCCCAGCAGCACGCGGCTGCGTTCGCGTGGCCGGCCACCGTGCGCGCCTTCGCCGCCGTGCTGGCCCGCTCGGCACGGGCCGCCGGGGCCGCGGCCTCCGCCCCGGACCACGGGCTCGACGATCTCGCGCACGCCCTGGAGCGGGCCGCGGTGGCCGTCGTCTTCACCGGGAACACCGCGAGCGAGCAGACGCCCGCAGAGGGCCACGACGTGCTCCTGCACCGGCACCTGGACCTGCGCACGGATGAGGCCGACCTCCCGCCGGCCCTGCAGAGCAGGACCGCCTGACGACGACTACGAGGTGCCGCTGAGCCCGTCCGGCCACGGCGTGCCGACCGCCACGTCGTCGACGCAGACCTCCCCGGCGGGGGCGCCCGAGGCACGGACCGTCACCGGCCCCTGCTGCCCCGTCACGACGAACATGGCCTGCCCGGCTCCGGCCGGCACCGTGAGGTCCTGCCGGTCCTCGCCGACGGCCAGGTGCAGGGTCACCGGCGCGGGGCTGTCGTAGGAGAGCCGGAGGACCTGCACGCCGTACCAGATCGGGACGTCGCCGAGCTCCTGCTCCCCCGCGGGCAGGGGCCAGCCGCAGTCCGCCACCGGGCCCACGGCCTCGAAGATCGGCTCGAGCAGCGTGATCGGCCGCAGGACCGCGTCCTTGTCGAACATCCCCATGGCGGTCGCCGGCTGGTCGAAGCGGCGCTCCTCGCCCAGGGCGCGGAGCGTCTCGTCGAGGTCGAAGTCGTCGAAGATCGAGACGTGCACGGCCGGCAGGGCGCTCACCACCGACATCCCGGGGTTGGCGTCCATCGTCTGCAGCACGTCGGTGAGGTACTGCCTCGACCGGTCGTGCCGCAGCTCGCCCACGACGAGCGACGTGGTGACCAGGGAGCTGGAGACGAGCAGCGCGCCCACCGCCGCCGCGGGCGCCATCGACCGGCGAGCCACCGAGGACTCCCGCCGGGGCCCGCTGAACGCGGCGCAGCAGCCGATCGCGATGACCGGGAGCGCGTCGGTCACGTAGCGGGGGTCGCGCGCGGCGATGTCCAGGTTGGCCGCACGGGTGAGCTGGACCAGCGCGACGACCACCGCGAGGTAGCCGAGGACGAGGAGCCAGGCCTTGACGGCCGGGAGCCCGCGCTGCCGGATGCTGACGGCGATCACGGCGAGCGCGAGGGCCGCGAAGAGGACGGCCAGCGGCAGCGCGGGTTCCGCCGCGAGGGTGTCCTCGGCACCCGCGCTCGTCCAGGGGCCACCGAACAGCCCCGGGACCAGCATCGCGAAGACCGTCTCGGCGGTCGTCGGCAGCACCCTCCCCAGCTCGGGGTCGAGGGTCGAGCGGCCGACCACGGAGAGGTAGAAGGGCACGTAGGCCGCGACCAGCACCGCGTGCGGGAGGAGGTACGGCCAGGAGTCCAGCACCCTCCGCAGGCTGCGGCGCCAGGGCGTGCCGGCCTCCTCCACGAGCACGAGGACGGCCACCAGCAACGCCGGGACGAGGACGGCCTTCTCCCAGAACAGCAGGCCGAGCGCCGTCCCGGCTGCCGACACGGCCGCCCACGCCCACGACCGGTCCCGGTAGGCGCGCACCCCGCCGAGCAGCGCCGTCAGCATGGCGATCTGCAGGGGCAGCGCCTCCAGGCCGGCCGCGAGCCAGGTGGCGACCGTCAGCCCCAGCGGGCTGAACAGGTACACGGCGAAGGGCACCAGGATCCACGGTGACCGGCCGAACAGCTGCCGGAGCACCGCCAGGAGCAGGCAGGACGCCACCAGCTGCAGGGCCAGCAGCCACAGCGCCGCGGGGAGGAAGGACGGCCCGGGGTCGCGCCCGATCAACCCGTAGACCAGGTTGGGCCCGATCTCCAGGTGACCGTTGTGCTCGCGGACGAGGAAGTCCCCGGACAGCCCCGTGCGCTGGAGGAGCGTCAGGTGGAACAGGTCGTCCTGCCAGAAGTACGAGCGCATGACGACGACGGCGCGCACGCAGGTCTGCAGCAGGATGAGCAGGACGCCGGCGACGAGCAGCGGATCGGCCCGCCACGCGCGCCACCGGTCGGTCCCCGTGTGCCCGAGCATGCGCGCAGCGTGCCACGTGCGCGGCCCGGGTGTCCGCCGACCGGAGCGCCGTCCGCGCAGTCACCCGACCGGGCGAGGGGCGGCTCAGTCCTCCGCGGAGCGCCCGTAGAAGACGGCCTCGACGACGCCGCGCGCCTGCCGGGTGGTGCGGTGGTAGTCGTCGAGGAACCGGCCGGCCTCGGTGTCGGGGCCGTACCCGCAGGCGCGGGCCACGCCCTCGAGCTCGAGCCCGGGCCGCGGCAGCTGGTCGCTGGGGCGGCCGCGCACGAGGAACACGGCGTTGCGCGCCCGGGTGGCGATCTCCCACGCCGCGCGCAGCGCCGCGCCGTCCTCGGCGGACAGCAGGCCGGCGTCCCCGGCGGCCTGCAGCCCCTGCACGGTGGTGCGGACGCGCAGCTCCGGCACCTCACCTGCGTGCTGCAGCTGCAGCAGCTGCACCGTCCACTCCACGTCGGCCAGCCCGCCGCGGCCGAGCTTGGTGTGCGTGGCCGGATCGGCGCCGCGGGGCAGCCGCTCGCGCTCCACCCGGGCCTTGATGCGGCGGATCTCGGCCACCTGCTCCTGGGCGATGCCGCCCTCCGGGTAGCGGATGGGGTCGACCATGGCCACGAACGCCGCGCCCAGGTCCTCGTCGCCGGCGACCGGGACGGCCCGGAGCAGCGCCTGCACCTCCCAGACCGAGACCCAGCGCTCGTAGTACTCGCGGAAGGCCGAGAGGCTGCGGGTCAGCGCCCCCTGCCGCCCCTCCGGCCGGAGGTCGGCGTCGATCTCGAACGCCGGGTCCGGGGCCGGCTCGGACAGCAGCCGCCGCAGCGTGTGTGCGACGGCGTTCGCCGTCGCCGTGGCCGCGGCCTCGTCGGCGCCCGGCCGCGGGCGGTGCACGAACAGCACGTCGGCGTCCGAGCCGTAGCCCAGCTCGCCGCCGCCGAGCCGGCCCATGCCGATGACGGCCATGTCCACGGGCAGGTCGGCGACCTCCGTGCCGGCCTCCAGCGCCTGGGCGCGCAGGGCGACGTCGAGCCCGGTCCGCAGCGTGGCGACGGCGACGTCGGTCAGCGCCTCCCCCACCCGCAGCACGTCCAGCCGGCCCAGCAGGTCGGCGCAGGCGATGCGCAGCAGCTCCTGCCGGCGCAGGCTGCGCAGCACGCGGATCCCGGCCTGCGGATCCCCGGCGCGCTTCGCCGCCTGTCCCCAGGCCCCCGTCAGCGCGGACACCCCGCGCGGCTCCAGCTCGGCGTCGTCGGCCAGCAGCCGCAGCGCCTCGGGGGTGCGGGTGAGCAGGCCGGCGACGTACTGGCTCGAGCCCAGCAGCTGCGCCAGCCGCTCGGCCACCTGGCCCTCGTCGCGCAGCAGCCGCAGGAACCACTGGTTGCCGCCGAGCGCCTCGCTGACCTGCCGGTAGGCCAGCAGCCCGGCGTCGGGGTTGGGGCAGGAGGCGAAGGTCTGCAGCAGCACCGGCAGCAGGTACTTCTGCATCGACGCCGAGCGGGAGACCCCGCCGGTCAGCGCGCCGAGGTGCCGCAGCGCGGCCTCCGGGTCGCCGAAGCCCAGCGCGCGCAGCCAGTCGCCGGCCGCCTTGGAGCCCAGCTGCAGCCGCTCGCCGGGCACGCGGGCCACCGCCGAGAGCAGCGGCCGGTAGAACAGCTTCTCGTGCAGCCGGCGCACCTCGCGGGTGTGCAGGGCCAGCTCGGCCCGCAGGACCTCGACCGCCCCACCGCGGGCGTCGGGCTTGTAGCCCAGCGACCGGGCCAGCCAGCGCAGCTGCTGCTCGTCGGTGGGCAGCAGGTGGGTGCGCCGCAGCCGGAGCAGCTGCAGCCGGTGCTCCACCGTGCGCAGGAACCGGTAGGAGGCGATCAGCGTGGCGGCGTCGTCGCGGCCGACGTAGCCGCCCGACGAGAGCGCCAGCAGCGCCGGCAGGGTGCCCCCCACACGGAGGGACGCGTCGGCCCGGCCGTGCACCAGCTGCAGCAGCTGGACGGCGAACTCGACGTCGCGCAGGCCGCCCCGGCCGAGCTTGAGCTCGCGCTCGGCCTGCGCCGGCGGGATGTTGTCCTCGACCCGGCGGCGCATCGCCTGCACCTCGCCGACGAAGCCGGGGCGGTCGCCGGCCCGCCACACCAGTGGCCAGAGCGCGTCGACGTAGGAGCGGCCGAGGTCGGGATCCCCCGCGACCGGGCGCATCTTGAGCAGCGCCTGGAACTCCCAGGTGCTGGCCCACTGCTCGTAGTAGGCCGTGTGCCCGGCGACGGTTCGCACCAGCACCCCGGCCTTGCCCTCCGGCCGCAGCGCGGCGTCGACCTCCCAGGCCGCCTCGCGGCAGATCCGCATCAGCGCGGCGGCCACCCGGGTCGCGCTGCCGAGGGCGGCGCTCTCGTCGTCGGCGGGGTCCACCGGCTCGCCGACGAAGACGACGTCGACGTCGCTGACGTAGTTGAGCTCGCGCCCACCGGTCTTGCCCAGCGCGATCACCGCCAGCCGGCAGGCCGCGGCGTCGGCCGGCTGCTCGGCAACGGCGAGGGCCAGCCCCGCGGTCAGCACGGCCGCGGCGATGTCGGCGAGCTCGGCGGCGGCCTCCTCGGCGGCGAGGGCGTCGCCGAGGTCGCGGCCGGCCAGGGAGAGGATGGCCCGCCGGTAGGCCAGCCGGAGCCCGGCGACGCGGGCGGGCGAGGCGTCCGGCGCCCCCTTGCCCAGGCGCACGCCCCACGGCGGGTCGTCCGGGTCGGCGCCCACCGCGGTGAGCATGTGCCGCTCCAGCGCCTGCGGGGTGGGCCGGGCCTGGCCGCCGTCCTCGGCGTCGAGGACCGTCCAGTCGTCGGGGTGCGCCGCCAGGTGGTCGGCCAGCCCGGAGCTCGCGCCCAGCACGGCGAGCAGCCGGCTGCGCAGCAGCGCCGACCCGCGCAGGCGGGCGAGCAGCGCGGCGGCCGCCTCGCCGTCGGCGTCGGCCTCGTCGAGCGCCTCGACCAGCCGGTGCAGCGAGCGGACGGCGAGGTCGGGGTCACCGGCACGGGCCAGCGCGGCGACCACCGGCCCGGCCTCGGGATCGGCCGGCTCGTTGCGCTCGAGGTCCCACAGGCCCAGGTCCGGGTGGGACAGCAGGCGGGCGGCTCGTTCGCCGTCCTCGAAGCCGAACCGCACCAGCCGGACGACGGCGCGGCGCGGGATCTCCCCGTCGGGACCCACCGGCTCAGACCACCTGCGGGGCGTGCGCCCGCACCAGGTCGGCGAAGCGCCCGGCGAAGGGCTCCCACGTGCCGGCGAGGTCGTCGTGCACCGCGTCGGCGCGGGCGCACAGCGTCTCCACGTCGACGGGCGCGGCCGCCACGCCCACCGGGTCACCGGCCGCCCAGGCCCGCACCAGCTCGGGTGTCGTCTCGATGTGGAACTGGATGCCGTAGACCGCCTCCCCCACCCGGAAGGCCTGGTGGGCGTAGTGCGGATTGCTCGCCAGCAGGGTGGCGCCCGGCGGGAGCGCGGCGATCTCGTCGTGGTGCCAGGCGACGACGTCGGGCGAGAGCGGCAGCGGCCCGAACAGCGGATCGGCGTAGGCGGCGTCCCGCTTGGCGACCAGGGTCGCGCCGACCTCGGGACCCTCGCTCCCCACCCGCACGGTGCCCCCGCCGACCTGCGCGAGCAGCTGGGCGCCGAGGCACACGGCGAGGGTCGGGGTGCCGGTGGCGATCGCCGCGCGCAGCAGCGCGCGCACGCCGGCGAGCTCCGGGCTGGTCGCCTCGTCGTCGGTCGCCGACTGCGGACCGCCGAGGACCAGCAGCCCGTCGTGGCCCTCGAGGGTCTCGGGCAGCGCGTCCCCGCGCCCGAGGTGCCGCTCGTCGAGGATCAGGCCGGCCCCGGTCAGCCACCCGCCCAGCCGGGCCGGCGGGTCGGTCTCGCTCGGGACGACGACGAGGAGGCGGGCCACCCCCAGGAGGTTAGCCGCGCCGGCCGACCCTCCCGCCGGGACGTGCGGCGCGCACGGCCGGTTCCCCCTACGGTGCCGGTACCTGCACGAGCCGGTACCGGGAGAGGAGCGCGCGTGGGCACCGTGGCGCGTCCCGATCCGCCGGGAGCTGCCCGCGAGAGGGCGCCCGGAGCGCACCGGCAGCCGGCCGGCCGCTGGGTGCTGCCGGTCGCGCTCGCGCTCGTCGCCGTGCAGACCGGGCTCCGGATCTGGGTGCTCTCGGGCCGGACCTACTACGGCGACGACTTCGACCTGCTGCACCTGGCCGACCGGTCCGCGCTGCTCTCGCCGTCGTACCTGCTCACCGACTACGTCGGCCACCTCATGCCCGGCGCCTTCCTGGTGGCCGGGCTGGTCGAGCGGGCCGGGCCGCTGGAGTGGGGGCCGGCGCTGGTGAGCCTGGTCGCCCTGCAGCTGCTCGCCTCGCTCGCGCTGCTCCGGCTGCTGCGCGTGCTGCTCGGCGATCGGCCGGCGCTCCTCGTCCCGCTCGCGCTCGGGCTGTTCAGCCCGATGACGTTGGGCTTCGCGACCTGGTGGGCGGCCGCGCTCAACTCGGTCCCGCTGCAGATCGGGCTGGCCTGGTTCCTGGCCGACGCGGTGCTGCTCGCGCGGACCGGGCGCCGCCGCCACGCGGTCAGCGGGACCGCGGCGCTGGTCTTCGCGCTGGCCTTCTACCTCAAGGCCGTGCTGGTCCTGCCGATCGGCGTCGGACTGCTGGCCGTGGTGCTGCTCCGCGACGGGGTCCCGCACCCCGTCCGGGCGGCGCTGCGCCGGGGCCGGGCGCTGTGGGCCGGCTCGGGCGTGGTGCTCGCCGTCTGGGCGGTCACCTACCTGGCGACGCGGGAGACACGCGTGATCAGCGACGGCAGCGCCCGGGACGTGCTCCTCACCGTCACGACCGGCTTCGAGGCGCTCGCCCAGGCGGCGCTGGGCGGGCCGTTCAGCTGGGACATCCGCCCTCCCTCGACACCGATCGCGGGCCTGCCGGCGTCCGTCGTCGTCGCCGGCGCGGTGCTGTTGCTGGCGGCGTGCGCGGGGACCGTGCTGCTCCTCCGGGGCGCCGCGGCCGTCTGGGCACTGGTCGTCGTCACCGTCGCCGCCGGGCTGCTCATGGCCGCGCTGGGCCGCTCGGGCGCGGGCCTCGGCGAGGTGGCGCCCCGCGCCTACCGCTACTACGCCGTCGAGTCGGTGCTGCTGCCGGTGGCCGTGGCCCTGCTGGCCTCGCTCCCGCCCCGGCGGACGCGCGACCCCGCCGTCGTCCGGCCGGCCGCGGGGTTCCCGCGGTGGGCCGTCCCCTTCGTGGCGGTGCTCACCGCGTTGTTCGTCGGCGGCTCCCTGCTCTCCACCGCCGGTTACGCGCGGGCGTGGCGGGAGGACCGCACCGCCGGCTACCTGGCCACCGCGCGGGCCTCGCTCGCGGCCGCGGGTCCGACCCCCCTGCTCGAGCAGCCGCTGCCCTCCGACGTGCTGTCGGACTGGAGCTACCCGGGCAACCTGACCTCGCACGCGCTCGCCCCGCTCCCCGACCGCCCGCCGTTCTCCTCCTCCACCCCCGAGCTGCGGCTCCTCGACGACGCCGGCCACCTGGTGCCGGCCCGGCTCGAGCCCGGCATCCGCGTGCTGTGGGGCCCGGTCCCCTCCTGCGGGTACCTCGTGTCCTCCGGGCAGCCGGCCACGCTCCCGCTCGAGAGCGCCGTTCCCGACTGGGTGTGGACGGTGCGGCTGGACTACCTCACCGCGGCCGACGCCGTGCTGACCGTCGCGCCTGAGGGCGGCGCGCCGGTGGACGTCCCCGTCACCGCCGGCGCCGGCTCCGTCTTCGTCCGGATGACGGGGCCGACGACCGCGCTCCAGGTGGCCCGGACGGGAGACGGCCCCGACGTGTGCGTGCTGGGCGGGGTGCTCGGGCAGCCCGTCCTGTGAGAGGCGGACCGCCCGGCGTTCACAGCCCGGGCAGGTACCGCTGCAGCTCGAAGGGCGTCACGTTGCGCCGGTAGGAGTTGAACTCCTCCCACTTGTTGCGGAGGAAGAACTCGAAGACGTGCTCCCCCAGGGTCTCGGCGACCAGCTCGCTGCCCTGCATGGCGGTCAGCGCCTCGCCGAGGGACACCGGCAGGTCCTCGTAGCCGGCGGCGCGCCGCTCGGTGTCGGTGAGCGACCAGACGTCGTCCTCCGCCTCCGGCGGCAGCTCGTAGCCCTTCTCGATGCCCTTGAGCCCGGCGGCGAGCAGGACGGCGAAGGTCAGGTAGGGGTTGCACGCCGAGTCCGGCGAGCGGACCTCGACCCGTGCCGACTGCGCCTTGCTGGGCTTGTACTCGGGCAGTCGCACCAGCGCGGAGCGGTTGGCCCGGCCCCAGGTGGCGGCCGTCGGAGCCTCGGTGCCGGCGAGCAGCCGACGGTAGGAGTTGACCGTCTGGTTGGTGACGGCGGTGACCTCGCGGGCGTGGGTGAGCAGCCCGGCGATGAACTGCTTGGCCGTGGTGGACAGCCGGATCGGGTCCGCTGCGTCGTAGAACGCGTTGCGGTCGCCCTCGAACAGCGAGAAGTGGGTGTGCATCGCCGAGCCGGCCAGCTCGGTGAACGGCTTGGGCATGAAGGTGGCGTGCACGTTCTGCGCCAGCGCCACCTCCCGGACGACGTGCCGCAGCGTCATGATGTTGTCGGCCATCGACAGCGCATCGGCGTAGCGCAGGTCGATCTCCTGCTGGCCGGGGGCGACCTCGTGGTGGCTGAACTCCACCGAGATGCCCATCGCCTCGAGTGCGAAGACGGCCTCGCGGCGGAAGTCGTGCGCGACGTTGTGCGTGGAGAGGTCGAAGTAGCCGCCGGTGTCGGCGGGCTCCGGCGGCCGGCCGTCGGTCGGCAGGTCCTTGAGCAGGAAGAACTCGATCTCGGGGTGGGTGTAGAAGGTGAACCCCATGTCCGCGGCCTTGGCCAGCGCCCGGCGCAGCACGTGCCGCGGGTCGGCCCACGACGGCGAGCCGTCGGGCAGCGTGATGTCGCAGAACATCCGCGCGGTGTCGCTGGGCCGGCCCTCGCGGCCGGGCATCACCTGGAAGGTGCCCGGGTCGGGCTTGGCGAGCATGTCGGACTCGTAGACCCGGGCGAAGCCCTCGATCGCCGAGCCGTCGAAGCCGATCCCCTCGGCGAACGCCGCCTCGATCTCGGCGGGGGCCACCGCGACGGCCTTGAGGTAGCCCGACACGTCGGTGAACCACAGCCGGACGAACCGGATGTCCCGCTCTTCCAGGGTGCGCAGGACGAACTCCTGCTGTCGATCCATGCTCGCCATGATCGCGTCCGCTCGTTTCCGGGATGTGACAGCCGCCTTGTCCGGGCCCCAGCCTGCCCCTTCCGGAGGAGCCGCACACCGCTTCCGGCCACGTCGGTGCGGCGTGTCGTCCGCGGCGGGGTGCTCCCGGGGTCCCGCGTGGCCGGGCATCGCGGTCCGAGACCAGACTGTGCGGCGTGAGCGATCAGGGACCGGTGCAGCTGCGGGTGGCGATGGCCCAGGTGGACACGCGGGTCGGCGACCTCGAGGGCAACCGCGAGCTCGTCGTGCGGTGGACCGCGCGGGCGGCGGCGGAGGCGGCCCACCTCGTGGTGTTCCCCGAGATGACGCTGACCGGCTACCCGCCCGAGGACCTCGTGCTGCGCGAGTCGTTCGCGCGGGCCAGCGAGCGCACGCTGGTCGAGCTCGCGGCCGACCTCGCCGATCAGGGGCTGGGCGGCATCGCCGTCGTCGTGGGGTACCTCGCGCACACCCAGGGCGCCGGCCCGGCGCCGGTGGACTCCACGCCGGCCGACGACGACCGCCCGGGTGACGCCAACCCGCGCCGGGGTGCGCCGCGCAACGCCGCCGCGCTGCTGTTCGGCGGCGAGGTCGTCGTCCGCTACTACAAGCGGCACCTGCCCAACTACGGCGTCTTCGACGAGGCGCGGTACTTCGTGCCCGGCACCGAGCTGCCGGTCGTCCGGCTGCACGGCGTCGACGTCGCGCTGACCGTGTGCGAGGACCTGTGGGTGGAGGGCGGCCCGTGCGGGGTCGCCGGGCAGGCCGGGGTCGACCTCGTCGTCTCCCCGAACGCCTCGCCCTACGAGCGGGCCAAGGACGACCTGCGGCTGCCGCTGGTGCGCCGCCGGGCGGCCGAGGCGCGGGCCACGGTCCTCTACTGCAACCAGGTCGGCGGGCAGGACGAGCTGGTCTTCGACGGCGACTCGATGGCGGTGGCCGCCGACGGCACCCTGCTCGCCCGCTCGCCGCAGTTCGTCGAGCACCTCGCGACCATCGACCTCGACCTCGACCCGGCCGCGGTGCCCGAGCGCCGCGCGGGCCGGATCGGCCCGATGACGGTCACCCGCCACGTGGTGACCGAGGCCCCGATGCCCGCCTTCGACCGGCGGCCCTCCACCGTCGTCGAGCCGCTCAGCGACTGCGAGGAGGTCTGGCGCGCGCTGGTCCTGGGCCTGCGGGACTTCATCGACAAGAACGGCATGCCCTCGGTCGTGCTCGGCATGTCCGGCGGCATCGACTCGGCCCTGGTCGCCGCGCTCGCCGTCGACGCGCTCGGTCCCGACCGGGTGCACGGGGTCGGCCTGCCGTCCCGGTGGTCCAGCGAGCACTCGCTGTCCGACGCCGAGGACTCCGCCCGGCGGCTGGGGATGCACTACTCCGTCGTCCCGATCGCGCCGATGGTCGACGCGTACGAGGCCTCGGTCGAGCTCTCCGGCGTCGCCGCGGAGAACCTGCAGGCGCGGGTGCGCGGCACCCTGCTCATGGGGTTGTCCAACCAGCACGGCCACCTGCTGCTGGCGACGTCGAACAAGAGCGAGGTGGCCGTGGGCTACTCGACGCTCTACGGCGACGCCGCGGGCGGGTTCGCGCCGATCAAGGACGTGCCGAAGACGCTGGTCTGGGACCTGGCGCGCTGGCGCAACTCCTACGCCCGCGACCGCGGCGAGACCGAGCCGATCCCGCAGAACTCGATCGACAAGCCGCCGTCGGCGGAGCTCGCCCCGGGCCAGCAGGACAGCGACTCGCTGCCCTCCTACGAGGTGCTCGACGCCGTCATCGCCGACTACGTCGACCGCGACCTCGGGATGGCCGAGCTGCTGGAGCGCGGCCACGACCCGGAGATCGTCGCCCGCGTGCTCCGGCTGGTCGACACGGCGGAGTTCAAGCGCCGGCAGTCGGCCCCCGGCACCAAGATCAGCCTCAAGGCGTTCGGCCGCGACCGGCGGCTGCCCGTGACCAACCGGTGGCGGGAGACCCTGCCCACCGTGCGCGAAGGAGCGGACACATGACCGAGTCGGTGCTGTACGGCGGCACGTCGACCGCGCGGGTGCGGGTGCACCACCTGCAGCAGGCCAAGGACCGGGGCGAGAAGTGGGCGATGCTCACCGCCTACGACACCTACAGCGCGGCCATCTTCGAGGAGGCCGGCATCCCGGTGATGCTCGTCGGCGACTCCGCGGGCAACGTCGTCCTCGGGCACTCGAGCACCGTGCAGGTGACGGTCGAGGACATGCTGCTGCTGACCAAGGCGGTCACCCGCTCGACGAAGCGCTCGCTGATCGTCGCCGACCTGCCCTTCGGCTCCTACGAGTCCGGCCCGCAGCAGGCCTTCGAGACCGCGGTGCGGCTGATGAAGGAGGGCGGGGCGCAGGCGGTGAAGCTCGAGGGCGGCGTCCGGGTGGCCCCGCAGATCAGGCTGCTGCACGACTCGGGCATCCCGGTCATGGCGCACATCGGCTTCACGCCGCAGAGCGAGCACGCCCTGGGCGGGTTCCGGGTGCAGGGCCGCGGTGCCGGTGCCGAGCAGCTGCTGGCCGACGCCCGCGCGGTGCAGGAGGCCGGCGCCTTCGCCGTCGTGCTGGAGATGGTGCCCGCCTCCATAGCCGCCCAGGTGACGAAGGAGCTCGCCATCCCGACCGTCGGCATCGGGGCGGGGCCGGACTGCGACGCCCAGGTGCTCGTGTGGCCCGACATGGCCGGGCTCAACGGCGGGCGGGTGCCGAAGTTCGTGAAGAAGTACGCCGACCTGCGGGGCGAGCTGCTGCGCGCGGCGCAGGAGTACGCGGACGAGGTGCGCGGCGGCGTCTTCCCGGGCCCCGAGCACTCGTTCGAGTAGCCAGCAGGCCGTAGCCGATGGCGTTGAGGCCGAACGCGACGGCGTAGGTGCCGAGCTGGACGCCCCCCGACCGGACGTCCAGGCCCAGCGGCGCGAAGAGGTAGTGGCCGAGGAAGCCGCCGTCGTAGGCCGGCTCCCCCGCCCGCTCCCGCAGCGCCAGCTCGAGGTCGGTGAGCGGGCAGTCGGCGCCGGCGAGGTTCACCGCGAGGATCGCCAGCGCCACCGGGACGTGCAGCAGCACCAGCCGGGGCCACCGGAGCGCGAGGAGCGCGCCGGTGAGCATGAACAGGACGGCCAGCCCGTGGACGACGGCGACCGCGAGGGCGAGCAGCTGCACGTGGCCAGTCTGCTCGCCGGACGAGCGGCGGCACCAGGCCCGGCCGCGGCGCGCTAGGCCGGCCCGGCGGCGCGCAGCGTGTGCTCGAGCCGATCGAGGAGCTCGTCGACCTGGTCCTCGTCGTAGCCTCGGCCGCGGCCGAACCGCGGCTTGCGGAACACCACCGTGCGCACCTCGTCCGGTGTGACCTGCGGGGCCCGCCGCAGGGCGAGCGCCGTCAGGGCGTCGGCGGCCCGGGCCAGGAAGGCGTCGACCTCGGCCGGGTCGTAGCCGCGCTTGCCCAGCGGTGGCCGGCCGAGCTCGACCGCCCGCAGCTCGTCGGCGGTGAGCGCCGCGACCATCAGACGTCGGTGACGCGGACGCCGGCGTGCACCTTGTAGCGGCGGTTGACCGAGACCAGGTTGACCGTCAGCGCCTCCACCTGGCGGGCGTTGCGCAGCCGCCCGGCGTAGATCCCGCGCATGCCCGGCAGCCGGCCGGCCAGCGCCTGGACGGTGTCCATGGAGGCGCGGTCGTCGCCGACGACCATCACGTCGCCGTCGATGGTGGGCTTGGACAGGTCCTCGAGCAGCCGTGCGGAGAGGTGGTGGAAGGCGCCGACCACGTGCGAGTCCGGCAGCAGCGCGGCGGCCTGCTGGGTCACGCTGCCCTCCTCGACGTCGAGGACGTAGGCGCCGAGCTCGTCGAAGCCCATGGGGACGACGCAGTCGACGACGATCTTGCCGGCCAGCTGGGGAGCCACCTCGGCGACGGTGGCGGCGTGCCCGGCGAACGGGACGGCGATGATCACGAGATCGGCCGCGCCCGCGACGTCGGCGTTCGCGCCGCCCTGCACCGAGACCTCGCCGCCACCGGAGGCCGTGGCCGCGCGGGTGGCCACCTCGGCGGCGACCTCCGCGGCGCGCTCGGCGTCGCGCGAGCCCAGCAGGACGCGCTGCCCGGCGGCGGCCAGGCGCACGGCGAGCCCGCGGCCCTGCGGTCCGGTCCCCCCGAGGATCCCGACGACCAGTTCCTCCACCGCACGACCTTCGGTCACGTCAGCCCCTTCCGCGGCGCCGGACGGCCCGGCTCCTGGACCGATCATCCAGGGGCCGCACCGGCGACCGTCAGTCGCCCTCCCACTTCCGGTCCTCCTCCTCGATGCGCTCCTCGCGCTCGGCGACCGAGGCCAGCGCGTGCTCGGCCTCCTCCCGGGTCGCGTACGGGCCGAGCCGGTGCCGCTCGGCGCAACCGTCCCGGGTCTCGACGGCGTGGTGCTTCAGGCAGTAGAACCAGGGCCCCGCGGCCATGTGCGCCTCCCTCGTCAGGTGGTTGCCCACTCTTCCACCGCCGCCGGTCCGCTGCTCGTGCGAGATCGCCGGGTCACGGACGGTTCCGAACCGCCGGGTCGTCATGCATGCTGCTGCTGTGATCGGCCGGTTGCTCCGCGTTCCCGACGGCGGTCCCGACGGTCAGGACACCACCGGTGACGATCACGTGGCGGCCGTCTCCGTCGCCATCCTGCTCGTGATCGGCGCCCTGATGGGCTTGGCGAACCTGCTGGTGGGCGACGTGCTGCGCGACGGGGGCCCGCGCTGGGCCTACGGCGGCACCATGCTCGTGCTCCTGCTGCTGGGTGGCTACCTGGGCCTCCGGCGCCGCATCGGGCGCGGGCTCACCCTCGGCCTGGTCCTGACCGGTGACCTCACCTACCTCGTCGTCGTCCTGTGCATCCAGGACCCGCTGCGGTACGCCACGCCGCTGATGCTGCTGTTCCCCGCGCTGGCGGCGGCCTGGTTCCTGTCGCTGCGGCCGCTGATCGTGCACCTGGTCGTCACGGCCGCCGTCTGCCTGGCCGCGCTGTGGCCGAGCTACGACAGCACGGCCGGGCTGCTCGTCCAGGTGGGGGTGAGCGCCGGCATGCTCGACGCGGCCGCGGTGGGGGTGTTCGTGCTGCGCCGGCGGGTCCAGCGGCTGCTGGCCGCCACCGAGAGCCTCAGCCACCGGGACCCGCTGACCGGGCTGTTCAACCGCCGCTACCTCGTCGAGCAGGCACCCCGGCTCTGGCGTCAGGCCCGTCGCGACGGGACCCAGGTCAGCGCGCTGGTGCTCGACCTGGACCACTTCAAGCGGCTCAACGACGAGTTCGGGCACGCCGTCGGCGACGCCGTCCTCTGCGCCGTGGCCGACGCGCTGGCCGGGGCCGTGCGGCCGGTAGACGTGCTCGCCCGCACCGGCGGCGAGGAGCTGGTCGTGCTCGGCTCGGTGGAGGTCGTCGCGGAGGCGCGCCGCCTGGCCGAGCGGCTCCGTCTGGCGGTGGCCGGGTCGCGCAGCGACGGCGGGCACTCGGTGACGGCGTCGATCGGCCTGGCCGTCAGCCGCCCCGTCGACGGCGAGGACCCGGTGACGGCGCTCTGGCGGCTGGTCGACCGGGCCGACGCCGCGATGTACGTGGCCAAGCGCTCCGGCCGCGACCAGGTCGCGTTGGCCGACCTGCCGCGACCCCGGCCTCCCCGCGCCGACGTGACGCCGCCGCACCGCCTCTCCCCCGAGGCAGGCCACGCGGTCCTGCCTCGACCGGTGGGTTCGGCCGAAGTCTGAAACGCTTCGGGCATGTCGCTCCTCGCGCCGGGCCCGACGCGGACGGTGCCGCTGCCGCTGCGCGCGCAGGCCGACGTCCGCGACCGGTGGCTGAGCGAGCGACTGCTCGACCTGCTGCCCGTGCTCATGGACCGCACCGGCATCGACCTCTGGATCGTCGCCGGCCGCGAGGGCAACGAGGACCCGGTGCTGGCCACCCTGCTGCCCGCGACCTGGCTGTCCGCGCGCCGGCGCACCGTCCTGCTGCTGCACCGCAGCGACGACGGCGTCACCCCCGTCGCGGTGTCCCGCTACCCCGTCGGCCTGTTCCTCCCGGCCGGGACCGGTGACGACGATGGGGCGCCGGAGGACGAGTGGGCGGTCGTGCGGCGCTTCGTCGAGCAGGCCGACCCGGCGCGCATCGGCATCGACGTCTCCCCCGACTTCGCGCTCGCCGACGGGCTGTCGCACACCGAGCACGCGCAGCTGGTCGCGGCGCTGGGCCCCTGGGCCGACCGGCTCGTGCCGGCCGAGCAGCTGGCCGTCGGCTGGCTGGAGACCCGGCTCCCCGACGAGGTGGCCGCGCTGCACGGCCTGTACGCGCTGACCCGCGAGGTGGTGACCGAGGCGTTCGCGGCCGTGGTCCCGGGCCGCACCACCGCCCTCGACCTGGCCTGGGAGCTGCGGCAACGGATGCACGACCTGGGTGCCGAGCCCTGGTTCCAGCCCTCGGTCACCCTGCAGCGCGCCGGTGTGCCGCTGGCCGACCTCGGCGGGGCGCTGCTGCCGGCCGTCCGGTTCGACGCCGTGATCGAGCCGGGCGACCTCGTGCACTGCGACCTGGGGCTGAGCGGCCTGGGGCTGCGGACCGACGCCCAGCGCGCGGCCTACGTGCTGCGCCCCGGGGAGACTGCGGCACCCGCCGGGCTGCGGGAGCTGATGGCCGGGGGCAACCGGATGCAGGACCTCACCGTCGCCGAGCTGCGGCCCGGACGCACCGGCAACGAGGTCCTGGCGGCCGCTCGCGCGGCCGCCGCGGACGCGGGGATCGAGGCGGACCTCTACTCGCACCCGGTCGGTGTGCACGGGCACGGGGCCGGGCCGGCGATCGGCCGGTGGGACCGGCAGACGGGGGTCCCCGGCGAGGGCGACCACCCGGTGCGCGTCGACACGGCCTACGCCCTGGAGCTCGCGGTGCGGCGGCCGGTGCGCGAGTGGGGCGGGCAGTGCGTCCGCCTGGGTCTGGAGCAGGGCATCGTGCTGACCGCCGCCGGGGTGGAGTACCTCGACCGGCGCCAGACCGAGCTGGTCCTCGTCCCGGCCGGCTGAACCTCGGCCGGCCGGGCGGAGGACTACTTCTTCTTCTTGCGGGCGTCCGCCGTCTTCTTGGTGCTGGCCTTCTGGATCGCGTCGACGAGCTCCTTCTTCTTCATCGTCGACCGCCCGGAGATGTCCAGCCGCTTCGCGATCGCCTTGAGGTGCTCCTTGGTCGCGTTGGCGTCGACGCCACCCTTGGTCGTCCGGTTCGTGCCGCGACCACCCGCGGCCTGCGCGTCGGAGGGTCCCTTCTTCCCGCCCTCCTTGGCCTCCCAGTGGTCGCCGACCTTCTCGAACGAGTGCTTGACCGCAGCCCACGCGACCTGGTTGGCGCGGCGCTCGTCGCCGTACTCGCCGGCGGCGGAATCGTGCGCCTTGGCGAACGTGCGCTGGGCCTTCTTCGGCGAGCGCTGCAGCGTGCTGGGCAGCTCCGACTTCTTGGCGTCGCCCTTCTTGGTGGTCTTCGGCATGACCTCTCCTCTCGGGTCCTGGCAGGGCCCTACCCGGTGGGCGCCCCAAGATCACATCGCGAGGAAGGGGACGAGCGCCGCCACCAGCTCGTCGGGGGCCTCCTCGGCCACGTGGTGCCCGCTGTCGACCGGTCCTCCGCCGCGCAGGTCGTCGGTCCAGCCGGCCCAGATCGGGAGCGGGTCGCCGACCAGGTCCATCAGGTCGTCCCGGCTGGACCACAGCACCAGGGTCGGGCAGGAGACGCGGCGGCCGGCTGCGCGGTCGGCCTCGTCGGCGGCGCGGTCGACGCCCAGCCCGGCTCGGTAGTCCTCGAGCATGGCGCGCACCGTCGCCGGGTCGCGGATCGCGGCGAGGTGGTCGGCGTGGTTCTCCTCCCCCATCGCCTCGACCCGCCCGGGCGCCAACGAGCCGTACCAGGCCTCGGGGTCGGCGGAGATGGCGCGCTCGGGCTTGTCAGGCTGCGCGAAGAAGAACCAGTGCCACCAGGCGGCGGCGAAGTCGGCGCCGGCGCGCTCGAGGTGCTCGACGATCGGGATGCAGTCGACGACGGCGAGGTGGGTGACGGCGGCCGGGTGGTCCAGCGCCGTCCGCAGCGCGACGTAGCTGCCCCGGTCGTGCCCGACGACGGCGAACCGCTCGTGCCCGAGCGCACGCAGGAGCGCGACGACGTCGCCGGCCATCGCCCGCTTCGAGTACGGCGCGTGGTCCGGGGTGGTCGCGGGCTTGGACGAGCGGCCGTAGCCGCGCAGGTCGGGGCAGACGACGGTGTGCCCGGCCGCGACGAGCAGCGGAGCCACCCGGTGCCAGGTGGTGTGCGTGCGCGGGTGGCCGTGCAGCAGCACCACCGGGGGGCCGCTGCCGCCGGCCCGGAACCGCAGGACGACGCCGTCGCCGACGTCGACCTGCGATTCGGTGAAGCCGTCGAAGAAGGTCAGGGCAGGTCCGCGGTGTCCGACGACTGCCGGTGCCCGCCCTGCGCGTCGTCGGGGTCGGTGTTGACGGTCCGCTCCTCCGACTCGGCCAGGATGATCTCGGCGGCGACCTCCTCCATGCCGCTGCCGCGCAGCTCGGCCTCCTCGGGCAGCATCTCGGCCCGGCTGGCGACGTTGGCCTCGGTGACGTTGGCCAGCGCCTCGGGGCTGGGCTCCTTCTGCGTGGTCACCTCAGAACCGCTGCTGCTCGGTGCCGATGCCCAGCGCGCGGGCGACGTCCTGGACGTTCTCGAACTGCTGGCCCTCGGGGAGCCGGCGCAGGTCGGCGAGGACGCGGTCGGGCGGGGTGCCCTCCTGGGCCTTGGCGATGAGCTGGTCGCGGTCGGCCGGCCACACCTCCTTGCCCAGGGACTCGGCGAGCGCCGCGCGGCGCTCGATGTCGCCCTCGTCGGTGCCGGGCGAGGTGGCGGGCTGGTGCGGGTCGGTCACGGGATCTCCTCCTACGGGTGGGTGCGGGGTCACTGACCCGACGACGTGGAGTCGTCGGTGTAGCGCAGGACGGCGGCGACGGGGTGGTCGGGCAGCGCCGCCTGGGGGACGACGACGAGGCCGGCCGCGCCGGCCACGGCGGCGGCGACCAGGGCGGTGCCGGCCGGGACGACCTGCCCGTGGGTGCCGAGGGCGTCCATGTCCTGCTGCCCGGTGCCGAGCTCCAGGGGGCTGCTCCCCACGAGCAGCGTGGCGTCGGCGTCGAACGGCTCGGCCAGCAGCAGGGTCTCGACCTGCCCCTTGCGCAGCGCCTCGACGACCGCCGCCGTCCCGGTGACCGCGAGCCCGTGCGCGCCGGCGGCCTGCACCTGCTCGACCGCCTGGGCGATCTCCCGGGCCTCGTGCTCGGCGACCAGCTCCGCCGCCCGGCGGGTCACCGGCTCCCGGTCCGCGCCGGCGGCGCGTCCGCCCTCGTCGGTGGAGACGACCAGGTCGGCCCAGGCCGGCGCGGCCTTGTCGGAGAGGAGCTGCCGCGCGCGGACGTCACCGGCGACGAGGACGAAGCGGGCCCGCAGCCCGCCGACGAGGTCGCCGACCTCGTCGGCCACCCGGCCCATGTTCTCCTCCCACTGGTTCTCCGCGGTGTGCATGTAGGTGTTGTGCGCCCAGCCGCCGACCTTGACCTTGCGCATGTGGAAGCTGTCGCCTTCCACCTGCTCCTCGTGCTCGTCGCCCGACAGGCCGACGGCGACGATGTCGGCACCGACGCGGTCGGCGAGCACGACGACGTGCGGGACGCGCGCGGCCAGCTGGCGCAGCACCGGCAGGACGTCGGGCTGCGGGGTCCACGAGGCCAGGGCCTGACCCGGGGCATCGGCGAGGATCTCGTCGAGGACGACCGAACCGTCGGACGCCACGACCAGGGCGCGGCCGCGCAGCGTCCCCGCCTGGCCGCCGTCGTTGCCCTCGAGCAACCGGCCGCGCACGGCGTCGACGACCGCCTCGGGGGCGCCCTGCCCGGTCAGCTGCTCGGCGATGCCCCGGACGCGGAGCTCGAGCTCCGCGTCGGCGTTCTCGGTGGTGTGCGTGACGTCCGCGCAGACCGTGGCGTACGGGCCGGGGGTGGCGAAGACCGGCGCCAGGAAGGACACGTCCATGTCGGGGGGACAACTCCTCGGTGGTTCTTCGTGCTTCGGGGGACGTCCCGGCCTCTGCTCGACCGCGACGTCGTCGTGGTCGCCGCCTACCCACGACCCGCTGCCTCACACCCGGTGTCGGATCGAGGAGGCGGGGGTAGGCGGTCGGCATGACCGAGCACGACGAGTTGCCGATTCCCGACTACGACCAGCTACAGGTGGGAGCGCTCACCTCGCGCATCCGCAGCCTGGACGCGACGGGGCTGCAGACGCTGCTCGAGTACGAGCGGGGTCATGCGAACCGGATCCAGGTGGTGCAGATGATGAACCACCGCCTGAGCTCGCTGAAGGACGGCGCCCAGCCGTCCGGCGGCGACCCGGCCGCGGCCGCCGCCGACGACCCGGTGCACGCCGCCGGCGGGTCGAAGGTCTCCGAGCAGACCAGCGGCCCGCCGGTCAACCCGCCGTCGCAGGGCGACCCGACCAACCCGGCGCAGCCCCGCTGACAGCACGAAATCTGCGCACTCGGGGTCCTCGGCGTGCTGGATGCCCCGGGTGCGCAGATCTCGTGGAGGGACCGCGGGTCGCGGTTCAGCCCAGGGAGTCGGCCAGTCCCATGACCGCCGGCGTGACCACCACGAGCAGCAGGGCCGGCAGCAGGCAGAGCATCAGCGGGAAGGTCACCTTGACCGGCACCTTCATCGCCTCCTCCTTGGCGCGCTGCCGCCGCTTCACGCGCATCTCGTCGGCCTGCACCCGCAGGACGTCGGTGATGCCGATGCCGTACGAGTCCGCCTGGTTGATCGCGCTGACGAACCGCCGCAGCTCGGGCACCTCGGTGCGCCGGAGCAGGGCGTCGTAGGCCTCGCGCCGGGGGCGGCCGACCGCGACGTCCTGCATCGTGCGGCTCAGCTCTTGGGCGAGGGGGCCGCGCCCGCTGGCGACGGTCCGGGCCATGGCGGCCTCGAAGCCGAGCCCGGCGGACACCGCCACGGTCATCTGGTCCAGGGTGTCGGGCAGCTCGTGGGCGATCGCCTTCTGGCGCTCCTGCCCGCGGCCCCACACGACCGCCTCCGGCAGGTGGTAGGCGCCGGCGACCACGGCGGGGACGGCGATCCAGGCGAGCAGCCCGCCCCCCGAGGCGAGCACCGCGAGGCCGACGAGCGCCGCGACCGCCGCCAGGACGAGCTTGGCCCAGAGCACCCGGGTGAGGGTCAGCGCCTGTCCACCGCCGGCCAGGTCCACCAGCCGGCGCATCCGGCGCGCGGACGTGTCCGGCGTCAGGACGCGGAGCAGCGAGGAGAAGCCGGTGCCACGCGACTCCAGCGAGCCGGCTTCGGGCGTCGTCGCGTGCAGGCCGCGGGTCAGGTTGCGCCGGGCGATGGAGACCACCCGGCCCGACCCGAGCACGAGGCCCTGGGTCAGGTAGGCCAGCGGCAGCACGACGGCGGCGACCGCGAGGAGCAGCGTGATCGGCATCAGAACCTCACCTTGACCAGCGCGCGGAGCCAGACCGCCCCGACGACCATGAGCGTGGCGGCGATCCCGACGACCACGAGGCCGCCGGTCGAGGCGAACAGGGTCGCCAGGTAGTCCGGCGCCACCATCGCCAGGACGAGGGTGACCCCCACCGGCATCACCAGGAGGACGGTGCCGGAGACCCGGCCCTCGGCCGAGAGCGCGACCGCCTCGCGGCGCAGCTCGGCACGGTCGCGGATGGTGTCGGCCACCCGGTCCAGCACCTCGGCCAGGTTGCCGCCCACCTCGCGGTGGATGCCGATGGCCTGCACCACCCAGGCGAAGTCCTCGCTGCCGACACGCTCGGCGACCTCGGCCAGCGCGTCGTTGACGTCGCGGCCGACCCGGGTCTCGTTGACCACGCGGGCGAACTCGTCGGAGGTGGGCGACTGGGTGTCACGGGACACGGCGTCGATGGCCCGGAGGATGCTGTGCCCGGCCCGGAGGCTGCCGCTCAGCAGCTGCAGCGAGTCGTCGAGCTGCGCGGCGAACGCCGCAGCCCGGCGACGCCGCCGGATCCCGACGAACAGGTAGGCGCCGGCCGGGGCGGCCAGCACGAGGAGGAACGCGCCCAGAGCACCGCCGAGCAGCAGACCGAACGCACCCGCTCCCGCCGCCGCACCGGCCGTGACCAGCAGGAACTCGGCCGGCCGCATCGTGATGCCGGCCTTCTCCAGCTCCGCCTCGAGGCGCTCCCGGCGCTTCTCCCTGGCGAGCACCCGGTCCACGAACGCGGTCGTGGACTCGGCCGCACCGGCGAGCCGGGAGGGCGCCTGCTGCGCGGTGGGGTCCAGCCGGGTCAGGGGGACCCGGGTACGTGCGGGCACGACGAACGCGGCGACCAGGGCGGCCACGGCGGCGAGGCACAGGACGGCGCCGAGCCACGCCGGCGCGCTCATCGCGCGGCCTTCCGCGGACCGGTGCGCTCGGGAGCCGCGCCGAACACGCGCGGGGACACCGTGATGCCCAGCTCGGCGAACCGGTCGGCGAACCGCGGGCGCACCCCGGTGGGCACCGCCTTGCCGAGGAACCGGCCGTTGAGGTCGGTGCCGGCGGAGTAGTCGAAGAGGTAGGCGTCCTGCAGCGTGAGGACGTCGCCCTCGATGCCCTGGACCTCGGTCACGTGCGTGATGCGGCGGGTGCCGTCGCGCAGCCGGCTGATCTGCACGACGACGTCGACCGCGGAGGCGACCTGCTCGCGGACCGCGCGCAGCGGAAGGTCCATGCCCGCCATGAGCACCAGGGTCTCCAGCCGCGCCAGCGCGTCGCGCGGGGAGTTGGCGTGCACGGTGGACAGCGAGCCCTCGTGGCCGGTGTTCATCGCCTGGAGCATGTCGAGGCTCTCGCCGCCGCGGACCTCGCCGACCACGATGCGGTCGGGCCGCATGCGCAGGGAGTTCCGGACGAGGTCGCGGATGCTGATCTCGCCCTTGCCCTCGATGTTGGCCGGCCGCGACTCCAGGCGCACCAGGTGCTCCTGCTGCAGCTGCAGCTCGACGGCGTCCTCGATGGTGACGATGCGCTCGCCCTCCGGGATGAAGGAGGACAGCACGTTGAGCAGCGTCGTCTTCCCGGTCCCCGTACCGCCGGACACGATGATGTTCAGCCGCGCCTCGACGCAGGCCTGCAGCAGCTCGGCCATCTCCGTGGACAGGGTGCCGAAGCCGATCAGGTCGCTGACCTGCAGCGGCTTGCGGCTGAACTTCCGGATGGTCAGCGACGAGCCGCCGAAGGCCAGCGGCGGGATGACCGCGTTGACCCGGGAGCCGTCGGGCAGGCGGGCGTCCACCAGCGGTGAGGACTCGTCGATGCGCCGCCCGACGCGGGACACGATGCGCTCGATGACCCGGCGCAGGTGGGCCTCCGACGCGAAGGCCGTCGACGTCCGGGTGAGCCGGCCGTTGCGCTCGACGTAGATGGCGTCCGCGCCGTTCACCATGATCTCGGAGACGCCCGGGTCGTCGATGTAGGGCTGCAGCGGGCCGTGCCCGAGGACCTCGTCGGTGATCTCGGACATGAGCCGCCGGCGGTCCTCACCGGACAGCGCGTTGGTCTGGTCGTTGGCGATGACGCGCTGCAGCTCGGTGCGCACCAGCGCGTGCAGCTGCTCCTCGGGCAGGTCCGGGTCGTTGAGCTTGCTGCCCAGCCGCTCGAACAGCGCCTGGCCGGCGCGCTCCTTGAGCCGCGTCAGCCCGCCGCCGGGGACCTCCGCGTGCACCTCGGCCACCGGGGTGCCGGACGCGCCGTCCTCCTCCCCCGTGACGGCCGCGACCCGCGTGGCCAGCGATCCGCTGTCCTCGGTCACCCGCGGGGCCGGCAGCGGCGTGCGGGCCGGGTCGGACCCGAAGACCTCCTCGCCCCGCGCCGTCGCCAGGCGTGCGCTGAGGCTCATCGCCCGACGCTCCGCAGCCGGTCGAGCAGGCCGGCGCCGCGGGCCTCGTCCTGCTCGGGCAGCAGCCGGGCGAGCAGGCTCTGCAGGCCCTTGCCGACGGCGTCCCGGGCACCGCTCTCCAGCAGCGGCACGCCGGTGTTGGTCGACAGCGGGACGGCCTTGCTGCGCGGCAGCACGACGTCCAGCGGCGCGCCGATCGTGGTCGCGACGTCGGCCAGGGAGAGCGCCCCGGCCGTGTCGGCCATGTTCAGGACGAGGTGACGGCCGGCCGGCACGAGGCCGAGCTCGGTCAGGACGTCGAGCTCCTTGCGCATGCCGCGCACGCCGGGGACGTCCATGCTGCTGACCAGCACCAGGTCGGTGGCCCGCTCCAGCGCCACCAGCGTGTGGTCGGACAGGCCGGGCGCGGTGTCGATGACGACGTAGCGGAACTCCCGGCTCAGGGTGTCGATCAGCCGACCGACCTGCTCGGCGGTGACCGAGTCACCGGCGGCCGGCGAGTCGCTGCCGGCCACCACGTGCAGACCGCTGGGGTGGCGGGACAGGAACGTCTTGAGCAGCAGCGGGTCGCTGCTGGCCGCGCCGTGCACCGTGTCGGGCAGCGTGTACTCCGGCACGAGCGCCAACCCGCTGGCCACGTCGCCGAACTGCATGTCCAGGTCGACGACGACCGTCGAGCCCAGCCCGCTCTGCGCCAGGCCGACGGCCAGGTTGGTCGACACGGTCGTCTTGCCCACGCCACCCTTCGGCGACGCGACGACGACCACCCGGCGCTCGGGGCGGGCCGGCGCCGTCGCCGTCCGCATGTCACGGCGGGCACGGGCCAGCTGACCGGCGCGCTGCAGGACGGCGGTGATCTCCTCCGGGCCGGCAGCGGCGTCCAGGACGTCACGGACACCGGCCCGCATGGCCGCCATCCAGGTCTCGGGCTCCGCGTCCTCGACGACCAGCACGATGCTGGTCGCCTCGGAGACGTCCACCCGGCCGGCCAGCTCGAACGCCTTGTCCATCGGGACGCGGGTGCCGAGGACGACGGCCGCCGGCGGGACCTGCACCTCGAGCCGGGCGACCAGACCGCCGGCCTCGTCGAGGGCGTCGACGCCGAGCTCGACGACGTCGCCGTCGTGCCGGGCGGTGATCCGCCGGGCGAGGTCCGCGCCGACGCCGATCATCAGGACGGTGCTCACTGGTCTGCTCCCATGGAGACGGTGGTGGTGGTGTCGCCCTCGGCGGCGCCGGAGCGCTCCTCGAGGGACAGGTAGACAGAGGTCGCGGACGAGCCGAGGACGAAGACCTCCGCGTCCGCCGGCTGCATGGCGAGGGTGATCAGGTAGGACGCGGTCGGGTCGCCGACGTTCTCGGGCGCGGCCACGCGGGTGACCAGGACGCCGTGGAAGACGCGGAAGACGCTGTAGGCGTCGACCCCGGCTCCGGCCGCTTCCTGGCTGGTGAGCTGGACCCCGACCTTGTCGCCCGGTCGGACGGCACCGGCCACGGCGCGCTGCCCGTCGAGCGTCACGCTCACCTCGACCATGCCCTCGGGGGCCGCCACGGTGCCGGGGTCGGCCACCCGGGAGGCGTCGGTGAAGCGCGCCGTGCGCAGCTGCTCGCCCGGCAGGAGGACGGTCGCCGAGACCCGCTCGCCGAGGGTGGCGAGGTCGGTGACCGCGTCGTCGGAGACCAGCCGGCTGGGGACCTCGACCGTGGAGGTGCTGAGGCCGGAAGCCGGCGTGCCGGCGGGGACCTCGGCGTCCACGACCAGGACGGAGACGAGGTCCTCGTCGGCGCGGGCGCGAGCGTCGGCGCCGTTGGCGTAGCTGATGAGCACGAACGCACCCGTGAGGGCGAGGAGCACGGCCGCGGTGGCGGCCAGGAGTCGGCGTGGCATCGCTGGTCCCTACTGGTGGTCGAGGAAGACGGCACGGGCACCCAGGTCGGGAGCCGTGGTGGTGGGCGGCGTGGTGTCGTCGGTCTGGTGGCCGGCGTAGACGAAGTAGCCCTCGAGCGCGGGCCCGGAGGCGACGTACCTGGTGACGCGGAAGGCGGCGTAGCCGTGGACGCGGAAACTCGCGCCGGCCGTGCCCGCGCCGGTCACCGAGTCCCAGACGGGGAGGACGATGGTGCCGCCGACGAGCGAGGAGAGCCGCGCGGCGTCGCAGCCGGAGCCGAGCGCCGCGAAGCTCTTGGTCGAGGCGGTGACCGACTGCTTCCACTCCGAGGTGGTGCGGCACTCGCCGGTGGTCGGGGTGGTGAGGGCGGT
Organism: Blastococcus sp. SYSU D01042; assembly: GCF_054050515.1. Taxonomy (NCBI): domain Bacteria; kingdom Bacillati; phylum Actinomycetota; class Actinomycetes; order Geodermatophilales; family Geodermatophilaceae; genus Blastococcus; species Blastococcus sp. SYSU D01042. Next base: position 243,412 of record NZ_JBJGZM010000002.1, on the reverse strand, counting down.
GCCGTTCGGCACGGTGCCGGAGGGGCCGGGGCAGTTGCCCGGGCCGAAGGAGGTCTCGAGCGGGATCGTCGCCGTCGCGTGGGTGCCCGGTGACCCCTTGTCGCTGCCGTAGGCGTTCCCGCCCGGGGTGATGGCGGACTTGTAGACGCACCAGCTGATGCCGACCGGGGCATCGGCCCGTCCCCGGCTGGCCGGGGCCCACCGGGCGTAGGACTGGACGGAGAGCTCGCCCTTGCCCTGCCCGAGCGCGCCGGCGAAGAAGTGGTTCACGACCCAGGGCTTCTTCTGCGTGACGCTGACCTCGCGGCCGTTGACCGCCACCCAGCCTTCGCCGGGACCCAGGTCGGTGAGCTTGGCCGCGCGGTTGTTGGCCCAGAAGGCGTCCTCGGCGGTGCTCTTGATGTCACCGCAGTTGTTCGCGGCGCAGTCCATGGCGACGGCGAGGACGGCGGCATCCGCGCCGTTCTCGACCTGCTGGCGGGCCGACCAGACGCCGGCGACGTCGATGGCGATGGCGGCCAGGCCGAAGAGGATCGGCATGAGGAGGGCGAGCATCACGGCGATCGCGCCGCGTTCCTCGTGCAGCCGCCGGAGCGGGTGCACCGGTCGCGGGCGACGGCCGGTCAGCCGCCGCACCGGAACACCGCCTTGCTGGTGATGGGGAAGGCGATGCCGCCGGCGAAGCTGCCGACCGGCTGGAACTGGTGGGTGATGGTGACGGTGACGTCGGTGTCAGGGCTCTTGCCGCTGCACGTGGCGGGCGAGATGGACACCTGCCCGGCGCTGAGCGGGACGTCCGAGGTGGACGCGGCGAAGACGGCCGCGCCCTGGGCGGCGCTGGTGCTGTTCTCGAGGGCCATCGTGCGCGCGGCCTCGCGCGCCGCGGCCGACAGGGTGGCCTGCACCTGGAAGGCGCGGCTGACCGAGATGAGGCTGAAGAGGAAGAGCAGCAGGAGCGGGACGACGAGCGCGAACTCGACGGCCACCGCCCCGCGCTCGCCGAGCAGGCGACCTGCGGGACCTCTGCGGAGCCGGGCGTTCATCGGTGTCCTCCCTTCTCGAGCTGCTGGTGGCTGGGCGGGCAGGCGGTGTGGTCCCGTGCGGGACCGCACCGCCTCCCCCGGCCCGTCGTGGTGCTGGACGGGCGTCAGGAGGTCTTGGGAGCCGTCCCGTTGACGTTGATGTTGTTGAACAGGCCGTCGAGCTTGCCCTTGAAGATCGTCACGGCGGCGACGACGGCGGCGGCGATCAGGCCGACGAGCAGCGCGTACTCGACGGCGCTGGCGCCCTTCTCCTCGCGCTTGACGCGGTCGCTGAGGTCCAGGGCCAGCAGCTGCAGAGCGATGAACGGGTTGATCACGGTGATCTCCTGAGAGGTCCGCCGTCGACTTGTCGGGCCGTGGTGACCGGGGTCGCGGCTCCATCAAGATCGGGGACCGCTCACCGGGGCAACAGGGGCTGGCCGGGTGCCGTCACCCCTCGGGGGGACCTCCGTCCGAGGGGATGCGGAGGTTTCAGAACCGCGCAGGCACTCGACCCGGTGACCCTCCGTCGCCCGAACCGATGACGCTGCGTGATGACGCAGCGGAGCCGTCCCGCTACAGGGCCGCCCAGTCCCCCGCCAGGAGGACGGTCGCCAGCGCACCCGCCAGCAGCGCCGGGCCGAAGGGCAGCTCCGTGTCCCGGCCGGCCCGCCGGGCGGTCAGCAGCACCAGCGCGAGGACCGCCTGGACGACGAAGCCGAGGAAGAAGCCGAGCAGCACGGCGTCCCAGGAGAACCACCCGAGGACCAGGCCCAGCAGGGCCGCGAGCTTCACGTCGCCCATGCCCAGCCCGGTCGGCGCCAGCAGCGCCATGCCCAGCAGGACGAGGAAGGCGACCGCCCCGGCGAGCAGCGCGCGCCCGAGGTCGGGCCAGGCGTCGTGCAGGCCGGCCGCGAGCGCCAGCAGGCCGACCATGACGACCGTGCCCGGCAGCAGCACCCGGTTGGGCAGCAGCTGCCGGCGCAGGTCGATCACCGCCAGCAGGAGCGCCACCGCCGCGAACCACACCCACGCGGGCAGCTCCGCCGACCAGCCGAAGCGCAGCCCGACGAGGGCGAGGACCGCGGCGGTGACGAGCTCGAGCACCGGCGGCCGCGCCGCCCGGGGGCCCGGCCCGAGGACGTCGCCGAGACCGGCTCCTCGCGCCCACGGGTACCGCGCCGCGGACCGGTCCACGACCGTGCCGACCCCGATGCCGAACAGGCCCAGGACGACGGCGGGCAGCACGGACACGGCGGCCACCCTGGCACAGCGACCGCCCCCCGTCGGGGAGGGCGCGGGCTGCCGGAGTGGTCAGCCGGTGGTGGGGGCGCTGCCGTCCGCCGTCGACCGGACGACCAGTTCGCCCACCTCCAGCCGGCCGACGCGGAGATCGCGGATGTCCGCGCGCCCGAGGGTGAGGCGACCGACGGCCAGCGCGCCGACCGCCAGCGCCCCGATCGCGAGCGCGCCGACCGCGAGTGCCCCGACCGCCATGGCGCCGGCCGACGCGGCTCCGGCCGCGAGGCCCTGGACGGCCACCGTCCTGATCTCGACGGGCCGCGTCACGACGACGGGCCGGTCCTTCCGGCTGGGTGCGCGGGTGTGGTGCGGCATGGGGATCTCCCCTCCGTGCGGACTGCCAGCCACCTCAGGATCGCGTCGGTGCAGAGCGGGCGGAAGTGCCGCGGGCGTGCTGAGGTCGGCGCAGGCCCGCGGCCACAAGGGCGCGCTCCACCTTCGCCCCCTGACGACCGGCCACGAGATCTGCACACTCGGGGCCATCGAGCAGCTGAAGGCCCCGAGTGTGCAGATCTCGCGGAGGGACGACGGACGAGTCGGCCTGTACGCCGGGTTCTGTCCACGGGTGCCTCACGGCCTCCCGATGGGCGGTCATCCATCTAGGCCTGCCGTTGCCGGCAGGCTCGAGCGGTCTACCCGCAGGCTCGGGCGGGCCGCCCTCGAACGCCTGCGCAGGACGGCTGCCCGGTTTCCCGGGCCGCCGTCCCTTCTTGACCTTGCTCCGGGTGGGGTTTACCGAGCCGCACCGGTCACCCGGTGCGCGGTGGTCTCTTACACCGCCGTTTCACCCTTACCAGCGGCGAGCCGCTGGCGGTCTGTTCTCTGTGGCACTGTCCCGCGGGTCGCCCCGGGTCGCTGTTAACGACCACCCTGCCCTGTGGAGCCCGGACGTTCCTCGGCGACGGGGTCTCCCCCGCCGACGCGACCGCCCGGCCGACTCGTCCGTCGTGCGGCCAGTCTAGGGGGCGGCCGCTCAGCCCCAGAAGAGGCGGAACCCGACGCGGCGCCCGCCGTCCTCGCGCAACGTCGACATGTCGACGACCTGGCGCGCCTGCTCCTCCACCGGCTCGCTGGAGAGGATCTCCAGGTAGCGCCGGTGCTCGACCAGCGAGGCGACGGCGAGCTCGACGGTGTCGCTGACGTCGACCTCGTGCGGCGGGTCGGTCATCTCCCCCACCGCGATGTACTGGACGCCGCTCCACCGCTCCTCGGCGAGGTCCGGGAAGATCCACTCGTTGCCCGCGTCGGCGACGGCGTCGACCACCGACTGGCCGAGCGCCCGGTGGTCGGCCGAGTTCACGTACGCCGGCGAGACACCGGGCGGGGTCCACGTCGCGCCGAAGTACCCGGTGACGACGAGCTCCGGCCGGTGCCGACGGATCGCCGCCGCGAGGTCGCGCCGCAGCTCCGGCCCGGCCACGAGCGTCCCGTCCCGGTGGTCGAGGAACTCCACCTCGCTGACGCCGACGACCGCCGCCGAGCGCCGCTCCTCCTCCTCCCGGAGCGGCCCCGCCTCGGCGGGGGGCACGCCCTCCATCCCGGCCTCGCCCCGGGTGGCCAGCAGGTAGTGCACCTCCTTGCCGGCCGCCGTCCAGACCGCGACGGCTGCGGCCAGGCCGTACTCGATGTCGTCGGGATGGGCGGCCACGACGAGGGCGCGCTGCCAGTCGTCGGGCATGGGTGCAGGAGGCATGCGGCGAGTCTCGCGCCGCGCGCCCGCCGTGACGAGGCCTGCGCGCGTCGACCGACACCTCGCGCGGCGGCACCGGAGCGCCCCCGTAGGTTCTCCGCCGTGTCCGCTACCGACCTGGTCATCGCCGCGGCGGTGGCGTTCCTGGCCGGCGGGGTGAACTCCATCGCGGGCGGTGGCTCGCTCATCCTCTTCCCCACCCTGGTGGCCCTCGGCCTGGGCACGGTCGAGGCGAACGTGACCAACTCCGTCGCCCAGTGGCCGGGCTACCTGGGCGGGGTGGCCGGCTTCCGCGCCGAGTACGCCGGCCAGCGCCGGCGCCTGCTGCGGCTGGGCGCGGTGGCCGTCCTCGGCGGCACCGCGGGCTGCGTCCTGCTGCTCACCACGCCGTCGGAGGCCTTCGACGTCGTGGTTCCCGTGCTCGTGCTCCTGGCCAGCTCGCTGCTGGCCGTGCAGCCGCTGGTCACCCGGCGGCTGCGGCGCACGCAGGCCGACGGCGGGGCCACCCGCGATCCGGCCTGGCTCTACGTCGCCCTGTTCCTGGCGACGGCGTACGGCGGCTACTTCGGCGGCGCGCTGGGCGTGATCCTCGTCGGGGTGCTGGGCCTGGCGCTGCAGCGGCTCCCGCTGGCCAACGCGCTCAAGTCGGCGCTGTCCGCGGTGACCGCCACCGTCACCGTCGTCGTCTTCGGGATCTTCGGCGAGGTGCACTGGGTCGTCGTGGCCGTCGCGGCACCTGCGAGCCTGCTGGGCGGCTTCCTCGGCGCGAGGATCGCGACCCGCATCCCGGCCACGGCGCTCCGGGCGCTGATCGTCACCTTCGGGGTCGCCGTCTCGATCTACCTCTTCCTCCGGGTCTGACCTGCGCGGACGCCCCCACCCCCGAGGGGTGAGCCGGGGCGCCCGGCGTTCACCTCGCGGCGCGGTCGGTCGATGGATGCGGCATGGCCGGTCGTGCGGGTTCCCCGCTGCTGCCCGGAGCGCCCCGGTGGCTGCTCGGGCTGGTGGCGCTCGCCGCCGCGCTCTCGGGGATCCCGACGGCGGTGCGCATCCTCGGGCCGGAGGGCGGACCGGGCGTCGACCTGTTCGTCGACCTGGGCCTGTTCGGCCTCCTCCACGTCCTGCTGCTCGGGCTGCTCGTCTGGCGGGCCCGCACCGTGGCCAGCGAGCGCGCGGTGTGGAGCCGCCTCGCCGTCGGCGCCGCGGTCTTCGTCGGCTGCATCGTCGCCGCGGTCCTGCTGCACCTGGTCGCGGCCACCCGCCCCCTGGCCGCGGTCCCGCTGGCCTGGAGCCCCGCGGCGGCCTTCCCCTTCATCTACGGCGCGCTGGTGCGCTGGAACCGGCACAGCACGAGCGTCGCCGACCCGAACGACGCGCTGAACGGCGCCTCCGCCGTCCTCGCGGTGGTGGCGGTCCTCAACCTGGTCCTCGTGCCTGACGGCGGCGGGTTCGGCGGGCTGACCGCGTGGCAGCTGCAGGCGGTCTTCGCCCAGCTCGCCGTGGCCTTCGTCCTCCTGGGAACGGCCCTGACCCTGCCGTCCCTCGGGGGGCTGGGCCGCGACCCCCGCACCTGGCTCGTCGTCGGCTCCCAGGTGCTCTGGGTGCTCGCCGCGGTCATGGTCCTCGCCGGCGGCGACACCGCCGCGTGGCTGCCCGGCGTGCACCCGCTCGTGGTGCTCTGCCTCGCCGCGGCCGCCGTGCTGCGGTCCCGCCGGTCGGCGCCGCAGCCGGCCGACCCCACCGCGGCGATCATCGGCGCCTTCGTCGTCATCATCGCCTCGACCGCGGTGCTCGTCGTCGGCGCGCTCACCGGGGGCACCGCCGTCGCCGTGTGGTGCGCCGCGGTCGCGACGGCGGGCGCCGGCCTGCGGATGGCGTTCAACGTCGGCGAGCTGGCCCAGCTCGCCGTCACCCGGCGGGAGGCGCTCACCGACGAGCTCACCGGCCTGGCCAACCGGCGGGCGGTCCTCCGGCGCATCTCCGAGCTGTCCGCGGAGGGCACGCCCGTCGCCCTCGCCCTGCTCGACGTGGACAAGTTCAAGGAGGTCAACGACGCCCTCGGGCACGCGACCGGCGACGAGCTCCTGCGGCTGGTCGCCCGCCGCCTGGAGCCGTCGCTGCGCTCGGGAGACCTGCTCGGCCGGCTGGGTGGCGACGAGTTCGCCGTCGTCGCCGTGCTGGACCAGGACGCGCCGGTCGAGCAGGCCGGACTGGTCCTCGGTGAGCGGCTGCACGCCCGGCTCGAGGAGCCCTTCCCCGTCGGCGGCATGTTCGTGCACTGCTCGGCGAGCATCGGCGTCACCACGAGCAGCTCCGCCGTCGACCGGCCGGCCCAGCTGCTGCGCCGCGCCGACGTGGCCATGTACGACGCCAAGCGGGCCGGCCGCGGCGTCACCCTCTACGACCCCGCCCAGCACGCCGACAGCAGCGGGCACCTGGCGCTGGTCGAGCAGCTGCGGACGGCGCTCACCGCCGACGAGCTCGTGCTGCACCACCAGCCGCAGCTCGACGTCGCCGACGGCCGCGTCGCCGGGGTGGAGTGCCTGGTGCGGTGGGCGCACCCCGAGCGCGGGCTGCTCGGTCCCGCGGACTTCCTGCCGCTGGCCGAGGTGCACGGTCTGATGGGGCCGCTCACCGAGCAGGTGCTGCGCGCGGCGGTGGCCCAGGCCGCCGACTGGCGCGGTCGCGGGCTGCAGCTGCACGTCTCGGTCAACCTCTCCGCCAGCAACCTGCTCGACACCGGGTTGCCCGCCCGGGTGGGGGCGCTGCTGGAGCAGCACGCGGTCCCGGCGTCCTCGGTCGTGCTCGAGGTGACCGAGAGCGTCCTGCTCACCGACCCCGACCGGAGCCTCGCCGTGCTGGCCGACCTCGCCGCGCTCGGCGTGACGGTGAGCCTGGACGACTACGGCACCGGCTACTCGTCGCTGGCCCACCTGCGGGACCTGCCGGTCGGCGAGCTGAAGCTGGACCGCTCGTTTACCGCCGACCTGCTCACCGACCGCCGCACCGACGCGATCGTCGCGAGCACGATCGACCTGTCCCACCGGCTGGGCCTGCGGGTCGTCGCCGAAGGCGTCGAGGACGAGCCCACCCTGGCCCGCCTGCGCGCGCTGGGCTGCGACACCAGCCAGGGCTGGCTGCACTCCCCCGCGCTGCCGGCGCCGGTGCTGGAGCGCTGGATGCTGGACCGCGAGTTCTCCGCCGTCGTCGGGACCGACGCCTAGCGCAGGTGCGCGGTGTCGTTCACCAGCCGCACCGAGGTGCGGCCGTCGGTGGACCACGCGACCGTGCACAGCGACGCGGCCTGCAGGTACACCCGGTGGACGACGTCGTCGCCGGCACCCAGGCCCGCCGCCAGCATCAGCTTGATCGGCGTCACGTGGCTGACCACGAGCACCGACTGCCCGGCGCACCGGTCCAGGATCCGCCGCCGCGCGCGGGCCACCCGCGTGCTGACGTCGGCGATCGACTCCCCGCCGGGCGCGGGGACCGCGAGATCGGACATGAACCGGCGGACGGCCAGGGGGTGCTGAGCCAGCGCCTCGGCCATGGTCAGCCCCTCGAGGTCGCCGAAGTCGAGCTCGATCAGGTCCTCGTCCAGCTCGACCGGCAGGCCCAGCACCCCCGCGACGATCTCGGCGGTCTCGCGGGTGCGGCGCAGCGGCGAGGCCAGCACGACCTCGATGCCCAGGTCGGCGACGCGGTGCGCCGCTGCCTCGGCCTCGGCGCGGCCGGTCCGGGACAGCGGGAGGTCGTTGCGGCCGCTGTAACGACGCTCCGGCGTGTGCTCGGTCTGCCCGTGCCGCAGCAGGTGGGTCACCGTGGTGACGACCTGCCGGGGCTCCTCCGGCTGGACGTCGGTCTCGGTGACCGAGGGCTCGGCAGCGATGTCCCGGTGCACCGGCTTGCCGTCCATCGCGCTGTTGGCCAGCGCGTCGGCCGCGCCGTTCTGCGCCCGGGGCACCCAGGTGTAGCGGACGCTGCCCAGCCGGCCGGCGATGTCGCGGGCCTGCAGCGCGAGCTGCCGCATGTCCGGGTGCTTGATCTGCCAGCGGCCCGACATCTGCTCGACGACGAGCTTGGAGTCCATGCGCACCTCGACGTCGGCCGAGGCGTCCAGGTCCAGGGCCGCCTGCAGACCCGCCACCAGACCGCCGTACTCGGCGACGTTGTTGGTGGCCCGCCCGACCGACGCGGCCCGCTCGGCGAGCACCGCGCCGGTGTCGGCGTCGCGCACCAGGGCGCCGTAGCCGGCCGGCCCGGGGTTGCCGCGCGAACCTCCGTCGGCCTCGACGATGAAGCGGGTCACAGCCCCGACTCGGCGGTGCGCACCAGGATCCGGCCGCAGTTCTCGCACCGCACCACCTCGTGCGGGTCGGCGTTGCGGACGGCGGCCAGCTCGTTGCCGTAGAGCTCCAGCCGGCAGCCCTGGCACTGGCGCGCCCGCAGCATCGCCGCACCCGTGGTGCCGGTCTGGGTGCGGATGCGGTCGTACAGCGACAGCAACGGCGCGGAGATGCCGCCGGCGACCGCGGCGCGGGCGGCCTCGTGCTGCGTCGTGCCGTCGGCGATGTCGGCCAGCGCGTCGTCGCGCAGCTGCTCGGCCCGTTCCCGCGCCTCCCGGGCCTCGGCCTGCCCCTGCTGGGCCGCGGCGAGCGCGGACTCGGCGGTCTCCAGCCGTTCCATGAGCTCGAGCTGCTGGTCCTCGAGGTCTGCCTGGCGCCGCCCCAGCGACTCCAGCTCGTGCTGGAGGTTGGTCATCTCCTTGGGCGTCGCGCTGCCGGAGTCCAGGCGCTCCTGGTCGCGGCGCGCCCGCTGGCGCACCGTGTCCACGTCGGACTCCAGGCGGCGGACCTCGCGGGTCAGGTCGCGCACCTCGGTCTCGGCGCGGACGACGTCCGCGGACAGGGTGCGCTCGGACTCCTCCGCGGCCTCCACCGCCGCGACCTCCGGCAGCGTCCGCCTGCGGTGTGCCAGCTGGGTCAGCGCGACGTCCTCGGCCGCGAGCTCCAGCAGCTTCTGCTGCTCGAAGTGGTCCACCTTCACGAGGAGGAACCTACCGAGAGACGCCACGGGTCGGTGCGCCGCTCCGAGACGGCGACCTCCACCGCCCCGCCCAGGTCGCCGCGCAGCGCTTCGGCGGCCACCGGCAACCACGGCCACTCGGTGGCGAAGTGCGCGACGTCGCACAGCGCGGGGCCGTCCACCTCGAGCGCGTCGGAGGCCGGGTGGTGCTTGAGGTCGCTGGTGAGCAGCACGTCGGCGCCCGCCGCTGCCGCCGCGGGCAGCAGCGACCCGCCGCTCCCACCGCAGACCGCGACCCGCCGCACCTCCCGGTCGAGGTCCCCGGCCACGCGCACCCCGCCGGCGGTACCGGGGAGCACCTGGGCGGCGGAGGTCGCGAACTCGCGCAGGGTCACGGTCCCGGGGAGCTCCCCGATGCGGCCGAGACCGGCGCCGGGCACGCCCGCCGCGGGCTCCAGCGGCACCGCGCCGGTGAGGCCGAGGACATCGGCCAGTGCGGCGTTGACGCCGGTCCCCGGCGCGCGGTCGGCGTTGGTGTGCGCCACGAACAGCGCCGCGCCGGCGCGCACGAGCCGGTGGACCAGCCGGCCCTTCGGGTCGTCGGCGGGCACCCCGTGCACCGGGGTGAGGAACAGCGGGTGGTGGGTGACCAGCAGGTCGGCGCCGGTCGCCACCACCTCGTCGACGACGGCCGCGGTCGGGTCGACGGCGAACAGCACGCGGCGCACCGGCTCGGACCGGTCGCCGCAGACCAGCCCGACGGCGTCCCAGGGCTCGGCGAGGGCCGGGTCGTAGCGCGCCTCGAGCGCCGCGACCACCCGGCCGAGGTCCACGTCCACGCCGGGGACCGTACGCGAGGGGTCCGCCCGCCCGCGGTCGCCGAGAGGACCGGGCCCGGCGGTGACAAGCTCAGGGCGTGGCGGGCGACGCGGGGCGGACCAGGGGCCCGCGCGCTCCCGCGTGGCTCGAGGAGCTGGTGCGCACCGGCTCCCCCGCCGTCCCGTGGCGGGACGTCGTCCGCTTCGCGGTGGCCATCCCCGCCCCGCTGGCGCTCGCCATCGCGGTGGAGGGCGGCATCGAGCCCGGGACGACGCTGAGTGCGGGCACCTTCGGCACCATGGGCGCCCTGGTGGCGACCCTCGCGCCGCAGGCCGCTCCGCTGCGGGACAAGCTCCGTCGGATCGTCGCCGCCACCGCGTTCGGTGCGGTCGGCCTGCTCGTCGGCGGCTTCGCGACCGGCGGCGGCTGGGCACCGGTGGTGGTCGTCGCGCTGATCTCGGTGGTCGCGGCGCAGATCAGCGCCGTCAACGCCACGATGTCGCTGGGTTCGCTGCAGCTGCTGATCTACACGGCGCTCTCGTCCGGCTTCGTCACCTCGCTGGCGTGGCACACCGAGGTGGCGTTCTTCCTCGCCGGTGCCGCGTGGGCGACGCTCACCACGCTGGTGCAGACCCGCACCGAGGTGGTCGACCCCGACCGGGCCGCCGTCGCCGCGGTCTTCACCCGCATCGCCGGGCTGCTCGAGGCCGGTGACGCCGAGCACGCCGAGGGCGCCCGCCGGGAGCTCACCACCGCCCTGAACGCCGCCTACGACCGGGTCATCCGCAGCCGCAGCCACCACGCCGGCCGGGTGCGCGAGCTCTCCGAGCTGGCCGGCGTGCTCAACTCCGCCGCACCGCTGGTCGAGGGCGCCGCGGCCGCGGCCCGTGCGCGGGTGCCCGTCGACGACGCCGACGTCGCGGCCGTGCACGCCCTGGCCGCCGCGCTGGCCGGCCGCGGGGAGCTCCCCGGCGAGCGTCCCCCGGCCCTGGAGGACGGCCCGCACCCCCAGCGGGCGGTGCGGCACGGCGTCCGGCTGGTGTGGAGCGTCGTCGGCGACCCGGAGGAGCGGGCCGGCGCGGCCGCGCTGCCGGAGTCCGCGGCCCTCCGCTCGCGGCTGCACGACGTGGTCGACCGCACGGTGGCCAGCGCGGACAGCCGCGCATTCGCCGTCCGCCTGGCGCTGTGCATGTCGGTCGCGGAGATCGCCCGCCAGCTGCTGCCCACCGACCGGCCCTACTGGGTGCTGCTCACCGTGGCGATCGTGCTCAAGCCCGACTTCGGCTCCGTGTTCGGCCGGGCGGTGCAGCGCGGAGCGGGCACGCTGCTCGGCGTACTGCTCGGCTCGGCCGTGCTCGCCGGCCTGAGCCGCAGCCCGTGGCTGCTGCTCGCGATGGCGCTGTTCGCCGCGGTGCTGCCGTGGGCGAGGGCGGCCAACTTCGGGCTGTTCTCGGTGTTCCAGACGCCGGTGATCATCCTGATGCTGGACCTGACGCTGCCGAACAACGCGGGACTGGTCGCCGAGCGGCTGGTCGACACCCTCGTCGGCTGCGCCATCGTGCTGGTGTTCGGCTACCTGCTGTGGCCGCAGACCTGGCGGGCGCCGCTGGACCAGGCGCTGCACGACGCGGCGGTCGCGCTCGACGGGTTCGTGGCGGCGGCGTTCACCGGCGGCCCGGCCGACCGCCGGCGCGCCCGCCGGCGCAACTACCGGGCGCTCACCGAGCTGCAGACCCAGCTGCAGCGGCGGCTGGCCGAGCCACCCCCGATCAGCACCCGCGCGGCAGCCTGGTGGCCGGTCATCGTCGCCCTGGAGCGCACCTCCGACGCGGTGACCGAGGCGGTCATCGCCACCCGCGCCGGGGAGCCGGGCCCCGACCTCGCCCAGGTCGCCGTCCTCCGCCGGGCGATCCGGCAGCTGGAGGACGACGTCCGCGTGCCCGCGCCCGACGACGACGCCGAGATCCTCGCCGACGGCGTGCTCGCCCCCGTGGCCCGCGAGGTGGACACCGCCCGCCGCCTGGTGCGCGAGAACGCCCCCGGCCGCAGGCCCCTGCGCGGACGGCGCTGAGCCTCCGGTTGCGGCCGGGCGCCGCATGGCCGTGGATGTGCCGGGTGCCGACCGATCCGCTGCCCGTCCTGCCCCCGCTGACCGACCCGCCGCCGCCGGGCTCGCGCACCGTGCGCACCGACGACGGCGTCGACCTGCACGTCGAGGTCGACGGCGACCCGGGCAGCCCGCTCACCGTCGTCCTCTCGCACGGGTTCACCGCGCGGCTGGCCGAGTGGGAGCTGCAGCGGGCGGCGCTGCGGGACCGGGCGCGGCTGGTGCTCTGGGACCAGCGCGGGCACGGCCGCTCGGGGTGGACGCCGCTGACCCGGGCGACGATCGACCGGACCGGCCGCGACCTCGGCCAGGTGCTGGACGCCGTCGTGCCCAGCGGGCCGGTCGTCCTGGCCGGGCACTCCATGGGCGGGATGAGCGTGCTGGCGCTGGCCCGGCAGCGCCCCGAGCTGTTCGGCGACCGCGTCGTGGGCGTCTTCCTCCTGGCGACGTCGGCCGGCGGGCTGGTCGAGACCGGCCTGGCCGGGCGGCTGGTGAAGCTGGTGCGCCGGCTCCGGCTGCTCCCCCTCTACCTGCGCGGCGTCGAGCTGGTCGCGCCCGTGCTGGAGCGGTTCCGCTGGCGCGGCAGCCCGTTCGGCCGCTGGTTCACCCGCCGGCTGCTCTTCGGGCGGGACGACGCCGATCCGGGCCGCGTCCGCCTGGTGCAGCAGCTGCTCGAGGAGACCCCCTACCCGGTCGTGGCGGCGTTCTACGCGACCTTCCTCGACCACGACGAGCACGCCGCGCTCGAGGTGCTGCGCCGGGTCCCGGTCACGGTGGTGGCCGGCACGCACGACCGGCTGACCCCGGTCGGGCACGGCCGGCGGATCGCCGAGGTCATCGGCGCCGGCGCCGAGCTGGTCGTCGTGCCCGGCGCCGGGCACAGCGTCAACCTCACGCGGACGGCGGTCGTCGACCGGGCCTTCGCCGACCTGGTCGACCGGGTGGACGCCGGGTTGGAGGAGACCGGTTGAACCACGTCGCGCTCGGGCATGCGACTGTGGCCTGCGTCACGGAGATCATCTTGCAGTGACCCGACGACATCCCTAACTTCAGCGGCCACCCGACGACATGGACGGACCCCTCGCCCGAGCAGCGGTACCGAGGGGCGGCGAGGAGCAGAACGTGGACCGGATGAGTGCGCTCGACAGCGGCTTCTACTTCGCCGAGAGCGAGAACACCCCCATGCACGTCGGGTCGGTGGCCATCTTCGACGGCCCGGCCCCGACCTACGGCGACGTGGTGCGCCTCCTGCTGAGCAAGCTGCCGGTGGTCCCGCGCTACCGGCAGCGGGTCCGCGAGGTGCCCCTGCAGGTGGGCCGGCCGATGTGGGTCGACGACCCGCACTTCCAGATCCTCTACCACGTGCGGCACACCGCCGTGCCGCGCCCGGGCAGCGACGAGCAGCTCCGCAACCTGGCCGGCCGCATCCTCGGCCAGCGCCTCGACCTGTCCAAGCCGCTGTGGGAGATCTACCTGGTGGAGGGCCTGCAGGACGACCGCTGGGCGATCATCTCCAAGGTCCACCACTGCATGGTCGACGGCGTCGCCGGCAGCGACCTCATGCAGCTGATGTTCGACCTCTCCCCCGATGCGACCCACGACCAGCCGCGCGACTGGACGCCGCAGCGCAGCCCCTCCAGCGCCGGCCTGGTCGCCGGCGCGGTCGCCGACGCCGTGGCCCACCCGCTGCGCCAGGCGACGTCGCTGCCCGCGCTCGGGAAGCCGGGCCAGGTCGTGAAGGGGCTCGCCCACTCCGGGCGGACGCTGGCCTCCACGCTCCCCTCGCTGGCCAAGCAGGCACTCACGCCCACCGCCCGCTCGCTCAACGGCCCGATCGGTCCGCACCGCCGCTGGGCCTGGACGTCGGCGGAGTTCGACGAGTTCAAGGAGGTGCGGACGGCGCTCGGCGGCACGGTCAACGACGTCGTCCTCACCGCGATCAGCACCGGTTTCCGCGACCTGCTGCAGGGCCGCGGGGAGCTGTCGTCGGAGAAGCTCGTCGTGCGCACGATGGTGCCGGTGTCGGTCCGCTCGGACAGCCAGCGCGGCGCCCTCAACAACCAGGTGTCGGCCGTCTTCGTCGACCTGCCCGTCGGCGATCCCGATCCGCGGTCCCGGCTGGCGGCCATCCGCGGGCAGATGGACGAGTACAAGAAGGCGATGCAGGCGGTCGACGTGCCGTCGATCATCTCGATGGGCGACTTCGTGGCGCCCACCCTGCTCTCGCTCGGCGTGCGCGCGGCCCTGTCGGCGGGGCAGATGTGGTGCCAGGCGGTGACCACCAACGTGCCGGGCCCGCGCGTCCCGCTGTACGTGCTGGGGCGGCGGATGTGCTCGACCTACGCCCACGTGCCCATCGCCGGCGGCACCCGCTGCTCCATCGGCATCTTCAGCTACCTCAACACGATGACCTTCGGGATCAACGCCGACTTCGACGCCTTCCCCGACGTCGACGTCCTCTCCGCGGGCATCCGCCGGGGCGTCGAGGAGCTGCTCGAGCACGCCCGGGCCGAGCGGGCCACCCCCGAGGTGCCGCAGCCTGCCCCCGGTGGCGGCAAGCCGCGCAAGCGGTCGGCGTCGGCGGCGGCCCGGTGAGCCCTGGGAAGCAGCGCGCGGGGGGCCGGGGGGCGGTCGGCGAGCGCGACCTGACCGTCGCGGTCACCGGGCCCACCGGGACCTTCGGCGCCGGGCTGGTGCCGCTGCTGCAGGAGGACGACCGGGTCACGCGGGTCATCGGCCTGGCGCGCCGGCCCTTCGACCCCGCCGAGCGCGGGTGGACCAAGCTGGAGTACCGGCAGGGCGACGTGCGCGACCCCGACGCCCTGCGCGAGGCGTTCGCCGGCGCGGACGTCGTGGTCCACCTCGCCTTCATGATCTCCGGCAACGCCTCCCGGGAGACCATCCGGGCGATCAACGTGGACGGCACGCTCAACGTCTTCCGCGCCGCGGCGGCCGCGGGCGCCCGCCGGTTCGTCTACGCCTCCTCGGTGGCCGCCTACGGCTTCCACCCCGACAACCCCGAGCTGATCGACGAGGACTGGCCGGTGCGCCCCGCCGCCCGGCTGTTCTACGCGCAGGAGAAGGCCGAGCTCGAGGAGCTGCTCCGGCACGAGTCCGCCACGGCACCGGACCTCGCCCTGTACCTGCTCCGGCCCCCGGTCGTGCTGGGGCCGAACGCCGTCGGCGCGAAGGACGTGCTGCCCGGCCCGCTGGCGCCGCTGGGACGCCGGCTGCTCGGCCGTCCGCGGCGGCTGCCGCTGCCCGTGCCGCTGCTGGTGCCCGAGCACCCGCTGCAGCTCATCCACGAGGAGGACGTCGGCCGCGCGCTGCAGCTGTGCGTGGTCGCCGCCGGGCCACCGGGGGCCTACAACATCGCCGGCGAGGGTGTCGTCACCGCAGCCGACGTGGCCCGGGAGTTCGGCGCGCTGCCCATCCGGCTGCCCGCCGCACCGGGTCAGGCAGCGGCCCGCGCGGTGTCCCGGCTGCCGTTCCTGCCGCCGGTCGCCGAGTGGGTGGAGGCGGCCTCGCGGCCGGTGATCATGGACACGACCCGCGCCCGCGAGCAGCTGGGCTGGCGCCCGCGCTACACCGGCCTGGAGGCCCTCCGGGACACGCTGCGCGACCGGGAATGAGGCTCAGGTGCCGGTGCGGACGCCGCCGATGCCGGCCAGCCAGGGCAGCACCTCGTCGGCCAGCCGCTCCGGGCACTGCAGCTGCGGCACGTGCCCCACGCCGGCCAGCTCGACGTAGCGCCAGGACGGGTGCCGGCGGGCGACGTCGCGGGCGGCCTGCACGGGGATGAGCCGGTCGAGGTCGCCGTGCACGAGCAGCACCGGCCCGCCCACCTGCTCCATCGCCGCCCGGTAGCGCCGCGGATCGGCCAGCTGCACCAGCAGCGAGCGCGCGGCGGCGAGGTAGGCCTTGTCCATGCCGGCGTGGTCCTCGCGCTGCTCGAGCAGCGCGACCGACCGGTCGAACACCGACGACGGCAGGGTGTCGGGGTCGACACCCACCAGGGCCAGCATCTCCCGCACCCGCTGCAGCGGGGTCTGCCGCGCCCGGCGCAGCCACAGGAACCGCTCGCCCACCATGGGCATGGCGTAGAGCGCGAACGTGGCCGCGACCAGCGGGTCCAGCGCCCGGCGCGGCCCGGGGACGGCGGGGTCGAGCAGCACCAGCCCGCGCACCGCCTCGGGGTGCGCCGCCTTCTCGAGCAGCGAGATCATGCCGCCCATCGAGTTGCCGACCAGCACCGCGGGCTCGCCGGCCACCTCGCCGAGGAAGCGGTGCAGCACCTCGACGTTGGCGTGCACGGTGGCCCGTCGCCCACCCGGCTCGCTGCGGCCGAACCCGGGGAGGTCGATCGCGAGCACCCGCGCGTGCGGCCGGAGCAGCGGCGCGAACGTGTCCCAGTTCAGGTGCGAGCCGCCCAGGCCGTGCACCAGCACCACCCGCGGCGCACCCACGGGCCCGCCGAAGTCGACGTAGTGCACCGGCCCGTCCAGGTCGACCGTCCGGCTCTCGCCCGGCACCACCTGCTCCGCCGCCACTGCCCCACCGCCCTCGCCGTCGTCGTCCTCGTCGAGCACCACCGTGGCACGCCGCGAGGAGTACTGCCGCGGCCACCGACCTGCTACACCGGCCTCGTGCGCACGAACTATGACGCGGGACACATTTTGGCGACATCCGCCTGCGCGTCCGGTGAACGGCGTGTGAGCCGTGCCGCACATTGGTACTGGCCGGTAGCACGGACGTAACCGGGAGGTCGATGTGGCACGACAGCAGGACGACGGACCAGCGCTCCCGCTCTACCTGAGCGAGCCGGGCCGCGCCGTCGCCGACTACGGGCTGTACCTGGCCGCGCGTCCGTTCACCCCGCGGCTCCCGAAGGGCGACGGGCACCCCGTGCTGGTCGTGCCGGGGTTGCTCGCCGACGACGTCTCCACCACCGCGCTGCGCAGCGTCCTCCGCAAGCTGGACTACCGCGTGCACGGCTGGGGGCTCGGCCGCAACATCGGCCCGACGGCGCTGTGCGTCAACGGCCTGCGCGACAAGCTGGACTACCTGCACGGCCGCTACCGCCGGCCGGTGACGATCATCGGCTGGAGCCTCGGCGGCATCTTCGCCCGCGACCTGGCCCGCACCTCGCCCGACCGGGTCCGCCAGGTGATCACGCTGGGCAGCCCGTTCCGGCTCACGAAGTACAGCCAGACGCGCGCCGCCCGTGCCTTCGACCGCTACTCGCACCTGCACGTCGAGCAGCGCACGCTGCCGCTGGAGCCGGAGAACACACCCCTGCCGGTGCCGGCCACCTCGATCTACTCGCACTACGACGGCATCGTGCACTGGCAGACCTGCTTGAACACGCCCGGCGAGCGGTGCGAGAACATCGCGGTCACCGCCAGCCACCTGGGGCTGGGGCACCACCCGGCGGCCATCTGGGCGGTCGCCGACCGGCTCGCGCAGCCGGAGGGCACGTGGGCGCCGTTCCGGGCGCCGCGCTTCCTGCGCCCGGCCTTCCCCAAGCCCGCCGAGGCGACGCCCTGCGAGCCGGTGGGGACCGCCGCCGCCTGACCTCAGCCTGTGTCGTCGTCGTCGTCGTCGGCGAGGACGGCGCGCAGCCCGAGCAGGGCGAGCGGGATGACGGCCGGGAACGCCAGGAACCAGATCCGCGCGAGGTTGCTGGCGATGACGAACGGGATGACCAACGCCACCGGCACGAGCCAGACCAGCGCTCGGGGCAGCGCGCGCGCCCGGCGGTTGCGCAGCACGCCGAGGACCAGCAGGGGCCCCGCGGCGCCGAAGGCCAGTGCGAGCTCCCGGAGCGTGTAGGGCAGGCCCGACCAGCCGAGCACGTCGGAGACCTGACGGGTGAACCGGTCCAGGTTGTAGGCGTAGCCCACGTCCGTGGGCGCCAGGACGAACCGGAGCAGCAGGTAGCCGAGCACACCGGGCACGAAGCAGGCGAGCTGGCGCAGCCGCACCGACCACGGAGCGGGCACGACGAGCACCAGCAGCGCCGCGAAGACCGTCGTCTCCCGGACGAACATGCCTGCGGTCGCGACCAGCAGCAGGGTGCCGTGCCGACGGGCGACGATCGCGTAGGCCGCCCCGGCCAGCACCGCGTGGCTCCACGCGTCGACCAGCACGGCACCGCCGAAGCGCAGCACGGGCCAGGTGGCCAGGAACAGCAGCCCGCCGGTGAAGCCCTCGAGGGCGGTGAAACCCAGCCGGCGGAGCAGCAGGCCGAGCACCCAGGCGGCCAGCGCCAGCCCGGCCAGGTCCAGGACGGCGAAGGCGACCTTCAGGTCGAAGTCGTCGGCCCGGCCGAAGGCGAGCATCCCGGCGCGGGCGAGGAAGGGCACGACCACGCGGTAGCGGAACGGCTTGGGGACGCCGTCCAGGTCGCCGGTGAGCGCCATCCGCGCGTACGCGGCGGAGTCCCCCGAGTCCCCGCCCGTCGCCGGGTCGTCGAGGTCCCACTCGCGGTACCCCACGTAGACGATCGGCGCGGCCGCGAAGGCGAGGACCAGCAGGAGCAGCGCCTGCCGGCCTCCCCGGCGCGGTCCCGCGCTGCCGTCCACCGGCAGGGCATACCCGGGGAGCACGGGCGAAGCACCGGACGTGGCCGGGCAGGTGGGCGCGACAGGGTTCGAACCTGCGACCGCTCGCTTGTAAGGCGAGAGCTCTACCGCTGAGCTACGCGCCCCGCGCGCCCAGGGTAATGACGGGACCCCGGGCGCCCGGTCGATCAGGCCAGCTGGGCGACGGCGTCCTTCCAGCCGGACTGCTCGCGGGCGTCGCCGGGCTGGTTCACCTCGGCGAAGGCCACCTTCCCCTCGGCGTCGATCAGGAACGTGCCGCGCAGCGCCATGCCGGCCTTGTCGTTGAAGACGCCGTAGGCCTGGGCGGTGGCGCCGTGCGGCCAGAAGTCCGAGAGCAGCGGGAAGTCGTAGCCCTCCTGCGCCTTGAACGCCTTGAGGCTGAACACCGGGTCGGTGCTCACCGCCAGCACGCGCACGCCCGCCTCGGTGTAGTTGGCCAGCTCGTCGCGCAGCTGGCACAGCTCACCGGTGCAGATGCCGGAGAAGGCGAAGGGGTAGAAGACCAGCAGCACCGGCGTGCCCCGCAGCTCGGCGAGGGAGACGACCTGCTTGTCCTGGTCGGGGAGGCTGAACTCGGGCGCGACGTCGCCGACGGAGAGGCTCATGCGCCCGATCGTGCCGTACGCGTCAGCGGCGGCTGCGGGCGGTCTTCGGGCTGACCAGCCGGATGCCCGACCAGTCCTTGGCCGCGGACACGCTGCTGGTCTGCTGGAGGCCGGCCGTGGGGGCGACCTCGGTGACGTCACCGGGCTCGACGTGGCCGGGGCGGCCCGACTTGGGCACCAGCAGCCAGACCACGCCCTCGTCGGCGAGGGAGGTGATCGCGTCGGTCAGGGCGTCGAACAGGTCCCCGTCGTCCTCACGCCACCAGAGCAGCACGACGTCGGCCACCTCGTCGGTGTCCTCGTCGACCATCTCGCCGCCCGACAGCTCGATGATCGCGTCGCGCAGGTCCTCGTCGGCGTCCTCGTCCCAGCCGAGCTCCTGCACGACCATGCCCGGCTTGATGCCCAACCGGGCCGCCATGCCGGCGCTGTCGACGCTCATCCGTGCTGCTCCTCCATGGGTGGACCTGCTGATCGCTCGCGGGGTGGGTGGCGCCGGGCCGTCGGACCCGGAGCCACGTGGGCGGAAGCGTAGGGCATGACCGCTACGACGCAAGCTCGCCCGACCGGTCGCCGGTCGCGGACCGCGCCGGTGGACGGCCCGCCGCGTGACGCGCGGGAGCCGGAGGGGAGACCATGGAGCCATGAGCGCACAGCAGCCGGGCGGCGACCCCGTCCGCGACACGAGCGCACCCCGCGCGGTCATCACCGACGGGCTGCCCAGCCAGCTCCCGGACATCGATCCGGACGAGACGCAGGAGTGGATCGACTCCCTCGACGCGGTCGTCGGGCACGCCGGCCGCGAGCGCGCCCGCTACCTGATGCTCCGGTTGCTCGAGCGCAGCCGGGAGCAGCAGGTGGGCGTCCCGGCGCTGCGCAGCACCGACTACATCAACACCATCCCGCCGGAGCGCGAGCCCTGGTTCCCCGGCGACGAGCACGCCGAGCGCCGCATCCGCGCCTACATCCGGTGGAACGCCGCGATCATGGTGCACCGCGCGCAGCGGCCGGGCGTGGGCGTCGGTGGGCACATCTCCTCCTACGCGAGCTCCGCGTCGCTGTACGAGGTCGGCTTCAACCACTTCTTCCGCGGCAAGGACCACCCCGGCGGCGGCGACCAGATCTGGTTCCAGGGTCACGCCTCCCCCGGCATCTACGCCCGCGCCTTCCTCGAGGGCCGACTGACCGAGCAGCAGCTCGACGGCTTCCGGCAGGAGGTCAGCCACCCCGGCGGCGGGCTGTCGAGCTACCCGCACCCGCGGCTCATGCCCGACTTCTGGGAGTTCCCCAGCGTCTCGATGGGCCTGGGCCCGATGAACGCGATCTACCAGGCGCGGTTCAACCGCTACCTGCACGCGCGCGGCATCAAGGACACCTCCGACCAGCACGTCTGGGCGTTCCTGGGCGACGGCGAGATGGACGAGCCGGAGTCCCTGGGCACCATCGGCCTGGCCGCCCGCGAGGAGCTGGACAACCTCACCTTCGTCGTCAACTGCAACCTGCAGCGCCTCGACGGCCCGGTCCGCGGCAACGGCAAGGTCATCCAGGAGCTGGAGAGCTTCTTCCGCGGTGCGGGCTGGAACGTGATCAAGGTGATCTGGGGCCGGGAGTGGGACCCGCTGCTGGCCGGCGACCGCGACGGCGCCCTGGTCAACCTCATGAACCAGACGCCCGACGGCGACTACCAGACCTACAAGGCCGAGGACGGCGCCTTCGTGCGCGAGCACTTCTTCGGCCGGGACGCGCGCACCCGCAAGCTCGTCGAGGGCATGAGCGACAAGGAGATCTGGGGGCTCTCGCGCGGGGGGCACGACTACCGCAAGGTCTACGCGGCGTTCAAGGCCGCGCAGGAGCACAAGGGCCAGCCGACGGTGATCCTGGCCAAGACCATCAAGGGCTGGACGCTGGGCAGCCACTTCGAGGGCCGCAACTCCACCCACCAGATGAAGAAGCTGACCGCCGAGGACCTCGCGCTCTTCCGCGACCGGCTCTACCTGGACATCCCCGACTCGGCGCTGGACAAGACCCTGCCGCCCTACTACAAGCCCGACCCGGGTTCGGACGAGATGCTCTACATGCTCGAGCGGCGGCGGGCCCTGGGCGGGGCGGTGCCGCGCCGGCGGGCGGAGTTCAAGCCGCTCAAGGCGCCCGAGGACAAAGCGCTGGACATCCTGCGCAAGGGCTCGGGCAAGCAGGAGGTGGCGACGACGATGGCGTTCGTCCGCCTGCTCAAGGAACTGCTCAAGGACGCCGAGCTCGGCCCCCGGTTCGTGCCGATCATCCCGGACGAGGCCCGGACCTTCGGCCTGGACTCGATGTTCAGCTCGCACAAGATCTACAACCCGGCCGGCCAGCGGTACACGTCCGTCGACCGCGAGCTGATGCTGGCCTACAAGGAGTCCGAGCAGGGCGTGATCCTGCACGAGGGCATCAACGAGGCGGGCTCCACCGCGTCGTTCACCGCCGTCGGCACGTCGCACTCCACGCACGGTGAGCCCATGATCCCGATCTACATCTTCTACTCGATGTTCGGGTTCCAGCGGACCGGCGACTCCATCTGGGCGGCGGCCGACCAGATGGCCCGCGGCTTCATGCTGGGGGCCACCGCGGGGCGGACGACGCTGAACGGCGAGGGGCTGCAGCACGAGGACGGCCACTCGCTGCTGCTGGCCGCCACCAACCCCGCCGTCGTCTCCTACGACCCGGCCTTCTCCTTCGAGGTCGCGCACATCACCCGCGACGCGCTGGTGCGCATGTACGGCGAGGACCCGGGTGCGCCGCTGGGCGGGACCCGCTCCCCCGACGTCATGTACTACCTGACGGTCTACAACGAGCCCTTCCACCAGCCGGCCGAGCCCGAGGGCCTCGACGTCCAGGGCGTGCTGGCCGGCATGCACCGCTACGCGGAGGGCCCGCAGACCGGCGGCCCGAAGGCGCAGGTCCTCGCCTCCGGCGTGGCCGTGCCCTGGGCGCTGCGCGCGCAGGAGCTGCTCGCGCAGGACTGGGGGGTCTCGGCCGACGTGTGGTCGGTGACCTCGTGGACCGAGCTGCGGCGCCAGGCCGACGAGGTGGCGCAGCACAACCTGCTGCACCCCGAGGACGAGCCGGGCACCCCGTACGTCACCCGGCGGCTGCAGGAGACGAGCGGGCCGGTGGTCGCGGTGTCGGACTGGATGCGCGCCGTCCCGGACCTGATCGCGCCCTACGTCCCCGGCGGGCTGGCCTCGCTCGGCACCGACGGGTTCGGGCTCTCCGACACCCGCCCGGCGCTGCGCCGGCACTTCCACGTCGACGCCGAGTCGATCGTGGTGCGCACGCTCGCCTCCCTGGCCGACCGGGGCGAGGTCGACCGCGCCCGCGTGCGGGAGGCCGTCGAGAAGTACCAGGTGCTCGACGTGCGGGCCGCGCCGACCGAGGACCGGAGCGACCCGTCGCCGGCTACCTGAGCGCGTCCAGCGCCATCTGCGCGT
This sequence comes from Blastococcus sp. SYSU D01042, assembly GCF_054050515.1. Lineage (NCBI taxonomy): Bacteria > Bacillati > Actinomycetota > Actinomycetes > Geodermatophilales > Geodermatophilaceae > Blastococcus > Blastococcus sp. SYSU D01042. The sequence goes on along the minus strand of NZ_JBJGZM010000002.1, from coordinate 220,767 downwards.
AGAGCGCGACCCCGGCGGGCAGCGGCTCCTCGTCGAAGACCACGAGGTTCGAGTGGTTGGGCGGCGCGTCCGCCGGGTCCACGCCCGGTGGGCGGGCGCCGATCCAGGCGAGGGCGCCGGGGACCTCCTGCAGCACGTAGGAGAAGTCCTCGGCGCCCATGAGCGGTGCGGGCAGCAGGACGGCGGCCTGATCGCCCAGCAGGGTGCGGACGGTCTCCAGCACCCGCGCGGCGGCGTCCGCGTCGTTGATCGTCACCGGGTAGCCCTGCTGGTGGTCGAACTCGACGGCGAGCTCGTGGGCGGCCGCGACGTGCGTGGCCACCCGCTGCACGGCGGCCACGACGTCGGCCCGCCGCTCGGCGGACAGCGTGCGGATGGTGCCCTCCAGGAACGCCGAGTCGGGGATGACGTTGTTGGTCGAGCCGGCCTGCAGGTGCGCGACGGTGACGACGGCGGGGTCGAAGACGTCCACCCGCCGGGTGACCATCGCCTGCAGCGCCAGCACGAACTCGGCCGCCGCCGGGATCGGGTCGGCGGCGGCGTGCGGTTCGGAGGCGTGCCCGCCCCGGCCGCGCAGCGTGACCGCCCACTGGTCGGCGGCGGCCATGACCGGCCCCGGGCGCACGTTCACGCTGCCGCTGGCCATCGTCGAGGAGATGTGCAGCGCGAACGCGCCGCTCACCGGCGCCTCGGGGACGACGTCGAGCAGCCCCTCCTCCAGCATGTACCGCGCGCCGTGGAAGCCCTCCTCCCCCGGCTGCACCATGAGCACGACCTGGCCGGCCAGCTCGTCCCGGCGCTCGGCGAGCAACCGTGCGGCGCCGACCAGCATCGCCACGTGGGTGTCGTGCCCGCAGGCGTGCATCACGCCGGGCACCTCCGAGGCGAAGGGCAGACCGGTGTCCTCCTGCACCGGCAGGGCGTCCATGTCGCCGCGCAGCAGGTAGGTCGGCCCGGGGCGGGCGCCGCGCAGGACGCCGACCACCGAGCTGGTCCGCCGGCCGGTGGTCACCTCCAGCGGCAGCTCGGCGAAGGCCTCGAGCACGGCGGCCTGCGTCCGCGGCAGGTGCAGGCCGATCTCGGGGTGCCGGTGCAGCCGACGGCGGAGCTCGATGGTGCGGTCGGCGTCTTCGTACGCCGCGGACAGCAGCTCGGAGGGGGTGGTCGGCATGGCTCCACTCTCACCCAGGCCGCGGGCCGCCGCTCCCGCTACGGCTCGTCGAGCGCCCAGGCAGGCCGGCCGGCGTCCACCCGCCACAGCACCAGGGCGGCCTCCTCGTCCGGCACGACGACGCCACCGTCGTGCCGGGCGGCGGTCGTGCGGGCGCCGGCGCGGAGCAGCAGGCCGGCGGGCAGGTCGACCGGCACCCCGGGGCGACCGCGCGCCACCCACAGCGACGCATCCGGGCGCCCCAGGTCGACCGCACCCGAGGCGTCGCGGTGCACCTCGTGGGCCGGCGGTGCCGCGGGGTCGGCCGGGCGGAGGTAGCACTGCAGCACCCGCGCGCCGTCGGCGCCGGCGGCCTCGTCGTGCACCAGCCCGGTGCCGGCGCGCAGCACCGCCACGTCGCCGGCGGCCACCACCGCGCCGTCGCCCCACCGGTGCGTCACCGCACCGGCCAGCACCACGGCGACGACGTCGACGGCCGCGTGCTCGTGCGCGCCGTAGCCCTGCCCCGGCGCCAGGCGGTCGTCCGACACCCGCAGCAGCGGGCCCAGCGAACCGTCGCCGGGGGCGAGCACCGCCTCCTGGTGCGGGCCGGTCACCGCGGGTCCCCGGGCCGGAGGGGCAGCACACCCAGGACGACGGCGGTGAGCAGGCTCCAGCCCACGCCGAGCGCCCACCCGGCCAGCACGTCGGACAGGTAGTGGACGCCGAGCCACATCCGGGTGAGCCCGACGAGCAGGACCAGCAGGACGCCGAGCGCCGTCCACAGCCGTCGGCCGCCCGGGGCCAGGTGCGGCCAGGCGAGCACCAGGCCCACGGTCACCAGCGTGGCGATGCCGGAGGAGTGCCCGCTGGGGAAGCTCAGCGAGTCGTACGCCGCCCCGCCCTCCTCGAAGGGCGGCCGCACCCGGTCGAAGAACTCCTTGAGCGCCGAGGTCACGTGCCGGACGAACACGGCTGCGACGACGACCCAGACCGCGGTGCGCCAGGCCCTGCGCCGGACCAGCCAGACGAGCACCGGCACCGCCAGCGCGTAGCGGACCAGCGACAGCCCGGGGGCGGTGAGCACCTCGAGCAGCACGTCGAGCGCGCGGCTGCGGTCGTCGCCGGCGTACAGCGCCTCGCTCAGCTCGCCGTCGACGGTGCGCTGCGGCCCGGACCCGGTGCGCACGCCCCGGCCGAGCAGCCCGAGCACCGCCACGCAGACCGCGACCGCCGCGAGGGCACCGCCCGGGACGCGGGTGCGGGCGACGGTCGTGCCACCGTCCGGGGGAACGTTCACCGCCTCACTCTCCCCGACCTGCGGTCGGCGTGACACGCTGACGGCGTGAGGAGCCGGGTGATCGACCGCCCGAGCGCGGCCACGCTCCGGCGGCTCGAGCGCTCGTCCGGAGCCCTGGCCACCCAGGCCGTGGCCCGGATGGACGACGAGCTCCCCTGGTTCCGCACGATGCCGGCCGACCAGCGCTCGTGGGTGACCCTGGTGGCCCAGGCGGGGCTGGCCTCCCTCGTCGAGTGGTGCCGCGACCCCGGCCGCCCACCGCGGCTGACCGGCGAGGTGTTCGGCGCCGCCCCCCGCGAGCTGGTCCGGGTGGTCGCGCTCAAGCAGACCGTGGACCTCATCAAGATCACCGTGGAGACGCTCGAGGACCACGTCACCTCCGTCGCGGAGCCCGGCGACGAGGAGATGCTCCGCCTGGCGGTGCTGCAGTTCAGCCGCGAGGTCGCCTTCGCGACCGCGCACGTGTACGCCAGCTTCGCCGAGAGCCGCGGCGCCTGGGACGCCCGCCTCGAGGCGCTGCTGGTCGACGCGCTCGTGCGCGGCGAGCGCTCCGAGGACCTCGCCGGCCGCGCCGCCGCGCTGGGATGGTCGGCGCTGAGCCCGGTCACCGTCGTCGTCGGTGCCACGCCCGAAGGCGTCGCCGACCCGCACGCGGCCGTCCGCCGGGCGGCCCGGTCGCTGCGCAGCGACGTCCTGGTCGGGGTGCACGCCGACCAGCTCGTCGTCGTGCTGGGCGGGCCGGAGGACCTGCCGGCGGTCGTGACCCGGGTGGCCGAGGAGTTCGGCCCCGGCCCGGTCGTGTCCGGGCCGATCGTCGACGGCCTGGACGGCGCCGGCGACTCCGCGGCCGCCGCGCTCGCCGGGCTCCGGGCCGCCCGCGCCTGGCCGGAGGCGCCGCGCCCGGTGACGGCCGACGCCCTCCTCCCGGAGCGCGCGCTGGACGGCGACCCGCTGGCACGCGCCGCGCTGCGCGACGAGGTCGCCGTCCCGCTGCACGCCGCCGGCGGCGGGGTGCTCGAGACGGTGCGCGCCGTGCTCAGCAGCGGGGGCAACCTCGAGGCCAGCGCCCGGACGATCTTCGTGCACCCCAACACCGTCCGGTACCGGCTCAAGCGGGCCGCGGACATCACCGGGCTCTCGGTCACCGACCCGCGAGGTGGCTGGACCCTCCAGGTCGCGCTCGCGCTGGCACACCTCGACCCAGAGCGCTCGCTGTGGGACTGACCGGCCCGCAACCGTGTGGTCCCCACCACCGATCCGGGCGAATCGCCCCCGGAACGACGCCGCTCCTGTAGGAACCCTCCAAAGATCACCGCTGTGCTTTCGTGCCGGTCCGCACCACGGCACCGCGTCGTTCTTTGGCACGGTGGGCAGGTGCTCGCCGTCCTCGCCCCCGGTCAGGGTGCCCAGAAGCCCGGAATGCTCACCGAGTGGCTCGAGCTCCCCGGCGCCGAGTCGTTCTTCCGCTGGGCCGGCGCCATCGCCGACGCCGACCTGTTGACGCTGGGCACCACCGGCGACGCCGAGGCGATCCAGGACACCGCGGTCACCCAGCCGCTGGTCGTGGCCATGAGCCTGTTCGTCGCCCGCGAGCTCGGCGGCCTGCCGGGCCCCGTCGCGCACAGCCCGGTGAACGGGCGGGACGTCGTCATCGCCGGGCACAGCGTCGGCGAGCTCACCGCGGCCGCCCTGGCCGGCGTGCTCAGCGTCGAGGCGGCGATCGCGCTCACCGCCGTCCGCGGACGGGCCATGGCCGCCGCCTGCGCGCAGACCCCCACCGGGATGTCCGCGGTGCTGGGCGGCGACCCCGACGAGGTGCTGGCCGCCATCGAGCGGCACGGCCTGGCCCCCGCGAACCTCAACGGCGCCGGCCAGATCGTCGCAGCCGGCCCGCTCGAGGGGCTGGCCGCGCTCAAGGCCGACGCACCGGCCAAGGCGCGGGTCATGCCGCTGTCGGTCGCCGGCGCCTTCCACACCCCGTTCATGGCCTCGGCCCGCGAGGAGCTCGAGGGCCTGGTCGACGGGATCCGCCCCGCCGACCCCAGCCGGCTGCTGCTCTCCAACGCCGACGGCGCCGCGGTGAGCACCGGGGCGGAGACGCTGCGCCGGCTGGTCAGCCAGGTCACCAGCCCGGTGCGCTTCGACGCCTGCCTGGCGACGCTGCGCGACCTCGGCGTCACCGCGGTCATCGAGCTGCCGCCGGCCGGTGCGCTGGCCGGTCTGGCCAAGCGCGAGTGGAAGGGCGCCGGCATCGAGATCCACACCCTCGCCGGGCCCGGCGACCTCGACCGGGCCCGGGAGCTCATCGCCGCCGAGCGCGGCCGCGCCGAGGCCGAGCACCTGCCCGACTGGCGGGTCGTCGTCGCCCCGGCCCGCGGCACGGTCAGCCCGGCCGACGTCGCCGAGGGCAGCCACCTGCCCGCCGGCACCCCGCTGGGCTGCATCCGCGGCCGGCGCGAGGAGGTCAACGTTTCCGCGGCCTACGACGGGGTGCTCGCCGAGTGGCTGGTGCAGGACGGCGACCTCGTGGACGCCGGCGACCCGATCGCCCGTCTCTACCCGGAGGTCTCGGCATGAGCCCGATCCAGCTGCCCACGGGCGCACCCGGCGCCCGCATCCTGGGTCTCGGCGGCTACCGCCCGCGCCGCCGGGTCACCAACGCCGAGCTCGCCGAGGTCATGGAGACCAGCGACGAGTGGATCCAGGGCCGGGTCGGCATCGCCGAGCGCCGCTGGGCCGACGACGACGAGACGCTCGTCGAGATGGCCACGGCCGCCGGCGGCAAGGCCATCGCGGCCAGCGGCCTGGCGCCCGACCAGATCGACCTGGTGGTCCTGGCCAGCGCCAGCCTGCGCGAGCCCATCCCGGGCATCGGCCCGCAGGTGGCGCACCGCCTGGGCATCCCCCGCCCGGGTGCGCTGGACCTCAACGCCGGGTGCGCGGGCTTCTGCTACTCGCTGGGCCTGGTGTCGGACGCGATCCGCGCCGGCTCGGCCCGGAACGCGATCGTGATCGGCGTCGAGCGCCTCACCGACGTCACCGACCGCACCGACCGCTCGACGGCGGTGATCTTCGCCGACGGCGCGGGCGCTGCCGTGGTCGGCGCGTCCGACGAGCCCGGTATCGGCCCCATCGCCTGGGGCAGCGACGGCGACCAGCACTCGGCGATCGAGATCGCCGCCGGCAGCCGGTACATGACGATGGCGGGGCAGGCGGTGTACCGCTGGGCGACCACGAAGCTCACCGATGCGCTGGTCGAGGCCATGGAGCGGGCGGGCGTGACCGCCGCCGACATCGACGTCTTCGCGCCGCACCAGGCGAACCTCCGCATCGTGGAGTCGATGACCAAGCGGCTGGGCTTCGGGGAGAGGACCGTGGTCGCCCGCGACATCGTGCGCTCGGGCAACACCTCGGCCGCCTCGATCCCGCTGGCCCTCGGCGCCCTGCTGGAGTCCGGGGAGGCGAAGTCCGGGGACCTCGCCCTCGTGCTCGGCTACGGCGCCGGCCTGACCTACGCCGGCCAGGTGCTCCGCCTCCCGTGACCGCCACCACCCCAGAACTCCGGGACACCCCGTCCCGGCCGACGAAAGGACCCGCCGCGTGAGCAGCACCCAGGAGATCCAGTCCGGTCTGGCCGAGATCCTGGAGGAGGTCGCCGGCGTGACCCCCGCCGACGCCACCCCCGAGAAGTCGTTCACCGAGGACCTCGACGTCGACTCGCTGTCGATGGTCGAGATCGCCACCGCCGTCGAGGACAAGTTCGGCGTCGCCATCCCCGACGACGAGCTCGGCAACATCAAGACCGTCGGCGACGCGATCAGCTACATCGAGAAGAACCAGGGCTGATCCAGCCGACCCCCGGTCGCCCGACCGCAGCAGCAGGAGGAGAGCCATGAGCACGTCCGACGTCGTCGTCACCGGCCTCGGGGCCACCACGCCCCTGGGTGGCGACGTGCCCAGCACCTGGGACGCGCTGCTCGCCGGGCGGTCGGGGGTCAGCCGGATCACCGACGACTGGATCGCCGAGTACCCGGCCCAGCTCGTCGCCCGGCTGGCCACCGACCCCTCCGAGCAGCTCGACCGGGTGCGCGCCCGCCGGCTCGACCGCAGCCAGCAGGTCGCCGTCGTCGCCGCCGAGCAGGCGTGGGCCGAGTCCGGCGCCGCGGACTCCGGGGTGGCACCCGAGCGGATCGCCGTCGTCTTCGGGACCGGCATCGGCGGCGCGCTGACGCTGCTGGGCCAGGACGACGTGCTGGAGGACAAGGGCCCCAAGCGGGTCTCCCCCTTCACCATCCCGATGCTCATGCCCAACGGCCCGGCCGCCGCGGTCGGGCTGGCGATCGGCGCGAAGGGCGGCGTGCACGCGCCGGTCAGCGCCTGCGCGTCGGGCGCCGAGGCGATCCGCTGGGGCCTGGACCTCCTGCGCTTCGACCGCGCCGACGTCGTCCTCGTCGGCGGCACCGAGGCCTGCGTGCACCCGCTGCCCATGGCCGGCTTCGCCGCGATGCGGGCGATGTCCACCCGCAACGACGAGCCCGAGCGCGCCTCCCGCCCGTTCGACAAGGCCCGGGACGGCTTCGTGCTCGGCGAGGGCGCGGCGGCGCTGGTGCTCGAGCGCGCCGACTCCGCGACGGCCCGCGGCGCCCGGGTGCACGCCCGTCTGGCCGGCGCCGCCGGCACCGCCGACGGCTACGACCTGGTCGCCCCGCACCCCGAGGGCGAGGGCGCCTCCCGCGCCATCTCCGCCGCGCTGCGCGACGCCGGGCTCACCCCGGCCGACGTCGGGCACGTCAACGCGCACGCCACCTCCACCCCGGTCGGCGACACCGCCGAGGCGGCCGCGATCCGCTCGGCGATCGGCGACCACCCGCTGGTCAGCGCCACCAAGAGCCAGACCGGCCACCTGCTCGGTGCGGCGGGCGCGCTCGAGTCGGTGTTCACCGTCCTCGCCCTGCGCGACCAGGTGGTGCCGGCGACGGCCAACCTGGAGGACCCCGACGACGACGCCAACGTCCAGTCGCTCGACATCGTGCGCACCGAACCCCGGCGCGCCACCCTCACCGCCGCGGTCAACGACTCGTTCGGCTTCGGCGGCCACAACATCGCGCTGGTGTTCACGACCGCCTGATCGCGGCCGCCGACACCCAGCACCCCTTCCGTGGAGGTCCCGTGACGACCGCTCCCGCCGCTCCGCTCCTGACCGCGCCCGACCCCCGCGACCCCGAGGACCGGATGTCCCGGTTCTTCGACGACGGGTCGATGGAGCTGCTGATCTCCCGGGACACCTCCGGCGTGCTCAGCGCGCGCGGCCGGGTGCAGGGCAGCCCGGTGATCGCCTTCTGCACCGACGCGACCGTCATGGGCGGGGCGATGGGCGTCGACGGGTGCCGGCACATCGTCGACGCCATCGACACCGCGCTGCGCGAGCGGCTGCCGGTCGTCGGTATCTGGCACTCCGGCGGGGCGCGGCTCGCGGAAGGCGTCACCGCCCTGCACGCGGTGGGCGAGGTCTTCGCCGCGATGGTGCGCGCGTCGGGCCGGGTCCCGCAGATCTCGGTGGTGCTCGGGGCTGCCGCCGGAGGCGCGGCCTACGGCCCGGCGCTCACCGACATCGTGATCATGGGGCCGGCCGGGCGGGTCTTCGTCACCGGCCCCGACGTCGTCCGCTCGGTCACCGGTGAGGACGTCGACCAGGAGACCCTGGGCGGGCCGGACACGCACGGGCGGCGCTCCGGCGTCGTCCACGTCGTGACCGACTCCGAGCCCGCGGCGCTGGACACCGCGCGGCTGGCCGTCGACCTCCTGACCGCCCAGGGCTCCCTGGCGCCGGCCGCGGACGAGCCGGACGTCGACCTGGAGGCGCTGCTCCCCGAGCAGCCGCAGCGCGCCTACGACGTGAAGCCGCTGATCACCGCGGTGCTGGACGAGCCGGGGCTGGAGCTGCACCCGCGGTTCGCGCCCAACGTCGTCACCACGCTGGGCCGGCTGGCCGGGCGCACCGTCGGGGTGATCGCCAACAACCCGATCCGGCTGGGCGGCTGCCTGGACTCGGCCTCGGCGGAGAAGGCGGCCCGCTTCGTGCGCATGTGCGACGCCTTCGGCGTGCCGCTGGTCGTGCTGGTCGACGTGCCCGGCTACCTGCCCGGCGTCGGCCAGGAGTGGGACGGCGTGGTGCGGCGCGGCGCCAAGCTGCTGCACGCCTTCGCCGAGGCCGTCGTGCCGCGGGTGACGCTGGTGACCCGCAAGTCCTACGGCGGCGCCTACATCGCGATGAACTCCCGGTCGCTCGGCGCCACCGCTGTGTTCGCCTGGCCCGGGGCGGAGGTCGCCGTCATGGGCGCCAAGGCCGCCGTCGGCATCCTGCACCGCAAGAAGCTGGCGGCCGCCCAGCCGGGCGAGCGCGAGGCGCTGCACGCGCAGCTGGCCGAGGAGCACGAGCGCATCGCCGGCGGGGTGAACCGCGCCCTGCAGATCGGCGTGGTCGACGAGGTCGTGGACCCTGCACAGACCCGCCGCCGCCTCGTGGCCGCGCTCGCGGCAGCCCCGCACGGCCGCGGAGCCCACGGCAACATCCCGCTCTGAACGAGAGCCCCGGACAGCAGATCGTCCGGGTGCCGCTTCCCCGACGGCACCCGGACGATCGGTCCCAGGCTACGACTAGACGACCTGGTGCAGCCAGGTGACCGGGCTGCCGTCGCCGGCGTGGCGGTAGACCTCGAGGTCGGCGTCCCAGGCCGCCCCCAGGAGCTCGTCGACCCCGTGCCGGAAGGCCTCGATGGACGACGCCGTGGCCGCGAGGTGCCGCAGCTGCTGCTCGCTGATCATGATGTCGCCGTTGGCACTGGTCGGCGCGCGGAAGACCCCGTGGCCGGGCACGTAGGACATGCGCTCGCCGTCGTTGCCGTGGCTGGCTTCCTCGGTGACCTCGAACCGCAGCATCGGCCACTGGCGCAGGGCAGCGACCAGCCGGGCACCCGTTCCCGGCGCACCGGTCCAGGCCACCTCGGCACGGTAGGACCCGTGCGCCGCGGGCTGCTCGTCCCACGACAGGGAGACCGGCGCGCCGACGACGCGCTCGAGCGCCCATTCGACATGCTGGCAGAGCGCCTTCGGGCACGCGTGCACGAAGACGACACCCTGGGTTGACCGTCGCTGCACGGGGCACCTCCATCGACTCGATCGGTCTCGTCTTCCCCTACGGACCCATCGATTCGGTGACTGGCTGTGTTCGGCAGTGGCGGAACAGGGCTTGCACGACCAGTCTGCACGATGGTGACCCGATCGCGCCAGCCCGAGCGGGACGGTTGTGCTCCATGTGACAGATGGGACCGGATCGGCCGCTTTACCGCTGGTCAGCGGCCATAGCACGCCCCCCGGCGGGGCGTCTACCGGGTCCGGGGCGATCCACAGCGCTTTCCCAGGACCCACCGCGGGGCGAGCGGCGCGGGATCGTGTCCAGCCGCCGATGCGGTCCGACCAGTGACGGACAGTAGCCGCCAGCGGTGACGGACAGTGGTGTGCCCGGTACGGCCCGGCGTGTTGCGGGTGCGCCCGAGAGGCTCAGGCCGGCAGGAGGGCGATCCGGTCGCCGCCGGCCGCCTTGGCGCGGTACATCGCGGCGTCGGCCCGGTGCAGCACCTCGGCGACGTCCTCACCCGGGACGAGCTCGGCGACGCCGACGCTGGCCGTCACCCCGCCCGGGGAGCCGACCAGCGCGACCGCCTGGCGCAGCCGCTCGGCGAGCATCTCGCCGGAGAACGTCTCGGAGACCTCGGCGAGCACGGCGAACTCGTCGCCGCCCAGCCGGGCGACGGTGTCGGTCTCGCGGAGCGCGCCGCCCAGGATGGAGGCGACGGCCTTGAGGACGGCGTCGCCCGCGGCGTGCCCGTCGCGGTCGTTGACCCCCTTGAAGCCGTCGAGGTCCACCAGGCAGACGACCGACCGGTGCCCCTCGCCCGCTGCGACCACGGCTCGGGCGAGCCGCTCGAGCAGCGTCCGCCGGTTCGGGATGCCGGTGAGGGGATCGGTCGAGGCGAGCGTCTTCTGCGTGCTGATGAGCAGGGACTGGCGCTCGTAGGAGGCCCACGAGTTGGCCGAGGCCATCGTGCAGATCAGCGTGAAGGCGACCATGACCGAGACGAAGAACATCCCGTTGGTGCTCAGCCCCGACGGCCCGAACAGGGCGACGTAGCCGCCCGTCATGACGGTGCCGATGGCGACGACGCCGTAGGGCGGGTAGGCCGCGGCCATGTAGGTCAGCGTGAGGAACAGCAGCGCGTCGAGAGGGCTGGAGGCCCCACCGTCCAGCCACGTGCCGAGCAGGATGACGCCCGTCGTGGCGAGGGTCCAGACGTAGAACATCGTCGGGCCGCGGTGGTCGCGCATCATGTCCCGCAGCGGCAGGAGCAGCAGGGCAGGGCAGCTCAGGACGACCAGGGCGGCCACGCCGAGCAGCAGGGGGTGGTGGCGGCCCGGGGTGTGCGTGGACAGCGCGTAGACGAGCACCGACAGGGCGCAGACCTCGCTGAGCAGCACCCCGTAGCGGACGTGGCGGACCCAGTAGGAGACGCGGTCGTCGTCCTCGGCCAGCGTCCGGAAGAGGCCGTCCCCGAGCACGCCCAGGAGCCGGCGGAGCGCGCCCGGTCCGCGGGCGCCCGCCGGTGCGCCGCGGGTGCGGCGACCTCCGGGGAGAGCGCTGGTCACACCCCTGTGATCGACCACGCCGGACCGCCGCTTGACCGGCCTCACCCCCGGGGGTGAGGCCGGGGTGGACACGGCGTGAGCGGTGTCCCATGCCTGCCGCGCCGCCGCCTGGGTAGGCGAGGACCATGGGACTGCACCAGGGCATGGCCGACGCCGGCCGGGACGAGGTGGGCGCGCGGGTGCTGGCCGCCTGGGATGCCTTCCTCGACCAGGCCGAGCGGGTGGACCTCGACCGACCCTCCCGCCTGCCGGGGTGGCGCGCGCACGAGATCTGCGTGCACCTGGGCTGCTGGGACGACCACGCGGCGATGGCCGACCTCGTCGCCTCCGCCCGCACCGGGGCCACGGGGGCACAGCCGGATCCGGACGCGGTCAACGCCCGGGTCACCGCGGCGCACGCCGGCGCGACCCGCGAGGAGGTGCTCGCCGCGCTGCACCGCAACCGGGAGGCGACCGCCCGGTACCTGGCCGAGGAGCCGGTCGAGCTGGACACCGCACCGACCGTGTCGGTCGTCGGCCGGCTGCCGCTGCTCAGCGTCGTCCTCGGGCAGGCGTACGAGCTGGCCGTGCACGGGCTGGACCTCGTGTCCTGCGGCGCCGAGCCGCCGCCGCCCGCGGTGCTGCAGTCGGGGCTGGCGGCGCTGGTGGACGTGACCGGTGCGCTGGCCACCTCGTGCGGGATCACCGGCCGGGTGACCCTGGCGACGCCCGACGGCGGCTGGTCGTTCGACGCCGACCCCGACGGCTGGCAGGTGCACGCCGTTCCTGCGGGCACGCACGAGGGGCCCGCCGTCCAGGGCTCGGCCGAGCTGCTGCTCGAGGCGGCGTCCGGCCGGATCAACCCGGTGCCCGCCGCGGCCCGGCGGCAGATCACGGTGCACGACGTCGGCGGCCTGCTCCAGCTCGCGCCGATCGTGCAGAAGGTGCCGGGGATCCCCGGCGGGCCGATCCTCCAGCTGGCCGCCCGCACGGTGGGCGGCGCCGGGGGGCTGCTGGGGCGGCTGCTCAGGAGGGGCTGACGCCCGACCGACGACGTCGGTACCAGAGGACGCCGACGACCACCGCGGCCAGCGGCAGGGCGAGCGCCGCCGTGGCGCCCGAGACCAGCGCCGGCGCGGTCGCCCCCACGCCGACCTGGACGACGGTGCTCGGGAGGATCCCCAGCGCGGTGGCCGCCACGTACGGCAGCAGCCGCATCGCCGTGAGCCCGGCGCCGTAGCTGAGCACGACGAACGGGACCACCGGGAGCAGCCGGCCGACCAGCAGCGGGACGAAGCCGCGGTCGACGAGGAGCCGGTCCAGCCGGGCCAGCCGGGTGCCCGCGAGCCGGGTCACGGCGGTTCGGCCCAGCCCGCGGGCCAGCCCGAAGCTGAGGACGGCGGCCAGGAGCGCGCCGGTCAGCGCCACCAGGAGCCCTGGGAGGAAGCCGACGACCACGCCGAGCAGCACCGAGACGGCGGTGCGCGGCACCGGAGCCATGAGCACCAGCCCGACGCCACCGACGAGCGCAGCCCAGCCCCCCGGGCCCGCGCCGCGCAGCCGGCCCCGGACGAGGTCGACGTCCGGGAGCTCGACGGTCAGGGCGAGGACCACCGCGGCGGCCAGCAGCAGGACCAGCAGCGCCGCACGGAGCCAGGTGGTGTCCGCTCCCCCCGGCGCCCGCACCGCTCCATGATCCGGTACGGGCGCCGATGCGCCGGTCAGCAGCCGCCGAGGGAGATGCCGCGCTGGCTGAGCCACGGCACCGGGTTGGTGCGGTTGGCGTAGAGGCCGCCCTCGTGCACCTCGAAGTGCAGGTGCGGGCCGGTGGACTGCCCGCGGTTGCCGACCTCGGCGATCTGCTCGCCGGAGGCGACGACCTGCCCAGGGCTCACGAAGAACTGGTTCACGTGGCCGTAGAGGGTGATCGTGCCGTCGCGGTGCTGCACCGCGACGGCGAGGCCGAAGCCGCTGGCGGGGCCGGCCTGGAGCACGACGCCGCCCTCGGGAGCGTGCACCGGCGTGCCGATCGGCGCGGCGATGTCGACGCCGGCGTGCAGCGTCCCCCACCGCGAGCCGTAGCAGGAGGTGACCCGGCCCGTGGTCGGGGCGGTGGCCCCGCCGGCCGAGGCGAGGGCGCTGCCCCCGGCACGGCTGGCCGGGCCGGAGGGCACGGCGGTGGTGGTGACGGCGCTCGCGGCAGCGGCGGCCGCCTCGCGGGCCGCCTGCTGGGCCTCCCAGGCCACGGCAGCGTCGCGAGCGCCCTGCATCTCGAGCAGTCGGATCTCCGCTGCCCGCAGCTTCTCGGCCAGCCCGAGCTTCTCCAGCGCGACGGTGTCGAACTCGGCCTGCGCGCCGGCCAGCTGGGCCTCCGCGGCGGCGTGCGCCTCGGCGGCCGCGGCGGAGGCGCGGTCCCGCTCGGCCACGGTGGCCTGGGCATCCCGCTCGGCACGGGCCTGCTGCACCCGCACGATCTCCATGGCGCCCAGCGTCTCCGCCCGCTGTGCCCCGAGGACGTCGAGCGTGGCGGCCTGCTGGAGCAGCTCCGCGGGGCCCTCCGCCTCCAGGAGCAGGTGGATGTCGCCGAAGGACGACTCCTGGCCACCGCCCATGTAGGCCTGCCGCCCGATCTGGGCGACGTCGTCCTCGGCCTCGCCGACCGCCCGCTCCGCCTCCGCGAGGGCGGCGGCGGCGCGCTCGGCCTCCCGGTTGGCGGCGTCGAGCGCGGCCTGCGCGGCCAGCGCGTTCCCGCTCGCCGCCTCGGCCTCGAGGGTCATCCGCTGCAGGTTGTCCTCGGCCTCCTGGACGCGCGCGCCGAGGGCGGCGATCTCCGCGGCGACGGCGTCGTGCGCGGACTGCGCCTCGTCGACCCGCGCGTCGTCCGCGGGGGCTGCCAGCGCGGCCGGCGCGGCGATCAGGGCGGCGGCGAGGACGGCGCCGGTGGCGAGGGAGGTGCGCAGCCGGCGCCTCCGGGGAGTGGTGCTGATGCGGTGGTGCAGGGTCGCCAACGCGACGGTTCTCCGTTCCTCACGTCCGCCTACCGGGTTAGCTGACGGGTTCGGGCCGTTAGGTGCCCTACCTGCCCCACGTCCCCGTGCGCGGGCAGGACTCACCCCAGAACTGCGGTGGGTCCCCGGTCCCCCGGCCATCAGGCCGGCGGGTTCGGCGGGGTCCGGCCGAGGCCCTCGGGTGTCGACGGCGGAGCTCGGCTGGACCGCAGGGAACGCTACAAGCGGATCGCGGCCATGTCACAGCCCGATAACGGTGCCGGCGGTCGCCCGGGGTGAGGACTCGCCGTCGCGACCAGCACGCCTTCGCCGCCGAGGGCGCCGGTGTGATCCGCGCCTCTCTGGCAGGCTGTGAGCTCGGGGGCGGTAGCTCAGCCGGTCAGAGCATGGGACTCATAATCCCTGGGTCGTGGGTTCGAGCCCCACCCGCCCCACTCACCGCTCGCGTCGAAGGTCAGCCACACCTGCGGCTCGTAGAGCTGCACGAAGAGGTCGGCCGGCACCTCGAGGACCTCCGAGCTCATCGGCCCGTCGGGTCCGGCGCACCAGCGACGGACCACGCCGGCGCCCTCGAGGACGAACAGCTGGCCCGCCGATCCCCGCGCCGTGGGCTCGGGGGCCGTGGCCAGGTCGGGTACCTGCGGTACGGCCCCTTCTCCACCCAGCCGGAGGAGGCGGACCACACCGGGGCGGGCCCCGCCTCGGCGACCGTCCCTCCCGCGGCGTCGACCACCAGGGCCTCGACCGCCGTCTCCTCGCACTCCTCGGCGGCGCCGGCCCGGCGGGTGACGACGACGCCGTCGCCGTGGGCCGCGATCTGGTGCCCCTGGCCCGTCGGCCGCGTGACCTCGGTGAGCTCCTCAGTGGGGTCGAACCGGTGGACCGCGGCAGCGCCGTCCTCCTCGGTGAGGATCCACGCCGCGCCGCCGGTGCCGGCGACCACCTGGAGCACCCGGTCGACCTCCGCGGTCGCCGCGAAGTCCGCCGGTGGGGCGGGGACCTCCGTCGCGTCCACGTCGGCGCCGGCCCCGCCGCTGCACGCGGTCAGGAGGGCGAGCACGGCAGCGGGCAGCGCCGGCACGAGCCGGCGTGGTCGTCTGCGGGACGTCGGCCCTCCGCACGTGTGAGTCGGCCGAGTTCCACCGCAAGCCACGGCCTGGACCGACCCGTGATGCAGAACCGCAACGTTGGCCGGCGGGCCGCTGACCGCGGGCTCAACCGGCGATTCCTACCGGCTCCGCACCGCCTGCGACAAGGGCTTCCGACCTCGTCCGGGCAGCACGTCGAGCGGCGCGGGAACACCTTGTCGCCGCCCGAATGCGGCCAGTACCGTCCGCCGCCGACTGGATGTGGACCCCGGAAGGGAAGCAATGACAGGACGACGACGGTCGACCCTGGCGGTGCTCTGCGGCGCCGCGGTGTCGGTGGTGGCCATGGCAGGACCGGCGGTCGCAGCGCCGCCGGACCCGCCGGGTCGCCTCTGCGCGGACGGGAACTGGTTCGCCATCGAGTACTCGGCCTCGTACGAGGGGGCGACGGGCTCGCAGGACGGGACCTACGTGCGCAGGGTCCCGACCACCGGTGGCTGCGCCAGCAGCTGGGCGCAGGGCAAGGGCCAGCTGTCGACCGCAGCCATCGCCGCCCAGTGCCGCACCGGCATCGAGGCTCGCTTCGGGCCGTACCCGATCACCCTGCAGTTCGCGCAGACCCACGTGCTCCAGAACCGAGCCGACTGCATCTCCGTGATGAGCGGCATCGCGCACGGCGAGATCGACCCGGGACGAGCGCCGCTCTTCCCCGGCGGAACCTGACGACCCCAGAGAACGAGGAGAACATCGATGAAGAAGTCCGTCCGTGTCGGCATGGTGGCTGCGGCCACCTTCGCCGCGGTGGCCACCAGCGCCACGACCGCGTCGGCGGCGCCGTCCGGCCAGGCGAACGCCGCGAAGGTCGCCAACCCGGCCCAGGCCTGCGCCAGCATCCCGGCCTCCCTGGCCGAGCTCGGCATCGAGGCCGAGGGCTTCCGGTTCAGCGACTGCGTCCGCACCGTGGCTTCTCGCGTCCCGAGCGTGCCGGGGTTCGGCAGCCCCTACGACCAGTGCGAGCTCATGGAGGAGTCCGGGGAGATCGCGTACCCCTACACCTTCTACGCCGGCATCCCGGAGCCGTTCCCCTTCCCCTCGCTGCGCGCGAACAACCGCGAGCAGTGCGCCCGGGCGCTGTGGACCTTCCACACGATCGGCACGTACCTCGGGCCGCCGCCGGCGTAGCGATCGCCCTGCACCGGGACGTCGCGACGAGCCCGCTGGTCACCGACCGGCGGGCTCGTCCGCGTTCTCCCTGTCGACAGGGCCCGGACCGGATGATCGTCGGAAGGCGTCCGGACCGGTGCGCCTGGGTAGGCACGGGGCCATGAGCGCCGACACCGGACCGCAGACACGTGTCATCGCAGGCCGGTACTCGCTCGGACACGTGCTCGGCCAGGGCGGCATGGGCACCGTCTGGCTGGCGACCGACCTCGTCCTCGAGCGGCAGGTCGCGGTCAAGGAGGTCACCTTCCCGCTGCACGTCACCGAGGGGGAGCGCGCCGTCCTGCGCGAGCGCACCATGCGCGAGGCGCGCGCCGCCGGCCAGCTGGAGCACCCGCACGTCACCACGGTCTACGACGTGGTCGAGGAGAGCGGGAAGCCCTGGCTGGTCATGAAGCTCGTCAGCGCCCGCAGCCTGCAGGAGATCGTCGAGGAGCGGGGACCGCTGCCCCCGGCCGAGGTCGCCCGCATCGGACTGGACGTCCTGGACGCCCTCGGTGCCGCCCACACGCTCGGCATCGTGCACCGCGACGTCAAGCCGGCCAACGTCCTGGTGGGGTCCGACGGCTCCGGGTGCCTCACCGACTTCGGCATCGCCACCACCACCGGCGACTCCAGCCTGACGACGAACGGGGCCCTGATCGGCTCGCCGTCCTACATGGCCCCGGAACGCGCGCACGGCGACGAGCCGCGCCCGCCCGTCGACCTGTGGTCGCTGGGCGCCACCCTCTACACCGCGGTGGAGGGGCGTCCGCCGTTCGACGGCGGCGAGTCGATGGCCACGCTGATGAGCGTCGTCTCGCAACCGCCTGCTCCGATGCTCCGCGCCGGCCCCCTCGAGCCGGTGCTGCGGGGCCTGCTGACGAAGGACCCCGCCCAGCGGAGCACCTCGGCGGTCGCGCGGTCCCAGCTGGAGGACGTCGCCTCCGGTCGCGCCCGCGCCGGCGGCCCCGCCGCCTCGCCGGTCGCGCCGCCGCCGCCCGGGCCGGTCCCCGGCAACGCGGCGGAGCGCATCGACGCCGCCGACCTGCTCGCGCTGGCGTCGGCGTCGCGCTCGCTGCTGGGGTCCGTCGCCCGTGACGCCCGCGACCAGGCGCGGCACCTCGCCGACAGCCGGCGCGAGCGCAAGGCCGACGGCAGGCGCGAGAAGGGGGCCCGGTCCCGTCCGGTCGCGGAGCAGCGCCCCGCCCCTCCCCCGGCCCGACCGCGGCGGAGATTCCGCTTCAAGCGCCGCTGGGTGGTCGTCCCGGCGGTGACGACGGTGGTGCTCCTGCTGCTCCTGCTCGTCGGCGCAGCGCTCGCCATCGGCTCCTTCCTGGACTGACGGCGACCGGCCCCCGGCTCAGGGAGCGGGGAGGCGGCCCACGGCCGGGACGAACCGTCCGGCGGCCGCGGCGTAGGCGAGGTAGGACCGGCCGTGGACCTCCCGGAGGTAGGGCTCCTCGACGGCGCGGACCTGCAGCTGCACCGCGACGACGAGGGCGACGAGCGCCAGGACGCTCACCCACGACGGCACCATCAGCACCATCCCGGCCTGCGCCGTCACCATCGCCGTGAAGATCGGGTTGCGGACGAGCGCGAACACGCCCGTCGTCACGAGCTCCGTCCGGTCCTCGGGGTCGACGCCGATCCGCCACGAGGCCCCCATGCCGGTCTGCGCCGCCAGGGTCGCGGCGAAGCCGGCGAGGGCGACCCCGAGGCCCACCACCTGCACGGCCGTCGGCGGTGCTACGGGCACGACTCCGGTGACGGCGAGCAGCGGCCCGCCCAGCCCGAGCGCGATCGCGACGACGAAGAGCACGCCGCCCCACCAGCCGGCGTCGGCCGGGGTGCCGGAGATGCCGTGGAACCCGGCCGAGCCGGTGCGCCGCACCTGCACCCACGACCGCACGCCGAACAGGACGACGAGCGCCACGACGTAGAGGACGAGCGCAGCCACGGTCACCGCGACGCCGCCTCGCCGTAGGCGGGGCAGAGGGCCACCGCGTCGCCCGTGGCAGCGAGCAGCCGCTCGGCACCGGCGAGCAGACCCACCAGCTCGCGGGGGTGGGCGAGCGACCACATCGACGCCCGCCCCTGCGGCCGGGAGGAGACCAGTCCGCAGTCGCGCAGGCAGGCCAGGTGCGCCGAGACGGTCGACTGCGCGAGGCCGAGGTGCGCGGTCAGGTCGACGACCTTGTGCTCACCCGCCGCCAGGTGCTGCAGGATCGCCAGTCGCGTCGGATCGCCCAGGCTGCGGAACAGGCAGGCGGCCGCCGACAACGCCCGCCCCTCGTCCACCAGCACACCCGGCATCGTCATGCGGCGATGATAGCGACCTACACCGCTGCACAACAAGACGTCAAGGACGCTTGACACCGCAGGGCCGCGTCACGCACGCTTGTCATGTCAAGGTCCCTTGACCTCATGGGGAGCCGATGGAGAACGACGTCCGCGAGCTGCGCCTGGCGGCCGGCCTGTCCCAGCGGGAGCTCGCCGAGGCCCTCGACGTCTCCCGGCAGACCGTGAACTCCATCGAGACCGGTCGCTACGACCCGTCCCTCCCCTTGGCCATCGCCATCGCCCGGCACTTCGCCCGCACCGTCGAGGAGATCTTCCATGTCGGCTGACCAGCCCTCCGCCAAGCAGATCGCCACGTTCCTGCTCCTCTTCGGCGGCACGCTCGCGGTCGTGCTGACCGTCGGCCTGCTGCTCCGCGAGCACGGCCCGGGCAACATGGGCGACGGCCTGCTGCAGGGCGCGGCCTTCGGCCTCGTCGTCGCCGCCGTC
This sequence comes from Blastococcus sp. SYSU D01042, assembly GCF_054050515.1. Taxonomy (NCBI): domain Bacteria; kingdom Bacillati; phylum Actinomycetota; class Actinomycetes; order Geodermatophilales; family Geodermatophilaceae; genus Blastococcus; species Blastococcus sp. SYSU D01042. The sequence continues at coordinate 201,549 of NZ_JBJGZM010000002.1, read as the reverse complement.
ATGGGCTGGCGGGTGCTCCGGCGCCCGGACCGGGCGACGACGTTCGAGCGCGCCTGGACGCAGACCGGCGACGAGCGCGACGACGCCGTCCTCACCCGTGCGCTGGCCGTGCTCGGCCTGGCCTCCTTCCCGCTCACCGCCACCGCCGCGATCGCCATCGCCTTCGGCGCCTCGGTGGAGATGTGCCTGGCCCTCCTGCTGTTCGCGCAGGTCGGCGTCGGCGCGGTCTCCTTCGGGGTGGTCGCTCGGCGCAGCTGACCCGGCGCGCCCGTTCGCCGTGCTGACCGTGCCGTCCTGGGCCAGGGTGGGGGCATGACGACGCCTGAGCCCCAGCCCCGCGACATCGCCCTCGAGATGGAGACCCCCGAGCAGGCCGCCGACCTCGAGGCGCAGAGCGAGCCCGAGGAGTCCACCGACGAGGCCGTCGGGGGCGCCCACCCCTCCTGACGGTCAGGTCCGCGCGGCCCGGGTATGCCCGGGCGCATGCGCAGCGCTGACCTCCTCCGGTACGCCTTCGACCAGGTCGACGAGACCCTCCGCTCCGCCCTCCACGGCCTCGAGCCCGACGACCTGGCCCACAGGCCGGGCCCCGGCGCGAACACCGTCGCCTGGCTGGCCTGGCACCTGCTCCGCGTCCAGGACGACCACGTGGCCGAGGTGGCGGGCCGGCCGCAGGTCTGGACGGACGAGGGCTGGGCCGACCGCTTCGCTCTGCCGTTCGACACCGCCGCCACCGGCTACGGCTTCGACGCCGAGCAGGTGGCGGCGGTGCGCGTGCCGGCCACCGACCTGCTCCTGGGGTACGCCGCAGCCGTCCACGCCCGGACGGCGGAGTTCCTGGCCGACCTCACCGACGACGACCTGGACCGGGTCGTGGACGAGCGCTACGACCCGCCGGTCACCCTCGGCGTCCGGCTGGTCAGCGTGCTCTCCGACGACCTCCAGCACGTCGGGCAGGCGGCCTACGCCCGCGGGCTCCTCGGCGGCCCCTGAGCCACCCACCCGGGGACCACCGCCGCCGCGAGCTCGGCCAGGACCCGCGCGGGCTCGGCCAGGCAGCGGTCCGGATCGGGCTCCACCTCGGTCAGCGCGTGCGCCGCCGTGAACCCGGCCGCGGCGAGCTGCTCCGCCCCCAGCGCCACCCGCCCGGCCAGGGCCAGGCAGCGCACGCCGGCCGCGCGGGCACGCCGCGCCACCTCGGCCGGCGCCTTGCCGTGCAGCGTCTGGGTGTCCAGCGACCCCTCGCCGGTGACCACCAGGGCCGCCCCGGTCATCGCCGCGCGGAGCCCGACCAGGTCGCAGACGAACCCGGCTCCGGAGACCAGCCGGGCCCCGACGGCGAGCGCCCCGGCAGCGGTGCCGCCGGCTCCCCCGGCTCCCGGGACCGCCGCCACGTCGGCGCCGAGGTCGCGGGCCAGGACGGCGCCGTAGCGACGCAGCGCCGCGTCCAGCTCCGCCACCTGGGCGGTCGACGCGCCCTTCTGCGGAGCGAAGACGTGCGCCGCGCCGGCGGGTCCGGCCAGCGGGTTGTCCACGTCGGAGGCGACGACGAGGTCCACGTCGGCCAGCCGCGGGTCCAGGCCGGCGGTGTCGATCCGGTCGAGGGCGGCCAGGCTCCCGCCGCCGGGCGGCAGTTCCGCGCCGGACGCGTCGAGCAGCCGCACCCCCAGCGCCTGCAGCATCCCGGCACCGCCGTCGGTGGTCGCGCTGCCGCCGATGCCCAGCACGATCCGCCGAGCTCCAGCGTCGAGCGCGTGCCGCAGCAGCTCGCCCACGCCGTGGGTGGTCGCCGTCATCGGAGCCGGCCGGTCCAGCACGCCCAGGCCCGCCGCCGTCGCCAGCTCCACGACCGCCGTCCCGCCTTCCAGGGCGAGCACGGCGTCCACGGGCCGGCCGTCGGGGCCGCTCACCCGCACCGTCGACGGCCGGTACCCCGCCCGGAGCGCGGCCGCGACGGTGCCCTCTCCCCCGTCGGCGACCGGGCGGAGCACCGGCTCGGCACCCGGCAGCGCGCGGACGACGCCCTCGGCGATCGCGCCGGCGGCGGCGTCGGCCGACAGGCTGCCCTTGAAGGAGTCGGGCGCGATCAGGATGCGCACGACGAGCAGCATGCCCGTCGGAGTCGTAGCGTCCGGCAGGTGACCGCGCCGAGCCCCGACTTCTACGTCCTCGACGAGCTCCTGGCCCCGGAGGACCTCGCGATCCGCGACCGGGTCCGCGCCTTCTGCGAGCAGGAGGTGACGCCGGGCATCAACGAGTACTGGGACCGCGCCGAGTTCCCCTTCGAGCTCGTGCCGAAGCTGGCCGGCCTCGGCATCGTCGGCGGCACCATCGAGGGCTACGGCTGCCCGGGCATGAGCAACGTGGCCGCCGGCCTGGTCGCCGCCGAGCTCGCCCGCGCCGACGGCAGCGTCGGCACCTTCAACGGGGTGCACAGCTTCCTGGCGATGCAGTCGATCGCGGTGCTCGGCTCGGAGGAGCAGCGGGAGCGCTGGCTGCCGGCGATGGCGCGGCTGGAGACGATCGGCGCCTTCGGGCTCACCGAGCCCGCGCACGGCTCCGACGCCGTCGGCCTGGAGACCTCGGCCCGGCGGGACGGCGACTCCTACGTGCTGGACGGGCAGAAGAAGTGGATCGGCAACGGCTCGATCGCCGACCACGTGATCATCTGGGCCCGCGGGGAGGACGGCGCCGTCGGCGGCTACGTCGTCGACAAGGGGACGCCCGGGTACGAGGCGACGGTCATGACCGGCAAGACGGCGCTCCGGGCGGTGTGGCAGGCCGAGATCACGCTGACCGGGGTCCGCGTGCCGGCGGAGAACAAGCTCGCCGAGTGCCACTCCTTCAAGGACGTGTCCCGGATGCTGGACCGCACCCGGTACACCGTGGCCTGGCGCGCGCTGGGAGTGGCGATGGCCTCCTACGAGCTGGCGCTGGCGCACGCGCTGCGGCGTGAGCAGTTCGGCCAGCCCATCGCCGGCTTCCAGCTGGTGCAGGACAAGCTGGCCCGGATGCTGGCCGAGATCACCACCATGCAGCTGATGTGCTGGCGGCTCTCGACGCTGGCCGACGACGGCCGGATGACCGCGGCGATGGCCTCGCTGGCCAAGATGAACTGCGCGGCCAAGGCGCGGGCGATCGTCGCCGACGCGCGGGACATCCTCGGCGGCGACGGCATCCTGCTCGAGCACCACGTCGCCCGGCACCACGCCGACATGGAGGCGATCTTCACCTTCGAGGGCACCGACTCGGTGCAGGCGCTGATCGTGGGGCGCGAGATCACCGGGCTCTCGGCGATCAGCGGCCGCAAACCCGCCCGCGACTGACCCGGCGGCTCAACGCGCGGAGGTGAGCGTCTTCCCGACGGCGGTCGCCTCCTGGCACTCCGGGCAGGCGGTCCGCCCGGCTCCGACGCGCTGCCACTTCTGCGAACCCCAGACCTGCACGATCGCGCCGCACACGGCCAGCTCGATCTCCCCGTCGAGCTCGGCGGGGAGGCGGTGCGCCTCGACTGCGTGCCAGGGGTGTGCCTGCTCGGCGGGCTCGCCGCTGGACCAGCGGTCCGGGCGGGCGAACCCTACGGCGTACGTGTCCACAAACCTCTTGTGCCCCATCCCACAGCGGATCAATCGTGCACGATCGGGCGAAACCGGCCGGTCCGCATCCCGGCGCATCGGGGTGGGGATCAGGGTTCCGCCGGAGGCGGGCGGTGGCGCGGCCGCGCTACCGTCGGGAGATGGATCCGGTGAGCCTGCTGGTGGGCGGCGTCCTGCTGGCGTCCGGTTTCCTGGCCGGGCGGCTGGGCCGGCGCCGCCCTGCCCCTCCTCCGCCGGTCACCCCCGTCTGCGGGTGCGGGCACGCGCTCAGCCAGCACGACCGGGACACCTCGACCTGCTACGCCGAGCTCCGGCGCGACACCTACGACAAGCGCGGCCGCTGGTCCGGGCACAGCTGGGTGCCCTGCACCTGCCGCCAGTACGTCGGCCCGCGGCCGATCGACGAGGTCTTCGCCCCGCGCCTGCTGCCGCCGACGGCCGACTGAGGCCGTGACCGAGCCTCCCGCCCCGCCGCGCCGGCGCCGGACCGGTTTCCTCGCGGCCACCGAACCGGTCCGCGCGGTCGCCAGCGCCGGTGCGTTCGCCGCGGCCCTGCCCCTCCTCCAGCTGGCTCCGCGTGGTGAGCCGCACCCGGTCCTGGTGCTCCCCGGCCTCATGGCCTCGGACGCCTCCACGCGGGTGCTCCGCATCTGGCTGCGGCGGCTGGGCTACCCCGTCGTCGGGTGGGAGCTGGGTCGCAACCGCGGGCCGACGCAGGAGGTCCTCGACGCCCTGCCCCGCCTGCTCGACCGGCTCGCCGCCAGGCACGGCACGGCGGTGAGCATCGTCGGGCAGAGCCTCGGCGGCATCTTCGCGCGCACCCTGGCCCGCCGGGTGCCGCGCCAGGTCCGGCAGGTCGTCTCGCTCGGCTCCCCGTTCGGCAGCCGCGACGGCCGACCGCTGCAGGTGCCGAGCACCGCGGTCTACTCGCGCTGGGACGGCGTCGTCGACTGGCGCGCGTGCCGCCAGCAGCCGGGCCCGCGCAGCGAGAACGTCGCCGTGCACGCCAGCCACCTCGGGATGGGGCACGACCCGGCCGTGCTGTGGGTGGTCGCCGACCGGCTCGCCCAGCCGCGGCACGACTGGAAGCCTTTCCGGCCGCCGACCCGGATGGGCCTCGGCCTGCTCTTCCCCCGCGACGACTAGCGGCGCGGCCGCACCAGCCGGCGGACGCCGAGCACCACCGCGCCGGCCGTGGCGATCCACGGCCCGGCGACGACGACCGGGTCGAGCAGGTGGTGCCGGGCGTCCGAGCGGCCCCGCCGCGAGCGGAGCCCGCCGTGGGTGAGCTCGCTGCCCACCCCGGTGGCCGGGACGTCAGGACGGGTCGAGGCGAACGAGCGCAGCCGGTGCTCGGCCGCGTCGATACGGTCGCCGGCGACCAGCAGCAGCCAGTGCGCCAGCCGGCCCTCGCTGAAGCGGGCGTAGGCGTACTTCCGGACAACGCCGGAGAGCCCCTTCGGCGGCTGGGCGGTGCCGAAGACCGGGGTGACGAACGCGTGCTCGATGGAGCGCTCGCGCGGCCACAACTCCTGCTGCCGCTCGGGGAAGTCCCAGTGCGCGCCGGTGTCGGCCGGGTACTGCAGCCTCGGGTACGAGGGCCGGTCGGCCGGGTTGAGGTCGACGCCCCACCCGGGGATCCGGGCCCGCAGTTCCTCGCTGCTGGGCGGCGGCGTGCGCTTGTCGCGGACATAGGCGCTGGGGATGTCGCCGTTCCGGCTGGTCGCGTCGGTCATCTCGGCTCCTCCGCTCAGGCCGCGCTGGGCAGGATCAGCGGCTTGATGCAGCCGTCGAGCTTGCTGGAGAACACGTGGTAGGCCTCCGGGATCCCCTCGAGCGGGAAGCGGTGGGTGACCATCTGCCGGGGGGTCAGGAAGCCGTTGCGCACGTGCTCGAACATCCGCGGCCACTGCCGCTTCACCGGCGTCTGGTTCATCCGCAGGGTGAGGCCCTTGTTCAGCGCGTCGCCGAACTTGACCGCGTTGGGGATGGGTCCGTAGGCGCCGACCACGGAGATCGTGCCGCCCTTGCGGGCGCCGTCGATGGCCCAGTTGAGCGCGGTCGCCGCCCCGCCCTGGAGCTTGAGCTTGGGGCCGGTGAGCTGCTGGGTGAGGTTCCCGTCGGCCTCTGCGCCCACCGCCTCGATGACGACGTCGGCGCCCAGGTAGTCGGTCTGCTTCTTGAGCTCCACCACGACGTCGTCGTGCTCGTCGTAGTCCAGCGTCTCGGCGTAGGCCATGGTCCGGGCCTTCTCCAGCCGCTCCTGCAGGTGGTCGACGACGATGACCCGGCCCGCCCCCATCAGCCAGGCGGACTGGGCCGCGACCAGCCCGACGGGGCCCGCGCCCAGCACCACGACGGTGTCGCCCTCCGCGATCTCCCCGAGCTGGGCGCCGAAGTAGCCGGTCGCCGCGGCGTCGGTGAGCAGGACGGCGTCCTCGTCGTGCATCCAGTCGGGGATCTTCACCGGCCCGACGTCGGCGAAGGGCACCCGGACGAACTCCGCCTGCCCGCCGTCGTAGCCGCCGGTGGTGTGCGAGTAGCCGTAGATCCCGCCGACGGCCGTCGCGTTCGGGTTCACGTTGTGGCAGTTGGAGTACAGGCCGCGGGCGCAGAACCAGCAGCTGCCGCAGAAGATGTTGAACGGCACCATGACCCGGTCGCCGACCTGCAGGCTCTGCACCGAGGAGCCGACCTGCTCGACGACCCCGATGAACTCGTGGCCGAAGGTGTGGCCGATCCGGGTGTCCGGCATGAGCCCGTGGTACAGGTGCAGGTCGGAGCCGCAGATCGCCGCCAGGGTCACCCGGACGATGGCGTCGTTCGGGTGCTCGACGACCGGCATCGGCTTCTCTTCGACCCGGACCTTGTACGGCCCGCGGTAGACCATCGCTCGCACGGGGGACCCCTCGCGTCATCGCCCGGGCAACGGGCGTCCGGTGGCCCCCGGGTGTTCCGGGAGGCGCTACCGGTCCCGCACCTGCCCGACGACCGGCCCTGCGAAACCGATGGTCACCGCAACCGTCGCGGCAGCCCGGCGGTGACCAGCCACACGCGCGGGGTGCCGGCCGCCACCCGGGCGTTGAGGATGCCCATCTCGTCGCGGAAGCGCCTGCCCGAGGCGGTGGCCGGGACGATGCCGCTGCCCACCTCGTTGCTGACCGCGACCACGCGCCGCCGGGTGGTGGTCCACGCCGCCAACAGCTCGTCGACGGCTGCGGCCAGCCGGTCGTCCGCCCAGGGCTCGTCGGTCCACACGCCGCACTCGTCCATGACCCCGGCCAGCCAGGTGGTGAGGCAGTCGACCAGCACCGGCGGTCCGGCGACGCCCAGGACGGCCGGGAGGTCGAGGGTCTCGGTGGTGCGCCAGGACGCCGGCCGGCGGGACCGGTGCCGCGCCACGCGGTCGGCCCACTCGGCGTCGTCGGGACCGGGCGCGGCGCCGCAGGCCACGTACTCGACGTCGCGCTCGCCGGCGAGCAGCCCCTCGGCGTAGGACGACTTGCCGGAGCGAGCGCCACCGAGGACCAGGACACGACGGGGACGGCGCAGCTGCACGGGACGAGTCTGCCGCAACGGCAGCGTCGGTTTGGCCGGGCCGCCGGCCGGGGCACTCGGTGCGCGATCCACTGGGAGAGGACGGTCCGATGCACGCTGAGCAGATCACCGACCCCGTGGCCTACCACGGGGAGGGGCCGGTCTGGTCGCCCTCCTGGGGCGGGTTGCGCTGGGTGGACATGCTGGCCGGCGACGTGCTGTCCCTCGCCGAGGACGGCACGATCGGCCGCCGCCACGTCGGCGCGGTGGTGGCCGCGGTGCGGCCGCGTCGCGGCGGTGGCGCGGTGCTCGCGGTCGAGCGCGGCTTCGCCCTCGAGGATGCGGACGGCTCGCTCTCCCGCCTGCGCCCGGTCTGGGACGACGAGCAGGTGCGGATGAACGAGGGCGGCTGCGATCCCGACGGCCGCTTCTACTGCGGCTCCATGGCCTACGACCAGCGCCCGGGCGCAGGCACGCTCCACCGGCTGGACCCCGACGGCGGCGTCACCGCCGTCGTCGAGGGCGTCACGGTGTCCAACGGGCTCGAGTGGAGCCCCGACGGCTCGCTGGCCTACTACGACGACACCCCGACCTCGAGGATCGACGTCTTCGACTACGACCGCGTCCGCGGGTTGCACGGGCGGCGGCCCTTCGCCGAGATACCGGACGGCGGCCTGCCCGACGGGCTCACCGTCGACCGGGACGGCGGGATCTGGGTGGCCCTCGCCGACCGGGGCGAGGTGTGGCGCTTCACCCCCGAGGGCGTGCACGACGAGGTGGTGGAGGTGCCCGTCGGCATGGTCACCGCCTGCACCTTCGGCGGACCGGCCCTGGACCAGCTGTTCATCACCACGTCGCGGGAGAACCTCCCCCCGGGCGCCGACCCGCTGGCCGGCTCCCTGTTCCGGGCGGCTGTCGGCGTGCGTGGCCTGCCGGTGCGGGAGTTCGCGGGCTGACCCGGCGACGTCGCACCGGCCACCGCGGGGATCACGGCGCCTTCGGGATCATGATCCACAGCGCGATGTACACGAGCTCGCCGACGCCGAAGAGGCCGAAGAGCACGAACGCCACCCGCACCAGCCCGCGGGAGACGCCGAACCGGTCGGCCAGCGCGGCGCACACCCCCGCGAGGACCTTGCCCGAACGCGGTCTCACCAGTGTCGATGCCATGCCCTGCACCTACCCCGTGCCGCGGCGGGGGCACACCCGGGCGGAGGTGTGCCAGGCTCCCCGGGGTGAGCGAGGTGCAGGTCATCACCAGTCGAGAGGTTCCGCTGGGCGGGCCGCGCGCGATGAGCGTGCGGCGGACGCTCCCGCAGCGCGCCCGGTCGCTGATCGGCGCCTGGTGCTTCGCCGACCACTACGGCCCCGACGACGTCGTCCGCACCGGCGGCATGGACGTGCCGCCGCACCCGCACACCGGCCTGCAGACGGTGAGCTGGCTGTTCAGCGGCGAGATCGAGCACCGCGACACGACCGGGGCGCACGCGCTCGTGCGGCCCGGCGAGCTCAACCTGATGACCGGCGGCTCGGGCGTCGCGCACTCCGAGGTGTCCACGCCGGGCACCGGGACCCTGCACGGCGTGCAGCTGTGGACCGCCCTGCCGGAGGCGGCGCGGCACTCGCCCCGCTCGTTCGTCCACCACGTGCCCGAGGTGGTGCGCCTGGACGGCGCCGTCGTCCGCGTGCTGCTCGGCACGCTCGCCGGGTCCACCTCGCCGGTGGCCACGCACACCCCGCTGCTCGGCGCGGAGGTGGTCCTCGAGCCGTTCGCGGAGGTCGCCTTCGACGTCTCCCCCGGCTTCGAGCACGGGGTGCTCGTCGACGAGGGGCCCGTCGGCTTCGGCGACGTCGAGCTGGGCCGCGCCGAGCTCGGCTACCTGCCCCCGGGCCGCGGACGGCTGACGCTGACCAACCCCGGCGACCGGCCGGCCCGGGTGGTGCTGCTGGGCGGCGAGCCGTTCGGCGAGCCGGTGGTCATGTGGTGGAACTTCATCGGCCGCACCCACGAGGAGATCGCCGCGTACCGCGCGGAGTGGGAGGCGGGCTCGGAGCGCTTCGGGCAGGTGCGGGGCTACACGGGTCAGGTCCAGCGGCTGCCCGCGCCGCCACTGCCGACCGTCCGGCTCAAGGCCCGCTCGGCCCCGCCCAGCTCGGGCGATCCCAGCGCCTGGGGCTGAGCGCGGCGGTCAGGTGAGCCGGCGGCGGAACTCCGCGACGGCGTCGCGGTCGGTGCCGGCCGGCGGGGTGAGGTGCACCTGGTCGATGTCGGAGCCGTACCGCCGGCGCAGTTCGTCGGCGACGTCGGGCAGGGTGCCGACGACCGCGAAGGCCGCCAGCAGCTCGTCGTCGACGAGGTCACCCATCCGCGCCCAGCGCTCCGGGTCGGCGGTGACCGACAGCTGGTGGAGCTGCTCGTGCAGGTCGCCGCGGTCCCGCATGCGCAGCACCTCGGCGTACGCCGGCGTCGAGCCGTAGAAAGCGATCTGCCGCCGGAGCGCGAGCACGTCCTCGTCCGAGGCACCCGCCTCCCCCGTCACCAGGACGAAGCCCGGGCAGTGCACGACGACGTCCGAGCGCTCCCGCCCCGCGCGCTCGAGCCCCTCGTGCAGCGCCGGCAGGGTGACCGCACGGAAGAACTCCGGGGTGCTGAAGGCGTGCGGGATCAGCCCGTCCGCCAGCTCCCCCGCCAGCCGCGTCATGACCGGCCCCACCGCCGCGAGGTGGACCTCCGGAGCGGTGTCCGCCGCCGCCGGGCGGAACGTGTCGGTCATCAGCGTGTGGTTGTAGTGCTCGCTCCGGAACGCCAGCTGCTCACCGTGGTTCCAGTCGCGCCAGATCGCGTGCAGCGCCTGGAGGTAGTCGCGCATCTGCGCCGCCGGCCTGCTGCTCCAGGGCATGTCGAACCGCCGGGTGATGTGCGGCTTGATCTGGGTGCCCAGCCCGAGGACCGCGCGCCCACCCGAGAGCAGGTGCAGGTAGTGCGCCGCGTTCGCGGTGCCCATGGGGCTGCGCGCGAAGGCGACGGCGATGTGGGTCTCCAGCCGCATCTCCCCCGCGGATGCCGCCGCGACGGCGAGCGGGAGGAACGGGTCGTTCGCGACCTCGGACGTGGAGAGCGCGTCCATCCCGAGGTCCCGCGCCCACGCCGCCTCCGAGGCGACGTCGCCGGGCCTGCCCCGCAGCCCGTAGCCGATGCGCACCGCTGCCCCCTACGTCGTCGGGATCTGGCCCATGAAGATCGACGGGTGGAGCCCCTCGGCCAGCGGCCGGAACTCCTTCTCGATCTGCGCCGCCAGGTCCGCCGGGTCCCAGGGCCCGTCGGAGCTGATCCTGGCCCGGACCTCCGGGTTGTTCCACAGCGTCACGCCGTAGCCCGCGGCGCCGAGGGTGCGGCCGGAGATCCAGTCCGACGCCTCACTGGCCAGGTAGCTGACGATCGGCGCGATGTTGTCCGGCGACCGCGAGTCGTCGGTGGCGGCCGGCCGGTCCGCGCCGCCGAGCTTCTTCTCCTCCGGGATCGTGGCGGTGAGCCGGGTGGCCGCACCGGGAGCGATCGCGTTCGCGGTCACGCCGTACCGGCCCAGGGCGTTGGCGACCGAGGCGGTCAGGCCGATGACGCCCATCTTCGCGGCGGCGTAGTTCGGCTGCCCGGGCGATCCCTGCAGCGCCGAGTCGGAGGTGAAGTTGATGATCCGGTAGTGCCCGTCGGGGTTGCGCTGCTGGCGCCAGTACGCGGCGGCCGGCTTGATGGTGCTGAAGTGCCCGCGCAGGTGGACCCGGATGACGGCGTCCCAGTCCTCGTCGTCCAGGTTGAAGATCATCCTGTCGCGCAGGATGCCCGCGACGTTGACGACGACGTCGAGCTTCCCGTAGGTGTCCAGCGCCAGGTCGACCAGGCGCTTGCCGGTCGCGGTGTCGGCGATGTCGCCGCCGTCGCTGACCGCCTCGCCGCCCGCCTTCGTGATCTCGTCGGCGATCTCGCGGGCCGGGCCCTCGTCGCCGCCGGTGCCGTCCGGGTTCGCCCCGAGGTCGTTGAGGACGAGCTTGGCCCCCTGCTGCGCGAAGAGGCGGCTGACCGATGCGCCGATGCCGCGGCCGGCGCCGGTGACGACGACGACGCGGCCGTCCAGTTCGTTGCTCATGCCATGCCTCTCGGAAAGGGAGCCGCTCTACGAGAACACGTTCTACTACCCGGCCCGGCGGAGCCGCAAGGGTCCGCGCGGGTCACTTGACAAGCCGTCGCGGACCGGCCGACAGTTCGCGAGAACGCGTTCTCTTTGTGCTGCGGACGGAAGGACGGCCGATGCCCGGTCCCGAACCACTCCCCACGCCGGACACGGCGCCGTACTGGGAGGGAGCGGCGGCCGGCGAGCTGCGCATCCAGCAGTGCACCAGCTGCACGCGCCACTACTTCTACCCCCGCCCGTTCTGCCCGAACTGCGGGTCGGCGGAGGTGGAGTGGCGGGTCACCAGCGGCCGGGCCACCCTCGTCTCCTACGTCATCAACCACCGGCCGATCCCGCCGGCGGACCAGCCGCTGGTCATCGCCCTCGTCCAGCTCGAGGAGGGCCCGCGGATGATGACCAACGTCGTCGGCGTCGAGCCGCTGCCGGAGAACCTGCCCCTCGACCTGCCGCTGCGCGTGACCTTCGAGCAGCGCGGCGAGCACTCGATCCCCGTCTTCACCCCCGCCGGGGCAGCGCGATGACCACCACGTCCATGCACGGCGGCCAGATCGCGATCGTCGGGGCCTCCGAGACCGCCGAGGTCGGCAGCCGGCCCGACGTATCGGTCATCAACCTGCACGCCGAGGCGGCACGCCTCGCCCTCGCCGACGCCGGCCTCACCATCCGGGACGTCGACGGGGTCGCGACGGCGGGCCCGCTGGTGCACGAGATCTCCCACCACCTCGGCATCACCCCGCGGTGGCTCGACGGCACGATGGTCGGCGGGTGCAGCTTCCTGCTGCACGTCCGCCACGCCGCCGCCGCGATCGCCGCGGGTGCCGCCGACGTCGTCCTCGTGACGCACGGCGAGTCCGGCCGGTCCCGCGTCGGCGTGGGCGGCCGGGCGCCGAGCCCCGCGTCCGCGCAGGGCCAGTTCGAGGCCGTCTACGGCGCGCTCACCCCGTACTCCACGTTCACCGTGCCGGCGCTGCGCTTCCTGCACGAGCGCGGCTTCGAGCGCGAGGCGCTGGCCCAGGTCGTCGTCGCCCAGCGGGAGTGGGCGGTCGGCAACCCGCGCGCCCTCCGCAACACCCCGACCACGGTCGAGGCGGTGCTCGAGCAGCCCCCGGTGGCGTGGCCGTTCTCCAAGGACATGTGCTGCGTCGTCACCGACGGCGGCGGCGCCCTGGTGATGACCAGCGCCGAGCGCGCAGCCGACCTGCCGGCGGGCGACCGGGCGGTCTACCTCCTCGGCTCCGGCGAGTCCGCCGAGGCGCCGATGGTCTCCCAGATGGCCGATCCCGGCTCCTTCCACGCCTTCCGCCGCTCCTCGGCCGAGGCCCTCGCGACCGCCGGGATCACGCACGGCGACGTCGACCACCTCATGGGCTACGACGCCTTCGCCCACCTGCCGCTCTACATGCTCGAGGACCTCGGGTTCGTCGGGCGGGGCGAGTCCCGCGACTTCATCGCCGACGGGCACACCGGCAAGGGGGGCTCGCTGCCCATGAACACCAACGGCGGCGGGCTGTCCTACACGCACTCCGGGATGTACGGGATGTTCGCCATCCAGGAGGCCGTGCGGCAGCTGCGCGGGGAGGCCTTCGCCCAGGTGCCGGACGTCGGCATCAGCTTCGTGCAGGGCGTGGGCATGTTCTTCGCCGCGTCCGGCAGCCTCGTCCTGGGCAACCGGCGGCCGTGACGCAGCCCGCGGCGCCGGACACCGACGTCGTCCCGGCCGAGGAACGGTTGTCCGGGCGGAACTCCGAGGCGCAGGCGGCCCGCGTCGAGCGCATGGTCCGCGCCGCCATCGAGCTCGCCGGTCAGGGCGGGTACGAGGCCGTCCAGATGCGGGAGGTGGCCCGGATCGCGGGGGTCGCCCTGGCGACGCTCTACCGCTACTACCCGTCCAAGAACGAGCTCCTCCTCGCGGCCGTCCGCTACGAGATGGGCAAGCTCGACGACGACGTCCGCACCCGGCCGCCCCGGGCCACGACACCGGAGCGGCGGGCCGGCGAGGTCTTCGCCCGCGCCCTCCAGGCCATGCGCAACGACCCCGGGTTCGCGCACGCCGCCCTGTCGGTCCGGCAGTCGCCCGCCCCCTTCGGCGCGCACGAGGCGGCACAGCCCCCGCAGGGCACCGACTACACCCTCGTCGACATCGCCGCGCACGCCGCGTGGGGCCGCGGGCACCAGCTCACCGACCACCAGCGCCTCGCGCTGCAGATGGTGGAGTCGCTCTGGATCAGCGGCACGATCGACTGGCTCAACGGCCGGCTGACCGCCGACGCCGCCGCCCAGCGCATCCGCCTCGCCGCCGAGAAGCTGCTCACCTGACGTCCGCCGTCGGCTCCTTGACAGCGGTCGGAGCCCGGTATGACGATGGCCACACCGCGCAGGTAGAACGCGTTCTATCGACCGCCTCAGTCCCCCAGGAAGGCCTCACCAGCATGTCGACCGAAGAGTTCCGGGCCAAGGCCCTGGCCTGGCTGCAGCAGAACGCCAAGCCCTTCGACGAGAACGCCCCGGGCGGAGGCGCGACGCTCGAGGAGTCCAAGGCCTTCCAGAAGGGGCTGTGGGAGGCGGGCCTGGCCGGCATCACCTGGCCGAAGGAGTACGGCGGTCAGGGCCTCGGCACCGCCGAGCAGCTGGCGTTCAACGAGGTCGCCGCCGACTTCCGGATGCCGGTCGGCCCGTTCGTCATCGGCCTCGGCATGCCCGCGCCGACGCTGCTCGAGTTCGGCACCGAGGAGCAGAAGAAGCGCTACATCCCGCCGATGCTCCGGGGCGACGAGATCTGGAGCCAGCTGTTCTCCGAGCCCAGCGGTGGCTCCGACGTCGCGAGCCTGCAGACCTCCGCGGTGAAGGTCGAGGACGGCTGGCTCATCAACGGCCAGAAGGTGTGGACCTCCGGCGCCCAGTTCAGCGACTACGGCGCCGTGCTGGTCCGCACGGACCCGACGCGGCCCAAGCACCAGGGCATCACGATGTTCATCGTCGACCTGCACCACCCGGGTGTCACGGTGCGCCCGCTGGTCGTGGCCACCGGTGACGCACCGTTCAACGAGGTCTTCTTCGACGACGTCCACGTCCCCGAGGACGCGGTGATCGGCGAGGTCAACAACGGCTGGTCGGTCGCCGTGGCGATGCTGCGCTACGAGCGGGTCACCATCGGCACCGGCGTCCGCGCCCGCGCCAACCCGCTGGGCTACGACGCCCTCGTCGACCTGGTCCGCGCCCGCGGTCTCGAGGGCGACGCGTCGATCCGCCGGGTGCTCGCGCAGATCTACGCCAAGGAGAGCGCGATGCGCTCCTACAGCGCGGTGCTGCACCAGGAGGCCAAGGCCGGCGTGCCCATCGGTGCCCGCGGCTCGGCGGCCAAGCTGGCCGGCGCCACCTTCCCGCTGTGGGTCTCCGACCTCGTGCAGGAGATCTTCGGCGAGGAGCTCGCGCTGCAGACCCCGGACACCCTGCCGCTGACCCGCTCGATCCTGGCCGCCCCGGGCGGCGCGACCGCCGGTGGGTCCAACGAGATCCAGCGCAACATCATCGCCGAGCGCGTCCTGGGCCTGCCCAAGGACGCCGGCGTCGACAAGAACGTCCCGTTCAACCAGCTGAAGCTGTCCAAGTGACCGCCGCGTCCGCCCAAGGAGCGACCTCGTGACCCTCATCGACACCGACGACCAGCGTGATCTGGCGAGCAGCGTCAAGCGGTTCGTCTCGGGTCAGGCGCCGATGTCCGCCGTCCGCGAGACCATCGGGTCCGACGCCTCCTTCGACCCCGCGGTGTGGCGCCGGCTGAGCCAGGAGCTCGGCATCGCCGGGCTGGCGATCCCCGAGGAGCACGGCGGGGCCGGCGCCTCCTGGTCCGACCTGGTCGTCGCCGTGCGGGCGCTCGGCGCCGGCCTGGTGCCCACGCCGCTGCTCGCCACCAGCGTCCTCGCGGCCGGCACGCTGCTCGCGCTCGACGACGAGGACGCCAAGAGCACCTGGCTGCCGCGCTTCGCCGAGGGCACCGCCGTCGGCACGCTGGCCGTCAGCGAGCCCGGCGGCCGCGACTGGGCCGTCTCCGGCTCGGCCTGCGTCGTGGACGACGGCACGCTCACCGGCACGAAGACCGCCGTGCTCAACGCCGCGGAGGCCGACGTGCTGCTGGTCGCCACCGCCGACGGGATCTTCCTCGTCGAGAAGGACGCGCCCGGTCTCACGATCACGCCCGTCGAGTCGCTGGACCTGACCCGCGGCATCGCCACGGTGCAGCTGGACGGGACGCCCGGCCGGCTGCTGGCCGGGGACGCGGCCGCGGCGCTCGAGCAGGTGGTCGACCTGGCGAACCTGGTGCTGGCCGCCGAGCAGGCCGCGGCGACCAAGGCCTGCCTGGACATGACGACCGAGTACGCCAAGATCCGCTACAGCTTCGGCCAGCCGATCGGCATCTACCAGGGCGTCAAGCACCCGCTCGCGGACATCTACACGAACTGGGCGCTCACCGACGCCGCCGTCCGCAAGGCCTCGGAGTCGCTGGCCGAGGGCAGCCCGACCGCGTCGCTCGACGCGGCCGTCGCCCGGCACCTGGCCTCCAGCGGCTACATCGAGGCGGCGAAGCAGACGATGCTGCTGCACGGCGGCATCGGCTTCACCTGGGAGCACGACGCCCACCTGTACTACCGCAACGCCATCACCGGGAACGTGCTGCTCGGCGGCCCGGCGTTCCAGCAGGACCGCATCGCCGCGAAGCTGGGGGTCTGACGCCCGTGTATCCCGGGACCTGGGCCCAGAAGACGCCGGAGAAGCTCGCCGTCGTGATGACCGGCTCCGGCCGGTCGCTCACCTACCAGCAGCTCGACGACAACAGCCGGCGGACGGCGCACTTCCTGCGCGACACCGTCGGTCTGTCCACCGGCGACTCCGTCGTGGTGGTCAGCGACAACGTGCCGGAGACCCTCGAGCTGTACTGGGCCGGCGTGCGCATCGGGCTGTACGTGACGTTCGCGAACAGCCACCTGACCGCGGCCGAGGCCGACTACATCATCGAGAACTCCGGTTCCCGGGTGCTGTTCGTGTCGGCCAACCTCGCCGACCTCGCGGGCAAGCTGCAGACGCCGGGCGTGGAGCACCGGCTGTCCTTCGGTGGCGAGCTCCCTGGTTACGAGAGCTACGAGGCGGTGCGGGACGCCGCGTCGGACGCGCCGCTGGCCGACCAGCCGCGCGGCGACACGATGCTCTACTCGTCGGGGACCACCGGGCGACCCAAGGGCATCAAGCGCCCGCTGACCGGTGAGTCGGTCGAGCAGCAGAGCTCGATGTCGGCGGTGCTGCAGCTGCTGTACGGCATGACCGAGCACACCGTCTACCTCTCCCCCGCCCCGGCGTACCACGCGGCGCCGATGGCCTTCATGGCCGCGGTGCAGTCCCTCGGCGGGACCGTCGTGATGATGGAGAAGTTCGACCCCGAGGGCGTGCTGGAGGCGATCCAGCGGTTCGGGGTGACCGAGACGCAGATGGTGCCGACGCACTTCGTGCGGATGCTCAAGCTGCCGGAGGACGTGCGCCGCAGCTACGACCTCTCGTCGCTGAAGATGGTCATCCACGCCGCCGCCCCGTGCCCGCCGGACGTGAAGCGGGCCATGATCGACTGGCTCGGGCCGATCATCATGGAGTACTACTCCTCGACCGAGGCCGCGGGCTCCACGTTCATCGACTCCGCCACGTGGCTGGAGCACCCGGGCTCGGTGGGCCGCCCCACCACTCCCGGTTCGCTGCACATCTGCGGGCCCGACGGCGCGGAGCTCGGGCCGGGCGAGGTGGGGACCGTCTACTTCGCGTCGGCGACCGGCACGCGGCCCTTCAGCTACCACGGTGACGAGGCCAAGTCGGTGAGCGCCCAGCACCCGGACAACCCGGGCTGGACGACCGTGGGCGACCTCGGGTACGTCGACGAGGACGGCTTCCTGTACCTCACCGACCGCTCGTCGTTCATGATCATCTCGGGCGGGGTGAACATCTACCCGCAGGAGATCGAGAACGTCTTCACGCTGCACCCGGCGGTGGCCGACATCGGCGTCATCGGTGTCCCGGACGCCGAGATGGGCGAGCGGGTGGTGGCGTTCGTGGAGCCGGCTCCCGGCGTGGAGCCGAGCGAGGCCCTGGGGGCCGAGCTCGCCGCCTTCGCCCGCCAGCACCTGTCGGGCTTCAAGGTCCCGCGGGAGTTCCACTTCCGCGAGACCCTGCCGCGCACGCCCACCGGCAAGATGGTGAAGGGCAAGCTGCGGGACGAGTACGCCAGCACCGTGGGGTGACCACCTCCGGCGGCGGGCGCGAGCCCGCCGCCGGAGGTCCGGTCGTCGCTCGTGGTCGATCTGCAGCAGCTCGACCGGCGCCCCGTCCGTGTGCCGGGCAGCCGTCGACCTGTTCGGGTCAGAACGGCGGCGGATCGTCCGCCACTGCCGGTGGTGGTCCGGGTGGCTCGGTGAGCACGCGGTGGCCCGGTGGTCGGCTGATCCGGGTGACGCCGCTGGGGGTGAGGACGGTGAGCGTGCCGTCGTCGTCGAGGGTGTGGGTCCAGCCGGGGGCGTGGGTCTTGAGCCGGTGGTGGCGGCGGCACAGGCAGCAGAGGTTGGCGCAGTCGGTGGCGCTGCCGTCTCCGTGTGGCACGACGTGGTCGAGGTCGGCGCGTGCGGCGGGTACGTGGCAGCCGGGGTGGCGGCAGGCGCGGTCGCGGGCGGTGAGGTAGCGGCGTTGCGCGGCCGTCGGGGTGTAGCGGCCCACCGGCGGTGGCGCGCCGAGCAGCGGGCAGCCGCAGCGCTGGTGGGGGTGGTCGGGGCAGCCGCGGCGGGCGAGGCGCTCGAGCTCCTGCCGGCCGGTGACGGCGAGCAGCCGGCCCCGGTGGTCGGTGAGGGCGATGTCGAGGGTGCCGCCGGCCGGTGCTCGGAGTCCGCCCGGGCCCACGGCGTCGAGCTGGGCCAGCAGCTCGCGCAGGTGGGCGGCGGTGATCGGCTGCCCGTCGACGTCTGCCACCGGTGCTTCGGCTCCCGGCCGGCGGTAGGCGGCGGGCAGCGGGGCGCCGCCGTCGAGGAACCTGCCGACGGTGAGCGCGTCGAGCGGGGCGATGACGGTCAGGTGCGCGGTGACCGGTGGCTGCTGCTGCCAGGGCCGCAGCAGCAGGTCCAGGCCCGCGCTGACCCGCAGCACGCCGATCGGGCGGCGGTCACCGGCGGCCTGGGCGGTGCGGGCGTGCGCGTCCAGGGTGCGGCGGCAGGCGACCGCCTCGGGGTGCGGCATCCGCAGGGCCAGCTCGCTCATGCCGTTGCCGATCCGCCGGATCGTCACGTCGGCGGCCTGGCGGGCCTGTTTCCGGCGCCGGTCGGCGGCGGCCTGGTCGCGGGCGGCCAGCTCGCGGTGCACCCGCTCCCGCAGGCCCCGGATCGACTGGCCGCCCGCGACCGGTAGCACCGCGGCCTCGACCGCGGCGACGACGGCCGGGTCGCTGTCATCGGCGGGGCGGCCCAGCTCCGCGGCGATCGCCCGGGCACGCGGCCAGTCCAGCGCCCCGGCGGCCAGCGCCGCCCACGTGCACGGCAGCCGGGTGGACAGCACGTGCGCGTGGTCCAGCAGCGTCACCGCCGCCGCCCGGCTGACCCCCAGGATCAGCGCCAGCTCGTCCAGGGCGAACTCGCTGGTCCCGGCCGGCCCGTGCTCGGCCTCACCGGCCCGCCCCGGCCGGACATCGTCGCCGACCGGGGGGGCCGCGGCGATGTCGAGCGCCAGCTCCAGCTTCAGCGACGCCAGCTTCGCCTCGGCCGCCGTCACCTGCTGCAGGAAACCCGCCGACTCCGCCGACGACCGGCGACGCGGCAGCCACTCGGCCAGCCGCTCCACCCGCGGCCCGGGATCCGGATCGGCCGGCGCCCACGGCGAGGGCGCGGCATCGACCGGCACCACGGTCACACCGACCGCGAACGCGCCCCTCGATGCCATGACCCCACGCTAGGCGCGGGGTACGACACTTCCGGGCCGCTGACCAGCGTCGAGGGCGGCCGATCCTCCGGGCTCGACCCCCGGACGCAGAAGACCCCGACCGGATGGCCGAGGTCCTCGATGAGGCGCTTCCCCGACTGCCCCTCCCCTCCCGGCGGAGGGCCGAGCAGGCGCCTCACTCGCCGAGCGCCTCGATGCCTCCCCGCGCCTCGCGACAGACGTCGCCTTGGCGGGCATGGAAAGGTCTGTACGTGAGGCACCAGCGGGCGACACCATCGACCCGTAGAGGAGTACAAGGCCCAAGAGGTCCAGGCCCCCAGTGAGCCAAGTGGTTGAGCTGGGGCGGGGAAAGCAGGCGCCGTCCGCCGACCATTTCTTCTCTACGGTGAACCACTCCGGCTCAGGAGCGAGGAGGAGATGGCCATGCTTCTCGAGTCCTTCATCCGAGGTGCCGGGAGTCCTCGATGACTACCGCGGTCGCCGAGCACTGGGCCAGCGGGGATGTCTACGGTCGAATCATCACCGCGCTCCACGCGGCCGGGAAGTCACTCGACGCGCTGACCATCGAGGACCTCGCCCCGGTCGACCACTTCCACGCTCGCGGGTTACCGGCCACGATCGAGCTCGGCGACTCCCTTCCAGCGAGGGCCGGGGACCACTTGCTCGACGTGGGTTGCGGGCTCGGGGGGCCGGCGCGCTACTTCGCCCGGCGCTTCGGTTGCCGGGTCAGCGGCATCGACGTGACCGGGCCGTTCATCGACGCCGGCCGGCGGCTGACGGAGTTGCTCGGGATGGGGGCAGTGGTCGACCTGCGACAGGGGGACGGTCAGGCCCTGCCATACGGCGACGAAACGTTTGACGGCGGCTACGCCCAGCACGTCACGATGAACGTGCCGGACCGGCCCTCCCTCTTCGGTGAGGCCTGGCGGGTGATCCGACCTGGTGGATTCTTCGCGATCACGGAACACGGCCGAGGGAACGCGGGTCCGACATACCACCCGGTGCCCTGGTCGGAGGACGGCCGAGGGGAGTTCCTCGTGACGCCCGAGGAGACCGTAGAACTCCTCGGCGCAGCGGGTTTCGTCGACATCGACGTCACCGACACCGGCCAGGACGACCTGCAGAGATACCGGGCGACCCTGGCACTGGCGGAACGTGGCGAACTGCCGGCCCTCGGCCTGCATGTGCTCATGGGGCCTGGGGCTGTTGAGAAGTGGCGCAACTCGGCCCGCAACATCGAGGAGGGCCGCACGCATCCGGTGAGGGTGATCTGCCGTAAGCCAGGATGAGGTCTGCGTCTGGGGTTGCTCGCCGGCTCAACCATCGAGTACCTGCGCGGCGACCGAACCGATCAACCGAGCGGGTCCGGTCCGACGGGCGGCGCTGACGCGCACCGAAGGGCTGAGGACCAGAGATGGTCCTACCCCGAGGATCTCAGCGCGGGTCGGCGGCTTGCTGCCGGACGAGGAGCACGAAAGGCCGACCTGGCCCGCCAGATGTTGCGCGTTCGAACTCGATGTCCGCGTCAGGCAGGAGGCACATTCGGATCACGATCCGTCGCAACGGCGACGTGCGGAGGGGCCTCAAGCGGCTGACCCGGGTTTTGCTCCCCCGACTGGACTTGAACCAGTAACCCTGCGATTAACAGTCGCATGCTCTGCCAATTGAGCTACGGGGGACGAGCGGGCGCGAGCACCCGCTGGCCCGACGAGACTACCGCAACGCCCGCAGCCTCCCTCAGCCCCCTCGGCCGTGTCCGGTGGCGATGATCCTCACAGGTACCGTCATCGACTGTTCCGCTGTCGTTGCCCTGGAGGTCCCCGTGGCGAAGCTGTCGTTCCTCGCCGGTTTCGGTGCCGGTTACGTGCTCGGCGCACGGGCCGGCCGCGAGCGCTACGAGCAGATCCGGCGCGGCTGGGACCGCGCCAAGGACGACCCGCGCCTGCAGAGCCTCGCCGGCATGGCGCAGGCCCGCGCCGACGACGCCGTCTCCTCGATCCGCGCCAAGATGGGCAGCGACGCCCCCCGCTGAGCCCCGGCTCAGTCCGGCTGCTCCGCGGCCACCAGGTCGGCCAGCTTCTGCCGCGCCGTCTCGCGGGCGACCGGGTCGGCGCGGTCGGCGTCGTCGTCGAACACCACGGTCCACTCCCGCCCGGCCTGACCGGGGATCCGCCGGGCCACCAGCAGCACACCTCCGCGGCCGGGCAGCGGCGACCGCTGGCTCGCCACGACCGTCTGGTCGACCCGCCGGCGGACCACGCTCGGCAGGTCACCGGCGTCGGCCAGCGCGTGCCGCTGCACCGGTAGCCGCGCCTGCACGCCCGGCTCCACCTCGGCCAGCGGCGTGACCAGGAACGTGCCGCCGGTCTCGCCGGCCGCCGTCCACTTCGCCGAGGCGATCTCGTGCCACGGCAGCGGGCCGTCGACGACGCCGTCGGCACCCAGCCGGCGCAAGCCGCGGTCGGTGGCCACCAGCCAGCCCTCGTCCCGGGTGAGCGCGCCCCACGCCAGCGGCTGCTCGCCGTCGGCCAGCCCCGCACGCACCGCCTCGGGTGCGCGGGCGAAGCGCCGCCGCAGCCCGTCGAGCAGGCTCATCCCAGCCCCCCGATGGCGCGCTTGCGCAGCGAGATCGCCAGCTGCTCGAGGTCCATCAGCTGCTTGAACGCCTTCATGTACTCGTCGCCGCTCTCGACCGGGTTCATCCGCTGGAGCCGGCCCTTCAGCACGGCGATCTGGCGGACCGTCGCCATCTCCTGCAGTCGCGCCATGACCGCGCCGACGTAGCCGGCGTCGGCCTCGCCCCGGGAGCGCAGCGGCTCGACCGCCAGCGCGGTCAGCTGGGGGCGGGCGCTCTCCCGGTCGCAGTGCTCGGCGACCAGGTCCAGCCAGGCCGGGCCGGTGACCGTCGCCCCGGCCGCTCCACCGGTGGCGGCGACCGCCGCGGCCACGGCGGCGAGGTCGGGGTCGGTGTAGGCCTCGGCCGGCACCGCGTCGAAGGCCGGGCCGGCGAGCTCGGGCACCTGCAGCGCCGCCTTGACCGCCTCCCGCTCGACGGCCAGCGCGGCGTCGTCCGGGGTGCGCTGCGGCGCGCGCGGCCGGCCGCGGGCGGGCGCCTGCCCCTCCCCCGTGTGCCGGCGCACCCGCGCGAGCACGTCGGCCTCGTCGGTGTCGCCGATCAGCGCGGCCAGCCGCCGGGCGTAGGCCGGGCGCAGCGCGTGGTCCTTGATCTGCGCGAGCAGCGGCGCGGTCTTCTCGAGCGCCGCGACCCGCCCCTCGACCGTGTCCAGGTCGTAGTCGGCCAGCGTCGTCTTGAGCACGAACTCGATCAGCGGCGAGCGGCGCGCGATGAGGTCGCGCACCGCGGCGTCCCCCTGCTCCTGGCGCAGCTCGCACGGGTCGCGGCCGTCGGGCTCGACGGCCACGAAGGTCTGCGCCACGAAGCGCTGGTCCTCCTTGAACGTCTTCATCGCGGCCGCCTGGCCGGCGGCGTCCCCGTCGAAGGTGTAGACGACCTCTCCGCGGAACTCGTCCTGGTCCATCAGCAGCCGGCGCAGCACGCTGATGTGCTCACCGCCGAAGGCCGTGCCGCACGAGGCGACGGCGGTGGTGACGCCGGCCAGGTGGCAGGCCATGACGTCGGTGTACCCCTCGACGACGACGGCCTGGTGCCGCTTGGCGATGTCCCGCTTGGCCCGCTCGATCCCGTAGAGGACGGTGCTCTTCTTGTAGAGCGGGGTCTCGGGGGTGTTCAGGTACTTCGGGCCGGGGTCGTCGTCCATCAGCTTCCGTGCGCCGAAGCCGATGACGTCGCCGGTGATGTCGCGGATGGGCCACACCAGCCTGCGGTGGAAGCGGTCGATCAGCGTGCCGCGGGAGGA
Organism: Blastococcus sp. SYSU D01042; assembly: GCF_054050515.1. NCBI lineage: Bacteria > Bacillati > Actinomycetota > Actinomycetes > Geodermatophilales > Geodermatophilaceae > Blastococcus > Blastococcus sp. SYSU D01042. Next base: position 178,392 of record NZ_JBJGZM010000002.1, on the reverse strand, counting down.
CTCCTTGGCCAGCCCGCCGGTGACCAGCTCGTTCTGCGTGAAGCCGGCCCCCCGCAGGTGGCGGGTGAGCGCGTCCCAGCCGCCCGGGGCGAACCCGCAGCCGAAGTCGAGCGCCACCTGCCGGTCGAAGCCGCGCTCGGCGAGGAACTGGCGGGCCGGTGCCGCGTCGGGCGTGCCCAGCTGCTCGGCGAAGAACGCCGCCGCCGCGGTGTTGGCGGCGACCAGCCGCGCGCGCTGACCCACCGAGGCGCGGTCGGGCCCGGCCGTGGGCCGCCCGCCGTCGTCCTCGTACTTGAGCTCGATGTTCGCCCGGCCGGCCAGCAGCTCGACGGCCTCGGAGAAGGAGAGGTGGTCGATCTGCTGGATGAAGGAGATGACGTCGCCGCCCACCCCGCAGCCGAAGCAGTGGAAGAGCCCGCGGCTGGGGGTCACCTGGAACGACGGGGACTTCTCGTCGTGGAAGGGGCACAGCCCCTTCAGGCTGCCGCCGCCGGCGTTCTTGAGCTGCAGGTGCTCGCCGACGATCTCGTCGATGCGGGACCGCTCGCGCACCAGCGCGATGTCGGCCGCCCGGATGCGTCCCCGGCCGGCCATCAGGAGCTGCCCCCGACCACGGCGGCACCGGTCGCCGCGGTGAGCGCGGCGTCGTTGCGCCGGGTGATCACCAGCTCCAGCCACAGCAGGAAGACCCGGTGCTCCAGCGGCACCTGCGGTGACGCCTCGAGCGTCGGCTGCGGGGACCACCCGCCGGTCGAGTCGCTGCGGGCGACCTCCTGCCCACCGGAGAGGTAGCGGTGGGTGCCCTTCCAGTGGGACAGGGTCTCGACCTCCACGGTGGTGCCGTCGAGCTCCGCGGCCCAGGTGCCCTTCCAGAACGACGTCTGCCGGGCCCGCAGCCGCGCGGTGTCATCGGGGTCGACCGCCCAGCGCGCCGTCACCTCGCTCTTGCGCTTGCTGAACAGCCACTCGCGCTCGCCGATGGACGCGGTGGCCTGCTCCTTCCAGTTCGACGCCTGGAGGGTGGCCACGACCGCGCCGTCGGCCAGCACCGGCAGGACGCCCCTGCCGACGCCGTGCGCGCCGGCCTTGCCCAGTTGCAGCACCATGCCTCCTCAGCCGATCCCCGGAGCGCCGGCCACGGACTCCCCGGTCACGCGGTAGAGCAGGTAGGCCGCCGTCTCCCGCAGGATGTACCGGAACTGCGTGACCCGGGTCTGCACCGCGGGCCCCTGCCGGGTCGGCGAGCTCTCCGCGCTGATGCCCGCGTCCGCGGCCATGCGCTCGGCCCGCATCGCGTGCCACGGGTCGGTGACCAGGACGGCGCTGGACCAGCCGCGCTCCGCGAACGCGCCGGCCACGACCCGCATGCTCTCCAGCGTGTCCACGCCCTCGGGCACGGCGAGCAGCGCGTCGGCGGGGATGCCGGCGGCCGCCAGGTAGTCGCGGCCCGCCTCGGCCTCGGTGAACGCGTCCCCCGCGGCCTTGCCGCCGACGGTGACGATCACGGGGGCGACGCCGGCCTCGTGCAGGGCGAGCGCGTGCTCGAGCCGCGCCTCGAAGATCGAGGACGGGACGCCGTTGTACTGCGCCGATCCCAGCACGACGATCGCGTCGGACGCCGGCCGGGAGTCCTGCCGCGCCGTCCACCAGATGGCCAGGGCGGTGGCCGCGACCAGCAGCAGCGACGCGAGGACGGCGGCACCGATCACCCGCGCCACCAGGCTCCGCAGTCGCACCCCCACGCGTCATGGGTACCACGCCGGTCCGACGGCCAGGGGCCACCCTGGTCTTGATCCGTTCAAGTCCGTGCGGGAAGCTCGGGAGGTGCCGACGACAGCGGACTTCGAGTCGATGCTGCGCAGCGCCGGGTTGCGGGTCACCCGCCCGCGGTTGGCCGTGCTGACCGCCGTGCACGGCAGCCCGCACGCCGACACCGACTCGCTCATCGCGGCGGTGCGCTCGGCCTCGGGCCCGGTGTCCCACCAGGCCGTCTACGACGTCCTCCGGACGCTCACCGAGGTCGGGCTGGTCCGCCGGTTCCAGCCCGAGGGCTCGGTCGCGCGCTACGAGAGCCGCACCGGCGACAACCACCACCACCTGGTCTGCCGCTCGTGCGGAGCCATCGTCGACGTCGACTGCGCGGTGGGCAGCTCGCCCTGCCTGACCGCCAGCGATGATGCCGGGTACGAGATCGACGAGGCGGAGGTCATCTACTGGGGCCGCTGCCCGGACTGCACCGCGGCTGCGTCCGCCTGAGCCCCGAACCACCGCCGCAGAGAAGAGGGAGACCGTGAAGGACGAGACCAACAAGGTCCAGACCGAGAGCACCAGCGAGAGCGAGAACCCGGCGATCCCGTCGCCGGAGGCGCACACCGGGGGGCGCCCGCGGACGAACCGCGACTGGTGGCCCAACCAGGTCGACCTGCAGGTGCTGAACAAGCCCTCCAAGGACTCGGACCCGCTCGGGGAGGACTTCGACTACCGGGCGGCCTTCGCCGAGCTGGACGTCGAGGCGGTCAAGCGCGACGTCGTCGAGGTCATGCGCACGTCCCAGGACTGGTGGCCGGCCGACTGGGGCCACTACGGCCCGCTGTTCATCCGCATGTCCTGGCACGCGGCCGGCACCTACCGCATCGCCGACGGCCGCGGCGGCGGCGGGGAGGGCGGCCAGCGGTTCGCCCCCCTCAACAGCTGGCCGGACAACGCCAACCTGGACAAGGCCCGGCGCCTGCTGCTGCCGATCAAGCAGAAGTACGGCCGGAAGCTCTCCTGGGCCGACCTGCTGGTGCTCGCCGGCAACGTCGCGCACGACGACATGGGCCTGCCGACCTTCGGCTTCGCCTTCGGCCGCCAGGACAGCTGGCAGCCGCAGGAGGTCTTCTGGGGCCCCGAGGACACCTGGCTCGGCGACGAGCGCTACGCCGGTGACGACCCGCTGGACCTGGACGAGGGCCCGCTGGCCAACGTCACCATGGGCCTGATCTACGTCAACCCGGAGGGCCCGAAGGGCAAGCCGGACCCGCTGGGCTCCGGGCACGACATCAAGCAGACCTTCCGCCGCATGGGCATGACCGACGAGGAGACGGTCGCCCTGATCGCCGGCGGTCACACCTTCGGCAAGACCCACGGCGCCGGCAACCCCGAGCTGGTGGGCCCGGAGCCCGAGGGCTGCCCCGTGCACGGCAACGGCCTGGGCTGGATCAGCCAGCACGGCACGGGCAAGGGCGCGGACACCATCACCAGCGGCCTCGAGGGCGCCTGGACCCCGACGCCGACGTCGTGGGACAACTCCTACTGGGACATGCTGTTCGGCTTCGACTGGGAGCTCGTCGAGAGCCCGGCCGGCGCGAAGCAGTGGCAGCCGAGCAACCCCGAGGCGCAGGATCTCGTCCCCGACGCGCACATCGAGGGCAAGAAGAACCCGCCGATGATGTCCACGGCGGACATGGCCCTCAAGGTCGACCCCGAGCTCCGCGCGTACGCCGAGCGCTTCCGGGACGACCCGGAGTACTTCGCCGACCAGTACGCCCGCGCGTGGTTCAAGCTGCTGCACCGCGACATGGGCCCGAAGGTCCGCTACCTGGGCCCCGACGTCCCGGCCGAGGACCTCATCTGGCAGGACCCGGTCCCGGCAGTCGACCACGAGCTCGTGGGCGAGGCGCAGATCGCCGACCTCAAGCAGCGCCTGCTGTCCTCCGGGCTGACCGTCCCCCAGCTGGTGCACACGGCCTGGTCGGCCGCCGCGTCCTACCGCGGCACCGACAAGCGCGGTGGCGCCAACGGCGCCCGGATCCGGCTCGAGCCGCAGATCGGCTGGGCCGCCAACGAGGGCGTCCGTGACGTGCTGCCGGTGCTGGAGCGGGTCAAGGGCGAGTTCGAGCAGCAGACCGGCGCGAAGGTCTCGCTGGCCGACCTGATCGTGCTCGGCGGCAGCGCCGCGGTGGAGAAGGCGGCAGCGGACGCCGGTGTGCAGGTGACCGTGCCGTTCCACCCGGGTCGCACGGACGCCTCGCAGGAGCAGACCGACGTCGAGAACTTCCGGTGGCTCGAGACGCGGGCCGACGGCTTCCGCAACTGGATCGCCCCGGGCAGCAAGCTCCAGCCCGAGACGCTCCTGGTCGACAAGGCGTACATGCTCGAGCTCACCGCCAAGGAGATGACCCTCCTCGTCGGCGGTCTGCGCGTGCTCGGCGCGAACACCGGCGGCGTGCAGCACGGCGTCTTCACCGACCGCCCCGGCGTCCTGTCGCAGGACTTCTTCACCAACCTGCTCGACCTGGGCATCTCGTGGCGGACCGCGGCCGAGGGCGAGGGCGTCTACGAGGGCCTGGACGCGGACGGGAACGTCGTCCGCACCGCCACCGCCGTGGACCTGGTGTTCAACTCGAACTCCATCCTCCGCGGCATCGTCGAGGTCTACTCGGCCGACGACGCGCGGGAGAAGTTCGTCCGCGACTTCGTCGCGGCCTGGGTCAAGGTCATGGAGCTCGACCGCTTCGACCTGCACGGCTGAGCCACCCCTTCGACGCCCCGGCCCGCCTCGTGCGGGCCGGGGCGTCCGCATGTCCGGATCCACCCCTAGTTGCGAATGATTCTCATCGTCAGGCTATGGTGCCGGGGAACGTCCCCGACCACCTGGAGCCCCCGTGCGATCCCGCCCCACCCCCTCCCTCCGCACCGCCGTCCTCGCCGCGGCGCTGCCCCTCGTGCTCGCCGCAGGGTGCGCGTCCGAGGACGACGGCGACGCCGCTGCCGCGCCCACGAGCGAGGCCACCCCCGCCGCCGACGAGCCCACCGAGGTCGGCGCCAGCGCGCCGCGCCTGGCCTTCACCTACGACGGCGGCATCCAGGTCCTGGACGCCACCACGCTCGAGGTCCTCGCCGACGAGCCCCTCGAGGGCTTCAACCGGCTGAACCCGGCCGGCGACGGACGGCACTTCCTCGTCTCGACCCAGGGCGGCTTCCAGCTGCTCGACGGCGGCGCCTGGGCCGAGCCGCACGGCGACCACAGCCACTACTACACCGCCGACCCGCAGCTCACCGACACGGTCTTCCCGGCCGAGAAGCCCGGCCACGTGGTCGCCCACGCCGGCCGCACCGTCCTGTTCGACGACGGCACCGGCGACGTCACCGCCTTCGACAGCGCGCACATCGCCGACGACGACCTCGAGCTGCTCGAGTTCTCCACCCCCGACGCGCACCACGGCGTGGCCGTCGAACTGGCGGACGGCACCGTGCTGGTCTCCGACGGCACCGAGGAGTCGCGCAGCGGGGTGCGCATCCTGGACGCCGACGGCGAGGAGATCACCGCGCGCGACGACTGCCCCTCCGTGCACGGCGAGACCGTCGCCGCCGGGGAGGCGGTCGTCATCGGCTGCCAGGACGGCGCCGTCCTGTACGCGGACGGTGAGCTGACCAAGATCCAGAGCCCGGACGCCTACGGCCGCATCGGCAACCAGTTCGGCACCGAGGACTCAGCCGTGGTGCTCGGCGACTACGAGCGCAGCGCCGAGGACCGGTCGAGCACCGTCGCCCTGATCGACACCGCGACCGCTTCGATGCGGCTGCTCGACCTGCCGGCGCCCTACTGGTACCAGTCCTTCGACCGCGGCCCGGACGGCGAGGGCCTGGTCCTGACCTACGACGGCAACCTGCAGGTCATCGACGTCGTCACCGGCACCGTGACCCGCTCGATCCCGGTCACCGGCCCGTGGCAGGAGTCCGACGACTGGCAGGACCCGCACCCGCAGGTCGTGGTGGTCGACGGCATGGCCTACGTGACCGAGCCCGCCACCCGGGAGATCCACGCCGTCGACATCGCGGCCGGCACCGTCTGGAAGAGCGCCGCCCTCGACGTGGTGCCCAACGAGCTCTCCGGCGTCTCCGGGGACGTCGAGGAGCACGCCGAGCACGAGCACGAGGGCGAGCACGACGAGTGAACCGCGGAGGGACCCTCGGCGTCCTCGCGCTGACGGGCTGCCTCGTCTGCGGGCTCACCGCCTGCGGCGCGGAGGACAGGGCCGCTGACGGGCGGGTGGAGGTGGTCGCCACCTCCTACCCGCTCGCCTACGTCGCGGACGAGGTGGGCGGGGACCTGGTGCAGGTCACCAACCTCACCCCGGGCGGCGGGGACAGCCACGGGCTGGAGCTGTCGCCGCGGGACGTGGTGACGATCGAGGCGGCCGACGTCGTCGTCCACCTGTCCGGCGGCCTCCAGCCGGCGGTGGACGAGACGCTCGACCAGCAGGACCCCGAGCGCCTCGTCGACGCCGCACCGCTGGCCGACCGGGCGGAGGACCCGCACTTCTGGCTGGACCCGGTGCGGCTCGCCGAGCTCGCCGACCAGGTGTCCGACGGGCTCGCGGCGGCCGACCCGGACCACGCCGACGAGTACGCCGCGGGGGCCGAGCGGCTGACCGCCGCGCTGCAGGAGCTCGACGACCGGTACCGCGAGGTGCTGGCCCCGTGCGAGGGGGCGACGCTGCTCGCCTCGCACGAGGCCTTCGGTTACCTCGCCGACCGGTACGGCCTGCGCCAGATCGGCGTCGCCGGCGTCGACCCGCACGTCGAGGTCTCCCCCGCCCGGCTGCGCCGGGTGGCCGACGAGGTGCGGGACACCGGCGCCCGGACGGTCTTCTTCGAGGCCGCCGCGGGGCCGGGGGTGGCGGGGACGCTGGCCGCCGAGCTCGGGCTCGGCACCGGCGTGCTGCACCCGGTCGAGCGGGTGGCCGACGGCGAGACCTATCCGGAGCTGATGGCGGCGAACCTGGACGCCCTCCGCAGCGGCCTGGTCTGCGCCTAAGTCGCTAGGCGCCGGCGCGCTCGCCGCCCAGTGCGGCCCGGCCGGCCTCCAGCCGGGCGACCGGCACCCGGAACGGGGAGCAGGACACGTAGTCCAGGCCCACCTCGTGGAAGAACTGCACCGAGTCGGGGTCGCCGCCGTGCTCGCCGCAGATGCCGAGCTTGAGGTCGGGGCGGGCCGCACGGCCCGCCTCGACCGCGACCTCCACGAGGCGGCCGACGCCCGGGCGGTCGAGCGACTCGAACGGAGAGACGCCGAAGATGCCCTTGTCCAGGTAGGCGTGGAAGAACGCGGCCTCGACGTCGTCCCGGGAGAAGCCCCACGTCATCTGGGTCAGGTCGTTGGTCCCGAACGAGAAGAACTCCGCCGAGCCGGCGATCTCCCCCGCCGTCAGCGCGGCGCGCGGCACCTCGATCATGGTGCCGATCAGCGGCTGCACGTCGATGCCGCAGGTCTCGCACACCTCGGCGAGCACCCGCTGCGCCTCCTCGCGGATCGCCTCCAGCTCCTGCACCGCGCCGACCAGCGGGATCATGATCTCCGGCCGCGGGTCACCGCCGGCCTGCTTCCGCTCGCAAGCCGCCTCGGCGATCGCCCGCACCTGCATGGCGAACAGCCCGGGGACGACCAGGCCCAGGCGCACGCCGCGCAGGCCGAGCATGGGGTTGGACTCGTGCATGCCGCGGACGGCGGCCAGCAGCCGCAGGTTGCCCTCGTCGGGCTCGCCGCGTTCCTCGGCCAGCGCGACGCGCACCGAGAGCTCGGTCAGGTCGGGCAGGAACTCGTGCAGCGGCGGGTCCAGCAGCCGGATGGTCACCGGCAGCCCGTCCATGGCCTCGAAGATCTCCAGGAAGTCCTGCTTCTGCAGCGGCTCCAGCGCGTCCAGCGCGCTCTGCCGCTCCTCGTCGCCGTCGGCCAGGATCAGCTTCTCCACCAGCTGGCGGCGGTCGCCGAGGAACATGTGCTCGGTCCGGCACAGCCCGATGCCCCGGGCGCCGAAGCGGCGGGCACGCGCGGCGTCCTCCGGGGTGTCGGCGTTGGTGCGGACGTCCAGCCGCCGCACCCGGTCGGCGTGGCCGAGGATGCGGTGCACGCTGCGCACGAGCTCGTCGGCCTTTTCGGACGCCGGGTCGATCTCGCCCTCGAAGTAGCGCACCACCGACGACGGCTCGACCGGCACCTCGCCCAGCCACACCTGCCCGGTGGACCCGTCGATCGAGATGACGTCGCCCTCGTGCACGACGGTGCCGTCGGGCGCGGTGAACTTGCGCGCCCGGGTGTCGACCTGCAGCTCCTCGGCACCGCAGACGCACGTCTTGCCCATGCCGCGGGCGACGACGGCGGCGTGCGAGGTCTTGCCGCCGCGGCTGGTGAGCACGCCCTGGGCGGCGATCATCCCGGACAGGTCGTCGGGGTTGGTCTCCCGCCGCACCAGGACGACCTGCTCGCCCCGCCCGGCCCACTGCGCGGCGATCTCCGAGGAGAACACCGCCTTGCCGACGGCGGCGCCCGGTGAGGCGTTCATGCCCTGGGTGAGCTGCCGGGCGTCCCCGCCCGCGACGAACCGCGGGAACATCAGCTGCGCCAGCTGGTCACCGGTGACCCGGCGGACGGCCTCGTCCATGTCGATGAGGTCCTCGTCGACCAGCTGGGCGGCGATGACGAAGGCCGCGGCCGCGGTGCGCTTGCCGACGCGGGTTTGCAGCATCCACAGCTTCTCGCGCTCGACGGTGAACTCGATGTCGCACAGGTCGCGGTAGTGCGCCTCGAGGCGGCTCATGATCGCCATGAGCTCGCCGTAGGCGCCCGCGTCGATGTCCTGCAGCTGCGCCAGCGGCACGGTGTTGCGGATGCCGGCGACGACGTCCTCCCCCTGCGCGTTCTGCAGGTAGTCGCCGTACACGCCCTGCGCGCCGCTGCCCGGGTCCCGGGTGAAGGCGACGCCGGTGCCGGAATCCATGCCGAGGTTGCCGAAGACCATCGCGCACACGTTCACCGCGGTGCCGGCGTCGCCGGGGATCCGCTCCCGCCGCCGGTAGATGACCGCTCGGTCGGAGTTCCACGAGTCGAAGACGGCGGTGATCGCCAGGTCCATCTGCTCCCGCGGGTCCTGCGGGAAGTCCCGGCCGGTGTGCTCGCGCACGATGCCCTTGAACCGCGCCACGACGTCCTGCAGGTGTGCGGCGTCCAGGTCGAGGTCGCTCTCGGTGCCCTGCTCGGCCTTGACCGCGTCCAGGGCGTCGTCGAACAGCTCGCCGTCGATGCCGAGCACCGTCCTGCCGAACATCTGGATCAGCCGGCGGTAGGAGTCCCATGCGAAGCGCTCGCTGCCCGACTGCTGGGCCAGGCCGTGCACCGAGGCGTCGTTGAGCCCGACGTTGAGGACCGTCTCCATCATCCCGGGCATGGACGCGGCGGCCCCGGACCGCACCGAGACCAGCAGCGGGTCGGCCGGGTCGCCGAGGGTCTTGCCCATCGCCTCCTCCAGCGCCCGCAGGTGCTCGCTGACCTGGCCGGCCAGCTCCGCCGGCGTCCCCCCGTGCTCGAGGTAGTGGCGGCAGGCGTCGGTGGTGATGGTGAAGCCCGGCGGGACCGGCAGCCCCAGGTTGGTCATCTCGGCGAGGTTCGCGCCCTTCCCGCCGAGCAGGTCCTTCTGGTCCTTGCTGCCCTGGCTGAAGTCGTAGACCCACGTGGCCCCGCTGGTCATCGCCCCGCACCTCCGCGTCCGCCCACCCGTTCCGGCCTGGAGGGTGATCGTGCCGTACCGGAGCGCGCCCGGCCGGATCAGCCGATGCCGCAGATGCGCGGGCCGTCCTCGCCGATGACCGTGAACTGCGTGGTGCCGCCGTCCTCCCAGCGGACGCCGACCAGCTGCTCGCGGGCGCCCTCGACCGGGTGGTCGCGCACCTCGACGACCTCGCCGCGGCCCGCTCCCCCGTACTCGGAGGCGACCTCGCCGGGCGCCAGCCGCGCCCGCTCCTCCTCGCAGAGCAGCCCGTGCGTGGTCTCGGTGTCGCCCGCATCCAGGGCGGCCAGGAAGACGCCGGTGACCTGGGTGGCCTGCTCGTCGCCCGAGCCCTTGAACACGAAGATGCCGCCGAGCATCAGCACCGCGAGCGCGAGCACGCCGAGCATCCCGAGGACCAGCCAGACCCGCGCGGCGCGCGGCGTGCCGGTGTGCAGCGGGGCCGGCCCGTCGTCGTAGAGGAAGGGACCCTGGGGCGCTGTCATCCGCCGCTCGTCTCCAGTTCGGCGCCCACCGGCGGCCGCGGGTCGTCCCGGTCGGCCAGCCAGCCCTCGGGCAGCGCCACCGGACGGGGCGGGGTGGTGCGCCCGCGCGGCGCCCCGAGGACCGCGGTCGGGTAGGGCTGGTCGGGGATGCGCGCGAGCAGCTCGGCCAGCTCGTCGAGGCTGCTGACCATCGCCAGCGCGCGCCGGACGTCCGACCCGACCGAGAAGCCCTTGAGGTACCAGGCGACGTGCTTGCGGAAGTCGCTGCAGCCGTGCCGCTCGCCGTGGTCGACGGCCAGCAGCGTGGCGTGCCGGTGCATGACCGCAGCGACCTCGCGCATGGTGGGCAGCGCCCGGCGGGACCCCCCCGCGAACGCCGCGGCGAGGTCGCCGAACAGCCACGGGCGGCCCAGGCAGCCGCGGCCGATGACCACCCCCGCGCAGCCGGTCTCTGCGACCATGCGCAGGGCGTCGTCGGCCTCCCAGACGTCGCCGTTGCCGAGCACCGGGATGTCGACGGCCTCGACCAGGCGAGCGATGGGCGCCCAGTCGGCGGTGCCGCTGTAGAGCTGGTCGGCGGTGCGGCCGTGCAGCGTGATCGCCGCGGCGCCCTCGTCCTGGGCGATCCGGCCGGCGTCGAGGTAGGTGACGTGGTCGGGGTCGATGCCGATGCGGGTCTTGATGGTGACCGGGACGTCGCCCGCGGCGCGCACGGCCGAGCGCACGATGTCGCGCAGCAGGACGCGGCGCCACGGCAGCGCGGAGCCGCCACCCTTGCGGGTCACCTTGGGCACCGGGCAGCCGAAGTTGAGGTCGATGTGCGCCGGGCGGGTGCCGGCGACGCCCTCGTCGACCAGCATCTCCACGGCCCGGCCGACCGTCGCCGGGTCCACGCCGTAGAGCTGGACGGAGAACGCGTCCTTCTCGTCGGCGGTCGCGCGGATCATCCGCAGCGTCTTGTCGTTCCGCTCGACCAGCGCCCGCGTGGTGATCATCTCGCAGACGTAGAGGCCGGCCCCGAACTCGCGGCACAGCGTGCGGAACGCCGGGTTGGTGATGCCGGCCATCGGCGCGAGCACCACCGCGGGGTCCACGGTGAGCGCCCCGAGCCGCAGCGGCGGGAGCGCCGTCGTCGTCGGCTCGAGCGTGGCGGTCACGGCACCCAGGGTAGGCGGCGCGGTGCGACCCCCTCGTCCCTCACCCAGCTCGACGCGTCCAGCCGCCCGTGCGGACGTCCAGCCGCAGTGCGGCGCGGCTGGACGTCGACCGGACTGGCGGTACGCCGTCGTCCCCAGCCGGATGCCGCATCCACAACCTTGCTCCGGCCACCTCCCGCCGTGGCCCGTAGGGGACACCGTCGCTCGATGAGCAACGTCCCTGCCGCGCCCCTGGCCGTCACCGAACCCGCCCGACGGCGGCTCGGGATCTTCACCACCTCCGAACTCACCGCCCGAGGAGTGAGCCAGCGGGAGGTGGCCACCGCAGTGCGAGCCGGTGCGTGGGTGCGGCTGCGACCGGGTGTCTTCGTCAGCGCCACCGACCTCGCCGAGGTGGAGCGCACCGGCCGCCGCCCCGGGCTGGATGCCTTGGCGGTCACTGCGAGCCTGGACCGCACCTCGGCCGTCTTCAGCGGCGCCACCGCGGCCTGGGTCTGGGGTCTCCCCCGACCCCGGGCCGAACCCCACCTCGTGCAGCTGACGGACGCACAGCGCTGGCGTCGGGGTCGGGGCTGGTCCATGACCCACGCGGGCCTGCCCGACGACGAGGTGACCGTTCGCGGCGCCTACCGCGTGACGACCGCTGCCCGCACCGTGGTCGACCTGGCACGCGCCTGGCGCGAGGTCGATGCCGTCGCCGCCGTCGACGCGGCCCTGCTGCGCGGGCTGACCACCCGCAATGAGCTCGATCGGGTGCTGGGGCGGCAGGCGAGCGTGCCGGGGATCCCGCGCTCTGTGCGCGCGGTGGCACTCGCCGACGGCCGGGCGGAGTCGTGGCTGGAGACCTGCGGCCGGCTGACGTTCGGCGCGCTCGGTCTGCCTCCCTTCCAGCCCCAGGTCGAGCTCTGGGTCGAGGGACGGCTCGTGAAGGTCGCCGACGGCTGGTACGACGAGGCCGCTCTGGCCGTGGAGTTCGACGGGCGCGTCAATTACCGCCGGCCGGGCTTCGGCCGAACCCCGGAGCAGGAGCTCTGGCGGGAGAAACGGACCGAGGACCTCCTCCGGTCCCTGGGTGTCCGTTTCGTCAGGGTCGCCGGGGACGACCTGTCGCCGTCCGGCCGCGTCCGGCTGGAGCGGTTGCTGAGACGTCAGCTGGCGACGCCGGGGCCGGCAGCCCGGGGGTTCGCGGTGGTGCCCAGGGACACGGGCCGGTGGCAAGGGGGCGATGCCGGGGACGACGGCTGGCTGCGTCGCACCGACGACCGGGTGGGCGCAGACGACCGACGTTGAGCCGGACGGCACGACGTCCGGCCGCGTCGCACCGCGGCTGGACGTCCCACGCTGCGGCGGGACCGGCGCGGATACCCGTCCCGTCCCCCGGCTCTGGCAGCCTCGCCGCATGATCACGGACTGGGACCACAACAGCTGGTACCACCGGCTGCTCCTGCGCCAGGTGCCCGAGGGGGCCGAGCGCGTGCTGGACGTCGGCTGCGGCGCCGGCACCCTGGCCCGCCGCCTCGCGGCCACCGTCCCGCACGTCGAGGGCATCGACCGCTCGCCGGTGATGATCGACGCCGCCCGCCGGTCGGCCCCGCCGAACCTCTCGCTGCGGGTCGCCGACGCGATGGACACCGACATCCCGGACGACGCCTACGACGCCGTCCTCAGCGTGGCGGTCCTCCACCACCTGCCGCTGGCCGAGGCCCTGCCCCGGATGGCCGGGTGGCTGCGACCCGGCGGCGTCCTGGCGGCCGTGGCCCTGCCCCGGGTGGAGCTGCCCCGCGACCTGCCGGTCCAGCTCGCCTCCGCCGTCGGGCACCACGGTCTGGGCCTGGTGTTCGCCGCCGTGCGGCCGGTCACCGGCGCCCAGCTGTGGCGGCACGAGGACACCCACGACGTCATGCCCGTGCAGGACGGCGCGCTGACCACCCGCGAGGTGAGGGCGCAGGCCGGGGCGGTGCTGCCCGGCGTCCAGGTGCGGCAGCTGCTGTTCTGGCGCTACCTGCTCGTGTGGCAGAAGCCGGCCTGATCCGCTCCCGTGAGGGACCGCTCGTACAGGAGCAGCTCCGGGTGCGGCGGGAAGGTGCTCCAGGTGCGCTCGCCCGTCGGCCGCCAGCCGTGCCGCTCGTAGAAGCGCCGAGCGCGGGCGTTGCCCGCGAACACCTTGAGCCAGGTCCGCTCGACTCCCCGGCGGCGCAGGAGGCCGAGCACCGCGTCGTGCGCGGCGTCCGACACCTCCGTGCCCCAGTGCTCGACGGCGATGCCGAGGTGCAGGAGCTCGTCCCCGCGCACCGCGGCGAAGCCCACGACGTCCTCGCGCAGCAGGACCACGGCGCAGTCGATCCCCGGGTCGGGGATCTCCTCCGACCAGCGGCTCGCCACGTCCTCCCGTGGGAACGGGTGCTCGTCCTGGGGGAAGACCGCCGCCAGCGCGCGGATCGCGCCCGGCTCCTGCACGGCGAGGACCGCGGGGACGTCGCCGCTCGTCATCGACCGCAGCCGGACCGTGGCCGAAGCGTGTGCGCCCGGGCCCGGTTCCGCGTGCCGGAACCGGGCCCCGGCGCACACCGTCGGGCTCAGCAGCCGACGAGGCGTGCGGCCAGGTAGGACTCGACCTGGTCCAGGCCGACCCGCTCCTGGCTCATCGAGTCCCGCTCGCGGATGGTCACGGCCTGGTCCTCGAGGGTGTCGAAGTCGACCGTGATGCAGAACGGCGTCCCGACCTCGTCCTGGCGGCGGTACCGCCGGCCGATGGCACCGGCGTCGTCGAAGTCGACGTTCCAGTTCCGCCGCAGCGCGGTGGCCAGGTCCTTCGCCTTCGGGGAGAGGTCGGCGTTGCGCGACAGCGGCAGGACGGCGGCCTTCACCGGCGCCAGCCGGGGGTCGAGGGTGAGCACCGTGCGGGTGTCGACGCCGCCCTTGGCGTTGGGCGCCTCGTCCTCGGTGTAGGCCTCGATGAGGAAGGCCATCAGCGAGCGGGTCAGGCCGGCCGCCGGCTCGATGACGTACGGCGTCCAGCGGGTGTTGGTCGCCTGGTCGAAGTAGGACAGGTCGGTGCCCGAGTGCTCGGTGTGGGTCTTCAGGTCGAAGTCGGTGCGGTTGGCGATGCCCTCGAGCTCACCCCACTCCGAACCCTGGAAGCCGAAGCGGTACTCGATGTCGACGGTGCGCTTCGAGTAGTGCGACAGCTTCTCCTTCGCGTGCTCGTAGTGCCGCAGGTTGTCCGGGTCGATGCCGAGGTCGGTGTACCAGGCCGTCCGCTGGTCGATCCAGTACTGGTGCCACTGCTCGTCGGTGCCCGGCTCGACGAAGAACTCCATCTCCATCTGCTCGAACTCGCGGGTGCGGAAGATGAAGTTGCCGGGGGTGATCTCGTTGCGGAACGACTTGCCGATCTGGCCGATACCGAACGGCGGCTTCTTGCGCGCGGCGCCCATGACGTTGGCGAAGTTGACGAAGATGCCCTGCGCGGTCTCGGGGCGCAGGTAGTGCAGCCCGGACTCGTCCTCGACGGGGCCCAAGTAGGTCTTGAGCATCATGTTGAAGTCGCGCGGCTCGGTCCACGCGCCCTTGGTGCCGCAGTTCGGGCAGGTGATGTCGGCCAGGCCGTTCTCCGGCGCCCGCCCCTTGCGCGCCTCGAAGTCCTCCTCGAGGTGGTCGGCCCGGAAGCGCTTGTGGCAGCTCTGGCACTCGGTCAGCGGGTCGGTGAAGACGCCGACGTGGCCCGAGGCCACCCAGGTCTGGCGGGGCAGGATCACCGAGGAGTCCAGGCCGACGATGTCGTCCCGGCTCTGGACGACGGTGCGCCACCACTGCTTCTTGATGTTCTCCTTGAGCTCGACGCCCAGCGGACCGTAGTCCCAGGCGGAGCGGGTGCCGCCGTAGATCTCCCCGGACGGGAAGACGAAGCCCCGTCGCTTGCAGAGGTTGACGACCTTGTCCAGGCGCTGCGGGTCGCGCTTGCGGTCGGTCGTTTCGGGAGTGCTGGTTGCCACGAGGGGATGCTCCATCCGGCTGGCGGTCGGCGGTTGACCCCTAGACGTTAGTCGGCGCGCCGGGCCCTCCCGACCGCGGTCGGCGCGACCTCACGCGCCCCGGAGCAGCAGCAGCCAGGCCACCGCCGACCCGAGGATCACCAGGAGGGGCACGAGGGCCAGCAGCACCCACGGCCAGCGGCGCGGGGTGGCGCCCACCCGCACCGGCTCGATGGGGCGGTGCCGCATCTCCGGCGCGCTGAAGGCCAGCGTCCGCTCCCGCACCGGCCCGGGTGACCGCACGATCTCGTCGGTGCGGCGCCCCGCGGCGCGGCGTACCTCGGCGGCTGCGGGGTCGGGGGCCTCCGGAGCAGGCCGGACCGGTGGTGCGAGGGGGCCCGGGACCGCGGTGGTCGGCGCGTCCACGGCTCCGCGGAGCCCGGCCCACGCCTCGGGCAGCGCCGGCGGTGGCCGGTCGGGCAGCGGCGGGAGGGTGATGTCGCGCGTCGGCCCGTCGGCCACCCGGGGGTCGTCGGTCCGATCGGTCATGCCGGCGCCTCCGCGGTGCCTCGGCCCGCCGACGGCGGGGCTCCTGTGTCCGGTGCCCGCCGCTCCCCCGACCTACGCCTCGGCGTGCACGACCTCGTCGCAGAAGTGCTCGGCCAGCAGCATCCGCACCTCGGCGTGCCGGACCAGGAACGCCCGCTCGTCCAGCCGCTTGCGGCGCATCCAGCCGGTGACCTCGTCGTTGCACTTGCTCGCGTTGCACGAGCCGCAGGCCGGCGCGATGTTGTCCAGCGTGTAGCGCCCGCCCCGCGAGATCGGCAGCACGCAGTCACGCTGCATCGGGACGCCGGTGGCACCGCAGTACGCGCAGCCGCCCCACAGCTCCTGCAGCGCCGTCCACTGCTCGCGGGTCAGGTCGTGCTCGACGGCGTCCATGCGGCGCTTGCGGCGGCGGGCGTACCGGGCGGTGCGGGTGCGGCTGGCCACCGGCCGACCGTAGGCGCTCAGCAGCCCCGGTCGTGGGACCTCCGCGACGTCACTCCCGCACGTCGGCCGGGCCCTCGTCCACCGGCAGCCCGGCGGCGAGCCACGCCTCGACGCCGCCGTCGAGGTCGGTGGCCCGGTGCAGCCCCACCGCGCGCAGCGAGGCGGCGGCGAGGCTGGAGCTGAAGCCCTGCCGGCACACGACGACGACCTCGAGGTCGTAGCCGGTCGCCTCGGGGATCCGGGCGTCCGACGCCGGGTCCAGCCGCCACTCCAGCACGGTCCGGTCGATGACCACCGCCCCCGGCAGCTCGCCCTGGCGCCGGCGCTGGACCTCCGTGCGGGTGTCCACGACCAGCGCGCCGCGCGCCTGCGCCTCGACCACCTCGCGCGGAGCGAGCCGGCGGACCCCCGCCCGGCTCGCCGCCAGCACGGCGTCGACCCCCGTCACGCCGGGTCGTCGGGCACGTAGACGCCCGGCTCGTCGAGCGCGTGCACCCACACCGGCGCCCCGGCGATCTTCACCGCGGCCGCCGAGAGCCCCCGCCGGTAGGCGCCGACGCCGTCCCAGCGGGTGACCAGCGCCCACAGGTCGGGGTCGTCGGCGGCGCGGCCGAAGTCGCCACCGCGGAATCCGGGCATCGCGCCGAGCGCCTCCAGCAGCGGACCGACCGCCGCCAGCAGGGCCGCCTGGTCCTCGCCCGTCGCCCGGAGGCGGGTCACCGCGAACACCGGTCCGCCCCCGCTCAGCGCGGCGCCATGCGGATGGCGCCGTCGAGGCGGATGGTCTCGCCGTTCAGGTAGCCGTTCTCCAGGATCTGCGCGGCCAGCAGCCCGAACTCCGCGGTGTTCCCCAGCCGCGGCGGGTTCGGCACCGAGGCCTCCAGGGACGCGCGCACGTCCTCGCGCAGCCGCGCCAGCAGCGGCGTGTCCATGATCCCCGGCGCGATCGTGCAGACCCGGATCGCCTTCGAGGCGAGGTCGCGGGCGGCGTTGAGGGTCATGCCGACGATGGCGGCCTTGGAGGCGGTGTACGGCAGCTGGCCGATCTGGCCCTCGTAGGCGGCGACCGACGCCGTCAGCACGATCGCGCCGCGCTCGCCGTCGACCGGCTCGGTGCGCGCCATGCGCGCGGCGCCCAAACGCAGGGCGTTGAAGGAGCCGGTGACGTTGAGCTTGACCACCCACTCGAAGTCCTCGAGCGACCCGGGCTCGCCGTCCTTGTCCAGGACCCGCAGCCGCCGGCCGGCGCCGGCGCAGTGCACCAGGCCGCGCAGCGGGCCGTCCTCGCCGGCGGCGTCCAGGGCGGCGGCGAACTGCTCGCTGTCGGTGACGTCGGCCGGGGCGAACCGGGCGGCGTCCCCCAGGTCGGAGGCCACCTGCTCGCCGGCCGAGCTGGGCAGGTCGATGATCGTCACCCGGCCGCCGGCGGCGACCAGCCGCTGGGCGGTGGCCAGGCCGAGGCCGGAGGCGCCGCCGGTGACGGCGGTGGTCAGTCCGTTGAGCTGCATGGGTCAGATTCCCTCTCGGTTGCGGTCCCGGGCGACGAGCTGGGCGGCGATGACGTTGCGCTGCACCTCGTTGGTGCCCTCGCCGAGGATCATCAGCGGGGCGTCGCGGAAGTACCGCTCGACGTCGTACTCGCGGGAGTAGCCGTAGCCGCCGTGCACCCGCATCGCGTCCAGCGCGACCTGCATGGCCGTCTCGGAGGCGAACAGCTTCGCCATCCCGGCCTCGAGATCGGCGCGCTGCCCGCCGTCGAGCACCGCCGCGGCGTCCAGGGTCATGAGCCGGGCGGCGCGGGTCCTCGTCGCCATGTCGGCGAGCAGGTTGCCGACCGACTGGTGCTGCCAGATCGGCTTGCCGAAGGTTTCGCGGTCCTGGGCGTAGGTCAGCGCCGCCCGGAGCGCGGCCTGCGCCACCCCGACCGCCCGCGCCGCGACCTGGATCCGGCCGACCTCCAGCCCGCGCATCATGTGCCGCCAGCCGTGCCCGGGCTCCCCGCCGAGGACGGCGGAGGCCGGCACCCGCATCGCGTCGAAGGAGAGCTCGCACGCCTCGACGCCGCGGTAGCCCAGCTTGGGGATCTTGCCCGAGACCGTCAGGCCCTCGCCGGGCTCCACCAGGACGACGCTCATGCCCGCGTGCGCCGGGACGGCGGTGCGGTCGGTCTTGCACAGCAGCCCGATGAGGCCGGAGTGCTGGGCGTTGGAGATCCAGGTCTTGGACCCGGTGATGACCAGGTCCTCGCCGTCGGCCTGCGCGTGGGTGCGCATGCCCTGCAGGTCGCTGCCCCCGGACGGCTCGGTCAGCGCCATGGTGGCGCGCACCCGGCCCTCGGCCATCGCCGGGAGGTAGCGCTGCTGCTGCTCCGGCGTCCCGAAGCCGGCGATCAGGTAGCTGATCACCGAGTGGCCGCCGATGGCGCCGGCCAGGCTCATCCAGCCGCGGGCCAGCTCCTCGGTGACGCGGGCGAAGCAGGCCGCGCTGACTCCCGCCCCGCCGTGCTCGGTGGGCACCAGGAGACCGAAGAAGCCGAGCTCCTTCATCTCCTCGATGAACGGCTCGGGGTACTCGTCGACCGACTCGAACTCCCGCACCCGGGGCGCGACGCGCTCGTCGACGAAGCGCGCGACCAGCGCGACCATCTCCTGCTCGTCGGCTGTCAGGGCGCTCATGGGCCGGACACTATGTTGTGCCCCCATGACCGCCGTCACACCCCTCCCCCTGCCGCTGACCGGGATCACGGTGGTGGCACTGGAGCAGGCGGTGGCCGCTCCGCTGGCCACCCGGCACCTGGCCGACCTGGGCGCCCGCGTGGTCAAGATCGAGCGGGTGGGTGAGGGCGACTTCGCCCGGCACTACGACGGCGCCGTGCACGGGCTGGCCTCGCACTTCGTCTGGCTGAACCGGGGCAAGGAATCGATCGCGCTCGACCTGAAGTCCGACGACGGCCGGGCGGTGGTCCGGTCCCTCGTCGCCGGCGCCGACGTCTTCCTGCAGAACCTCGCGCCCGGGGCGGCCGAGCGGCTCGGGCTGGGTGCCGAGGCACTGCGGGCGGACCGGCCGCAGCTCGTCGTCGTCAACATGTCCGGCTACGGCACCGCCGGTCCGCGGCGGGACCGCAAGGCCTACGACATGCTCATCCAGGCCGAGACCGGCCTGGTCTCGGTCACCGGCACGCCGGAGACGGCGACCAAGACCGGGGTGCCCGCCTCCGACATCGCCGCGGGCCTGTACGCCAGCCAGTCGGTGCTCGCCGCGCTGTTCCGCCGGGAGCGCACGGGCGAGGGGGCGACGGTCGAGGTGTCGATGTTCGACGCCACCGCCGAGTGGCTGGGCCACCAGATGTACATGGCGATGTACGCCGGCCGGCAGGTGCCCCGCATGGGCCTGAGCCACGCCGCGATCGCGCCGTACGACGCCTACCCGACCACGGACGGCCAGGTGCTCATCGGGGTGCAGAACGACCGCGGGTGGCAGGACCTGGTGATCAAGGTGTTCGACCGCCCGGAGCTGGCCGAGCACCCGCGCCTGCGCACCAACGTGCTGCGCGTGACCAACCGGGAGGAGTGCGACGCGGTGGTCGCCGCGGAGACCCGCGGCTGGACGACGGCCGACCTCGATGCGCGGCTGGCCGAGGCGGGGGTGCCGGCGGCGCAGATCAACGACCTGCAGGGGCTGATCGATCACCCGCAGCTCAGCGAGCGGGACCGGTGGCGCGAGGTCGGCACCCCGGCCGGCCCGGTGCGGGCCATCCTGCCGCCGATGACGTTCACCGACGTCGAGCTGGCCATGGGCGACGTCCCGGACCTGGGCGAGCACTCGACCGCGCTGCTGGCCGAGTTCGGCTACGACGACGCGGAGATCGAGCGGCTGGTCGCGGCCGGCGTGGTGGGCCGGCCCACCTCAGGCTGAGCCGAACCGCCGCTGGCGGGAGGCGTACTCCTCGCACGCCGCCCAGAGGTGCCGGCGGTCGAAGTCGGGCCACAGCGTGTCCAGGAAGACGAACTCGGCGTAGGCCGACTGCCACAGCAGGAAGTTGCTGGTGCGGTTCTCCCCCGAGCTGCGCACGAACAGGTCGACGTCGGGCATGTCCGGTTCGTCGAGGAACCGCGCGATGGTCCTCTCGTCGATCTTGTCCGGGTTCAGCCGGCCGGCGGCGACCTCGCGGCCGATGGCCGCGGCGGCGTCGGCGATCTCGGCCCGGCCGCCGTAGTTCACGCACATGGTGAGCGTGAGGACGTCGTTGTCGCGGGTGAGCTCCTCGGCGATCTCCAGCTCCTTGATCACCGAGCGCCACAACCGTGGCCGGCGGCCCGCCCAGCGCACCCGCACACCCAGTTCGTGCATCTCGTCGCGGCGCCGGCGGATCACCTCGCGGTTGAAGCCCATGAGGAAGCGGACCTCGTCCGGGCTGCGCCGCCAGTTCTCCGTGGAGAAGGCGTAGGCGCTGATGCCCTTGATGCCGAGCTCGATGGCGCCCTCGACGCAATCGAAGAGGGAGGACTCCCCCGCCTCGTGCCCGGCGGTGCGCGGCAGCCCGCGCTCCTTGGCCCAGCGGCCGTTGCCGTCCATGACGATCGCGACGTGCCCGGGCACCTTGTCCTGCGGCAGCTCCGGCGGGCGGGCGCCCGACGGGTGCGGGTTCGGCGCCTTGACCTCGCGTCTCACGCGCCGCTCCCCACGACCAGCGGCGCGGCCGGCTGCACGACCGCGGGGCGGGCGTCGGAGCGGTCGACCAGCGGCAGCGACCGCAGCCCGCGC
Source organism: Blastococcus sp. SYSU D01042 (assembly GCF_054050515.1). Classification (NCBI taxonomy): domain Bacteria; kingdom Bacillati; phylum Actinomycetota; class Actinomycetes; order Geodermatophilales; family Geodermatophilaceae; genus Blastococcus; species Blastococcus sp. SYSU D01042. The sequence continues at coordinate 157,471 of NZ_JBJGZM010000002.1, read as the reverse complement.
TCGAGGTGCCACTGCAGCATCGCGGCCACCAGCCCGCTGCTCTCCCGGCGGTTGGTGCCCTGGCTGGCATCGGCCCGCGCCCAGTCGCCGGTCAGCAGTGCCTCCATCAGCTCGAGGGTGACCGGGCTGGGCATCGCCGAGCCGGTGGGCCGGCACGGCGGGCACACCGTGCCGCCGGCCGGGACGGAGAAGTGGCGGTGCGGCCCGGCCTCGCCGCAGCGGGCGCAGTCACCGAGCGCGGGCTCCCAGCCGGCCACCGACATCGCCCGCAGCAGGAAGGCGTCGAGCACCAGGCCGGGCTGGTGGGTCCGCTCGCCCAGGGTGCGCAGCGCCCCGACGACCAGCAGGAACATCCGCAGCGAGGGCTCCTTCTCCTCGGCGGTGAGCCGGTCGGCGGTCTCCAGCACGGCGGTGCCGGCGGTGTAGGCCGGGTAGTCCGCGACGATCTCCTGGCCGTAGGAGCGGATCGACTCGACCTGGCTGACGATGTCGAGGTTGCGCCCGGTGTAGAGCTGCAGGTCGACGTGGGTGAACGGCTCGAGACGGGCGCCGAACTTGCTCTTCGTGCGGCGCACCCCCTTGGCGACCGCGCGCACCTTGCCCGTGCGGCGGGTGAGCACGGTGACGATCCGGTCGGCCTCACCCAGCTTCTGGGTGCGCAGCACGATGCCCTCGTCGCGGTAGAGGGCCTTCGGGGTGGTGCTCAATAGCCCAGCCTGTTCAGCTTCTTCGGGTCGTCCTGCCACTCCCCGAGCACCGTGACGTGCAGGTCGAGGTGGACGCGGGCGCCCAGCAGCGTCTCCATGCCCACGCGGGCCTCGCTGCCGATGGCCTTGATGATCGAGCCGCCCTTGCCCAGCAGCATCGGCTTCTGGCTGTTGCGCTCGACGTGCAGCAGCGCGTGCACCTCGACCAGGTCGCGGTCGGGCCGGCGGTTGATCTCTTCGATGGTGACCGCCAGCGAGTGCGGCACCTCCTGGAACACCTTCTCCAGCGCCGCCTCGCGGACCAGCTCGGCCAGCTGACGCTCCACGTCCTCGTCGGTGGTCTGCTCCTCCGGGTAGAGCGGCGGGCCCTCCGGGAGCAGGCCGATGAGCAGGTCCTCCAGCAGCTCCACCTGGTCGCCGGCCACCGCGCTCACCGGCACGATCTCCGCGGCCTCGACCAGCTGGCTGGCGGCCACGAGCTGCTCGGCGACGACCTTCTTCGACGCCGCGTCGGTCTTGGTCACGACCAGCACGACCGGCGCCTTGACCTCGCGCAGCTGCCGGGCGATGAACTTGTCACCGGTGCCCACGGGCTGGTCGGCGGGGACGCAGAAGACGATCACGTCGACGTCGGAGAGCGTGTCCCGGACGACGTCGTTGAGCCGCTTGCCCAGCAGGCTCTTCGGCTTGTGCAGGCCGGGGGTGTCGACCAGCACGATCTGGCCCTGCGGCTTGTGCACCACCCCGCGGATGGCGTGCCGGGTGGTCTGCGGCCGGTTGCTGACGATGCCGACCTTCTCGCCGACCAGCGCGTTGGTCAGCGTCGTCTTGCCGGCGTTCGGGCGGCCCACCAGGGCGACGAAGCCGCTGCGGTGCGGCGTCTGCTCAGGTGTGCTCACGGGGACAGTCTCCCACCGACCACCGACGTCAGAGCGACAGGCGCAGGGTCCCGTCGGGGCCGGCGAGGTGCACGGGGGCCGACGGCGTCAGGTCGCGGACGGCAGCCAGGCCCTCCTGCTCCACCGCGTCGGCCTCGGACACGATGACCGCGGCCTCGAGCCCCTCCACCCCGCTGGAGACGGCGGCGGCGACCGCGGCCTGCAGCGCCGACAGCTTCAGCGACGGCAGCCCCACGCTCGCGGCGACGTAGGTGCGCCCGTCGGTGTCGCGGACGGCCGCCCCCTCGGCGGCACCGGTGCGGGCGCGGGCGGAGCGGGCGAGGGTGACGAGCTTGGCGTCCTCGGGCTGGAGTTCAGGCACGGTGACCTAGCTTTCCACCGCGGCCGGCTCCTCGTACCGGGTGGCCCCCTTCGCCGTCGGCGCGCCCGTCTCGTCGGCGTCCTCGTCCGCCTGCTCCTCGACCCGGCAGACGAGCATCGTGTCGACCCGGTTGCGCCGTCCGCCGGTGCTCTCGGCGACCAGCCGGAGCCCGCCGATCTCGGCCGACGAGCCCTCGATGGGCACCAGGCCGAGCTCGCGGGCGAGCAGCCCGCCGACGGTCTCGACGTCGTCGTCCTCGGGCAGCTCGACGCCGAACAACTGGGCGAGGTCCTCCACGGGCAGCCGGGCGGTGACCCGCATCGAGCCGTCGGGCAGCTCCTCGACCGGCGGCCGCTGGATGGCGTCGTGCTCGTCGGCGATCTCGCCCACGATCTCCTCGAGGATGTCCTCGATGGTGACCAGGCCCGCGAAGCCGCCGTACTCGTCGACGACGATCGCGATGTGGATGCGCTGGGCCTGCATGTCACGCAGCAGCTCGTCGACCGGCTTGGACTCCGGCACGAACGACGCCGTGCGCATCAGCTCCTCGACGCGCGGGCCGCGGTTGTCCGCCGAGTTCTGCGACCGGCGGACGAGGTCCTTGAGGTACACCACCCCGACGACGTCGTCGACGTTCTCGCCGATCACCGGGATGCGGCTGAAGCCGCTGCGCAGCGCCAGGGCCAGCGCCTGCCGCACGGTCTTGGTGCGCTCGATGTAGACGACGTCGGTGCGCGGCACCATGACCTCGCGGGCGATGGTGTCGCCGAGCTCGAACACCGAGTGGATCATGTTCCGCTCGCCGGACTCGACGACGCCGCGCTCCTCGGCCATGTCGACCAGCTCGCGCAGCTCGACCTCGGAGGAGAACGGGCCGTCGCGGAAGCCGCGGCCCGGCGTGATCATGTTGCCGACGAGGATGAGCAGCGTGGCGACGGGGCCGAGCACCCGGCCGAGCATCTTCACCACGCCGGCGGTCGCCAGCGCCACCGAGTAGGCGTGCTGCCGGCCCAGGGTGCGGGGGCCGACGCCCACCAGCACGTAGCTGACGACGGTGAGCACGCCAGCGGCGGTGAGGAAGGTGCGCCAGCCGCCGCCCCACGCGTCGTAGAGCAGGACGGTGGCGAGCACCGCGGCGATCATCTCGCAGGCGATGCGCAGCAGGAGCAGCAGCGCCACGTGCCGCGCTCGGTCGACCACGACCGCCTCGAGTGCGGCCGCGCGCTTGGCGCCCTCGCGCCGGAGCTCCTCGACGCGGGCCTTGGACACCCGCTGCAGCGCGGCGTCCATGGCCCCGAAGAGCCCCGCGAGGGGCACGAGCAGGCAGGCGATCACCAGCAGGACGATCGCGCTGGAGCTCATCGCGGGTCCTGCTCCTGCGCCGCGCCGGTCACCGGTTGTCGCGGAGCCGAGCGCCAGCCCTCGATGAGCTGCGACTGGAGACCGAACATCTCCTTCTCCTCGTCGGGCTCCATGTGGTCGTAGCCGAGCAGGTGCAGCACCCCGTGGGTGGCCAGCAGCACCAGCTCGTCGTCCATGGAGTGCCCGGCGGCGCGCGCCTGGCGGACGGCGACCGCGGGGCAGAGGACGACGTCACCGAGCAGCGCCGGACCCGGGTCGGGGTCGTCGGGGCGGGCGGTGTCCAGCTCGTCCATGGGGAAGGCCAGGACGTCGGTCGGCCCCTTCTCCCCCATCCAGCGCTCGTGCAGGCTGCTCATGTACTCGACGTCCACGCAGAGCACCGACAGCTCGGCCATGGGGTTGACCTTCATCTCGCCGAGCACGAAGCGGCAGATGCCGGCCAGCTCCGCCTCGTCGACGGCGATCTCGGACTCGTTGGAGACCTCGACGGGCACGGCGGTCAGCTCCCCTGCCGGCGCGGCCGGGCCGGTCGGGCCGGCGCGGGCGCGCCCGGCCGCGTCGTGGTGGGCTGCCGGGAGGCGTCGTAGCGCTCGTAGGCGTCGACGATGTCGCCGACCAGCCGGTGCCGGACGACGTCGGTGCTGGTCAGGTTGGCGAAGTGCACGTCCTCGACCCCGTCGAGGATCTCCCGCACGATCTTGAGCCCGCTCTGGGCGCCGCCGGGCAGGTCGACCTGGGTGACGTCGCCGGTCACGACGATCTTCGAGCCGAACCCGAGCCGGGTCAGGAACATCTTCATCTGCTCGGCGGTGGTGTTCTGCGCCTCGTCGAGGATCACGAACGCGTCGTTCAGGGTCCGGCCGCGCATGTAGGCCAGCGGGGCCACCTCGATCGTGCCGGAGGCCATGAGCCGCGGGATCGACTCCGGGTCGACCATGTCGTGCAGCGCGTCGTACAGCGGCCGCAGGTAGGGGTCGATCTTCTCGCTGAGCGTGCCGGGCAGGTAGCCCAGCCGCTCGCCGGCCTCGACCGCCGGGCGGGTGAGGATGATCCGGTTGACCTGCTTGGTCTGGAGCGCCTGCACCGCCTTGGCCATGGCCAGGTAGGTCTTGCCGGTACCGGCCGGGCCGATGCCGAAGACGATGGTGTGCTGGTCGATCGCGTCGACGTAGCGCTTCTGGTTGAGCGTCTTGGGCCGGATCGTGCGGCCGCGGCGGCTGATGATGTCGAGGCTCAGCACGTCGGCGGGCCGCTCGGACCCACCGCCCTTGAGCATCGCGATCACCCGGCGCACGGAGTCCGGCCGCAGCTGCTGGCCGGTGCCGATCAGCGCGATGAGCTCGTCGAAGACGCGGACGGCGAAGGCGTTGTCGGCCGGCTGCCCGGTCACGGTGATCTCGTTGCCGCGCACGTGCACGTCGGCCTCGACGTCGGCCTCGACCAGGCGCAGCAGCTCGTCGGCGGAGCCGAGCAGCGCGACCATGGGGACCGAGTCGGGGACCGCGATGGTGGCGCGGACGGCGGCCGGCCGGCTCGAGGCGTCGGTGTCGGACGCGGTGCCGTCCACGGCGGCGGCCTGAGCCGAGGCCTCACGGGACGTGGGGGCGCCCTCGACGGGGACGTTCGGGGAGGTGTCGGGCAAGAACCCTCGACCCTGCCTTCCTGGCTGGGAGTTCGGACCGCTCGATGCTACCCGTGCTCGGCACCCCGAACCCCGGTCCGAGTGCGAGGTCACCGCCCCGAGTAGGTCGCCTTCCCCGGACCGTCGGCGAGGAAGGACCGCACGGCGCCCCGCAGGTCCTCGCTGGCGAACAGCGCGCCGGAGACCTCGGGCACCAGCGCGTCCGCGGCCCGGGCGCCCTCCCGCACCGACGTGGCGACCAGCCGCTTGGTCGCGGCGTGCGCGAGGGTGGGCCCGGCGGCGACCTGCCGGGCGTAGCCGCGGGCGGCCTCGGAGAACCCCTCGTCGGGCAGGACCCGGTTGACGACGTTCCACCGCTCCAGCACCGCGGCCGGGTAGCGCTCGCCGGTGTAGACCAGCTCGCGGGCGCGCGCCGCGCCGGCCCGCTCGGCCAGCCGCTGCGGCCCACCCATCGACGGCGTCAGCCCGACGACGATCTCCACCAGCCCGAACGAGGCCTTCTCGGCGGCCAGCAGGATGTCGCAGGCCAGGGAGAGCTCGAAGGCTGCGGTCAGGGTGAGCCCGTGCGCGGCGAAGACCGTGGGCACGGGCAGGTCCTCGACCGTCTGCGCGACCCGCAGCAGCTGCGCCCACAGCTCGCCGCCGCGGGCCACCGGCTCGGGGCCCTCGGCGATGTCGCGGAAGAAGGTGACGTCGACCCCACCCGAGACGACCTTGCCGCGGGCCTCGAACAGCACCGCCCGGGCACGGTCGGGCCGCTGCGGGTCGGTGAGCCCGACGAGCTGGCCGACCGCGGCGTCCAGCGCCTGGAAGACCGCGGGCGTGAACAGGTTCAGCGGCGGGTTGTCGAGGACGACGACGGCGACGTCGCCGTCCCGCTCGATGCGGACGGGCGCGGGGGTCTGCTCGGTCACCGACCGATCCTCGCAGGCGGAGGGATCAGCCGGGTGGCCAGCTCAAGCCGCGGCCGCCGAGGACGTGCAGGTGCACGTGCTGCACGGTCTGCCCCGCCTGCGGGCCGGTGTTGGCCACCAGCCGGTAGCCGGGCTCCGCGCCGTCGCCGGCGACCAGGCCCTCCTGGCGCGCGACCGCGTGCGCGCCGGCGACGACGTCGCCGAGCAGCGCCGGGTCGGCCTCGGCGAGGCCGCCGACGGTGGCGTGGTGCTCCTTGGGGATGACGAGCACGTGGGTGGGCGCCTGGGGGTTGATGTCGCGGAAGGCCAGCACCCGGTCGGTCTGGTGGACGACGTCGGCGGGGATCTCCCCGGCGACCATGCGGCAGAACAGGCAGTCGGACACGGTGCGCACCCTATGGGCGGGGCGGGCACACCTTCCAGCGCGCCGGAACCCTCCCGGCTCCCTAGGCTCGAGGGCGTAACCGACGGGGGCCGGCGACGGAGCCGGTGTCGGGACGGAGGACGCCATGTCCGGGACCCTCACCGCGGGTAGCTCGCCGAGCGGCCGCTCCCCCGCGCCACCGGCCGGCCGCCGGATGTCGCCCGCCCAGATCGGGATCTGGGCGCTGGTCGCCGCCGTCGGCGCGGTGTGCTGGGCGGTGCTGGCGCTGGCGCGCGGCGAGAGCATCTCGGCGCTGTGGATCCTCTTCGCCGCGCTGTGCTCCTACGCCATCGCCTACCGCTTCTACGCGAAGTTCATCGTGCGCCGCGTGCTCGAGGCGGACGACACCCGCGCGACGCCGGCCGAACGGCTGGAGAACGGCGTCGACTTCGACGTCACCGACCGCCGGGTGCTGTTCGGCCACCACTTCGCCGCGATCGCCGGCGCCGGGCCGCTGGTCGGGCCGGTGCTGGCCGCCCAGATGGGCTACCTGCCCGGCACGATCTGGATCATCGTCGGCGTCATCTTCGCCGGGGCCGTCCAGGACCTGACGGTGCTGTTCTTCTCCATGCGCCGCAACGGCAAGAGCCTGGGCCAGATGGTGCGCGAGGAGATCGGCCTGGTCGGCGGGATCGCCGCCCTGATCGCCGTCTTCGCGATCATGATCATCATCCTGGCGGTGCTGGCGCTGATCGTGGTCAACGCGCTGGCCGAGTCGCCGTGGGGCGTCTTCTCCATCGCGCTGACCATCCCGATCGCGCTGTTCATGGGCGTCTACCTGCGCGTGCTGCGGCCCGGGCGGGTGCTCGAGGCCACCGGCATCGGCGTCGTCCTGCTGCTGCTGGCGATCATCGGCGGCGGCTGGATCGACGACACCGGGCTGGGCGAGGCGCTCACGCTGTCCCGCGAGTGGCTGGTCCTCGCGCTGGTGGTCTACGGCTTCGTCGCCTCGGTGCTGCCGGTCTGGCTGCTGCTCACCCCGCGCGACTACCTGTCGACCTTCATGAAGATCGGCGTCATCGTCCTGCTCGCCGTCGGGCTGCTGATCGCCCGCCCGGTCCTGCAGGCCGACGCGGTCACCGAGTTCGCCCGCGAGGGCACCGGGCCCGTGTTCGCCGGCTCGCTGTTCCCCTTCGTCTTCATCACCATCGCCTGCGGCGCGCTGTCGGGCTTCCACGCGCTGATCTCCTCGGGGACGACGCCGAAGATGGTCGCCAAGGAGAACCAGGTCCGCCTCATCGGCTACGGCGGCATGCTGATGGAGTCCTTCGTCGCGATCAGCGCGCTGATCGCCGCCTGCGTCATCGACCAAGGGCTGTACTTCGCGATGAACGCCCCGGCCGGCGTGACCGGCGGTGACCCGGGCTCGGCGGCAGCCTTCGTCGGCGGACTGGGCTTCCCGACGTCGGCCGAGGACCTGGCCGCGGCGTCGGCGGCGGTGCAGGAGCCCAGCCTGATCTCGCGCACCGGTGGCGCGCCGACCCTCGCCGTCGGCATCTCGCAGGTGTTCAGCGACGCGTTCGGCGGCAACCTGCAGGCGTTCTGGTACCACTTCGCGATCATGTTCGAGGCGCTGTTCATCCTCACGGCCGTCGACGCCGGCACCCGCGTCGGGCGGTTCATGCTGCAGGACACGATCGGCAACGTCTGGAAGAAGTTCGGGGACCTCTCCTGGCGGCCGGGCAACGTCATCGCCAGCGCCGTCGTCGTCGGGCTGTGGGGCTACGTGCTCTACGTCGGCGTCACCGACCCGCTGGGCGGGGTCAACCAGCTCTTCCCGCTGTTCGGCATCGCCAACCAGCTGCTGGCGGCGATCGCGCTGACGTTGGTCACGGTGCTGCTCATCAAGCACGGGAAGCTGCGCTACGCCTGGGTGACGGCGGTGCCGCTGGTGTGGGACCTGGTGGTCACCATGACCGCGAGCTGGCAGAAGGTCTTCTCCGGCGATCCCGCGGTCGGGTACTTCGCGCAGCGCCGGCGCTACGCCGACGCCCGGGCCGCCGGGGAGCTGCTCGCGCCTGCGACCGACCGCGGGCAGATGGACCAGGTCGTCTTCAACTCCACGCTCAACGGCATCCTGCAGGCGGCCTTCGCGGTGCTCGTGGTCGTGGTGGTCGTGAACGCGGTGGTGGTGATCGCCCGCGCGATCCGCACCCGCGGTGCGCTGCCGACGACCGAGGAGCCGCACACGGCCTCGCGGCTGGTCGAGCCCGCCGGCTTCTTCCCGACGGCGGAGGAGAAGCGGGCCCGGGACGGGCGGCTGGTGGGCGCCGGGGCCGGCCGCACCGAGGCGGAGGAGCAGTGAGCGCCGCGGTGGTCCGGGCGTGGCGGAGCCTCCGCTGGTACCTGCGCGAGTTCACCGGCGAGGCGCGCTGGGACCGCTACCTCGAGCACTGCGCCGCGCACGGGCACGAGCCGATGACCCGACGGGAGTTCGAGCGCCGCCGGTCCGACGCGTTGGAGGCGAACCCGGTGAGCCGCTGCTGCTGATCAGCTCCAGCGGGTGCGGGCGCTCAGCGCGGCCAGCGCCGCGGCGCCGGCGGTGGAGGTGCGCAGCACCTCCGGGCCCAGGCGGACCGGCTCGGCGCCGGCGGCGCGGAAGGCCACCACCTCGCCGTCGGTGAGCCCGCCCTCGGGGCCGACGACGACGGCGACGACGCCGCTGTCCGGCACGGTCAGCCCGGCCATCGGGCGGCGCGCCTGCTCGTGCAGCACCACGGCGAGGTCGGCGTCGGCGAGCAGGCCGCAGACCTCCCGGGTGGACATCGGCTCGGTCACCTCGGGGACCCGCGGCCGGCGGGACTGCTTGCTCGCCGCCCGCGCGGCAGCGCGCCACTTCGCCACACCCTTGGCCACCCGGTCGTCCCGCCAGCGGGTCACGCAGCGCGCCGCCGCCCACGGGACGATGCGGTCCACGCCGAGCTCGGTGGCGAGGTCCACGGCCAGCGGGCCGCGGTCACCCTTGGGCAGGGCCTGCACCAGGACGAACTCCGGCTGCGGCGCCGGCACCTCGAACCGGGCGCTGATGGCGACCCGCAGCCCCCGTGGCCCGGCCGCGACGACCGAGCCCTCGGCCACCGCGCCGCGCCCGTCGCCGACGCGCACCGTCTCCCCCGGCTCCAGGCGCAGCACGTCCACGGCGTGCCGGCCCTCGGCGCCGTCGACGAGGAGTTCGTCCCCGGCCGGGAGGGCGTCGAGCAGGAAGAGGGGTGCCCCGTCGAGGTCGGGGACGCCGGCGTCGGTCGTCACGGCCGGATCAGCGCCCGTGGAAGGCGTCGCGGACGCGGGAGAACAGCCCGCCCTGCGCCTCGCGGTTGGACTCCGGCCGGTCCTCCCCGCGCAGCGCGGCCAGCTCCCGCATCAGCTTCTCCTGCTCGGCGTCGAGCTTGGTGGGCGTGACCACGTCGACGTGCACGACGAGGTTGCCCCGGCCGGTGGCCCGCAGCCGGGGGGCGCCGTGCGCGCGCAGGGTGAGCACGCTGCCGGACTGGGTGCCGGCGGCGATGTCGAGCTCCTCCTCGCCGTCGAGGGTCTTGAGGTTGAGCGTGGTGCCCAGCGCCGCGGAGGTCATCGGCAGCGTGACGCGGCAGTGCAGGTCCTCGCCGTCGCGGGTGAACACGTCGTGCGGCCGCTCGTGCACCTCGACGTAGAGGTCGCCGGCCGGGCCGCCGCCGGGGCCGACCTCGCCCTGGCCGGTGAGCCGGATGCGCATGCCGTCCTCGACGCCCGCGGGCACCTTGACCGAGATGGTGCGGCGGGAGCGGACGCGGCCGTCGCCGGCGCACTTGGAGCACGGCTCGGGGATGACCTGCCCGGTGCCCGAGCAGGTGGGGCAGGGGCGGCTGGTCATGACCTGGCCGAGGAAGCTGCGCTGGACGCTCTGCACCTCACCGCGGCCCGAGCAGGTGGTGCACGTGGTCACGTGGGTGCCGGGCGCGGTGCCGGCCCCGGAGCACAGGTCGCAGAGCACCGCGGTGTCGACGGTCAGCTCCTTGACGGTGCCGAACACCGACTCGTCGAGCTCGAGCTCGATCGGGATGAGCGCGTCCCGGCCGGCCCGGGTGCGGCCGCGCGGCCCGCGGGTGGTCGCCCCGCCGAAGAACGCGTCCATGATGTCGCCCAGGCCGCCGCCGAAGCCGGCGCCGCCGAACCCGTTGCCGCCTCCACCGCCGGTGTCGAACGGGTCGCCGCCGAGGTCGACGATGCGGCGCTTCTCGGGGTCGGTCAGCGCCTCGTAGGCACGGGTGACCTCCTGGAAGCGCTCCTTGGCCTCGGGGTCGGGGTTGACGTCCGGGTGCAGGTCCCGGGCCAGCCGCCGGTAGGCGCGCTTGATGTCGGAGTCGCTGGCCTCGCGGGACAGGCCCAGGACGCCGAAGTAGTCGGTTGCCATCGAGAAGTTCGTCCTCAGCTCTCGGCCAGGATCTGGCCGACGTAGCGGGCCACGGCGCGGACCGCGGCCATGTTCGTGGGGTAGTCCATGCGGGTCGGGCCGACGACGCCGAGCCCGCCCAGCGCCCGGTCGTGGGAGCCGTAGCCGACGGTGACCAGCGAGGCGCCGGTCAGCGCCTCGTGGGCGTTCTCCTCGCCGATGCGGACCAGCACGGTGCCGGCGTCGACCTCGCTGATCAGCCGGAGCACCACGACCTGCTCCTCCAGCGCCTCCAGCAGCGGGCTGACGGTGCCGTGGAAGTCCAGCGCGTTGCCGCGGGCGAGGTTCGCCGTGCCCCCGATGACCAGGCGGTCCTCCCCGGGCTCGACGAGGGTCTCCAGCAGGGTCGCGCTCACCGTGGCGACCAGCCCGCGCAGGTGCGGCGGCGCCGTCTCCAGCAGGTCGGGCACCTTGTCGCCGGCCTCGGTGAGCTTCACGCCGGTGAAGGCGGAGTTGAGCAGGGTGCGGAGCTCGGCGACGGCCCCGGCGTCGGTGTCGACCGGGCAGTCGACGACCCGCTGCTCCACCCGTCCGGTGTCGGTGATCAGCACCAGCATCAGGCGGGCCGCCGCCACCTGCACCACCTCGAGGTGGCGCACGGCGCTGCGGGACAGCGTCGGGTACTGCACGACGGCCACCTGACGGGTCAGCTGGGCGAGCAGCCGGACGGTGCGGCCGAGGACGTCGTGCAGGTCGACGGCACCGTCGAGGAACCGCTCGATCGCCCGCCGCTCCGCCACCGACAGCGGCTTGACCGCCGACAGCCGGTCGACGAAGAGCCGGTAGCCCTTGTCGGTGGGCACCCGGCCGGCGCTGGTGTGCGGCTGGGTGATGTAGCCCTGCTCCTCCAGGACCGCCATGTCGTTGCGGATGGTGGCCGGGGAGACGCCCAGGTCGTGCCGGTCGGCCAGCGCCTTGCTGCCCACCGGGTCGTTGGTCGAGACGTAGTCCTGGACGATCGCGCGAAGAACCTCCAGGCGGCGTTCGTCGTGCGCCACGAGACACCTCCCCGTACCGGTCGACCCGCCGCGCGGTACCCGGCCGGGCACCGCCCCGGCTGGCACTCGCACGGCCGGAGTGCCAACCCAGCATACGACCGGCGGCGGCCTCCGTCGCGTGGCTCGCGGCACGCGGCCCCGCCTACGCCCCGGCCGATAGGGTGGGGTCCGTCGGCGCCCGGGCGGACACGGAGCGGAGGTCGTCCCCTGATCTTCAAGGCTGTGCGAGACGGGCGCCCCTACCCCGACCACGGGCTGTCGACCCGGGACTGGGCGATGATCCCGCCGCGTCAGGTGCGCATGGACACCCTGACGACGACGAAGCGGCAGCTGGCGCTGGACACCCTGCTCGCCGATGACTCGACCTTCTACGGGGACCTCTTCCCGCACGCGGTGCAGTGGCGCGGCGAGCTCTACCTGGAGGACGGCCTGCACCGGGCGCTGCGCGCGGCGCTCCAGCAGCGCAACGTCATCCACGTGCGGGTGCTGGACCTGGATGCGCTCAGCCCCGTCCAGCCGGCCGTCGGCCCGTCCACGGCCGCCATCCCGGCGCAGCCCCCGGTGCCCGGCCCCCGTCGGGACTGAGCACCGGGAGCGTGCCTCAGCGCCGGTCGGTGCAGGCGACGCAGGTGCTGGTGCGCGGGCGCAGCTCGAGCCGCTCCTCGGGGATGCTCGCGGAGCAGTGCGCGCAGGTGCCGTAGGTACCGGCCGCGATCCGCTCCAGGGCGGCGTCGATCTCGCTGATCGCGTCGGAGAGGGAGGCGCTGCGCCGCAGCGCGACGGGGTCGGGCACGGACTGGGCGCACTCGGCGAGGGCGTCCTCGCGCTGGCGCACGCAGTCGGCGCGCTGCTCCTCGAGCAGCGTGCGGAAGGCCTCCCAGCGGGAGTCGCCGGCCGGCAGGTCGCGGGTGTCGAGCGTGGTGGTCATGGGATGTCCTCGGGGTATGCGGGAGGACGCGGTCACCCGTCGGGTGCGCGTCAGGAAGGGGGTTCGGCGACTCGGGAGCGAGTCAGTCGGCCTGCGGCGGGGCCCTGTCCTGGCTGCGGCGGAGGACGTCGAGTCCTCGCAGCCCTCGGGCCCGGCGGTTCATCGCCAGGGCCAGCAGCATGCCGCCGGACAGCGCCGGGGTGGCGTGCGCCGGGAGGCCCGGCGGGGAGCTCGCGGCCGTGCGGGACGTGCACGCGTCCACCGTCGACCACCCCCTCGCCCGCCCGGCTCCGTTGCCGGCGGTGCTGCCCGGAAGTGGGCCACCCTAGCCCAGCGGCCCCCGTCCCGGACCCGTTTTTCCCGCGGGCTCAGTCGGTCAGGTCGCGGACCAGGGCGTCGGCGAGCAACCGGCCCGGGTCGGTGAGGACGGCGCGTCCGGCCGCGTGCGCGGCGCCGTCGAGCAGTCCCCGGTCGACGGCGTCGGCGGCCCGGCGGCGGCCGAGGTCGGACAGCAGCTCCAGCGGCAGACCCTCGCGGAGCCGCAGCCCCAGCATGACCGTCTCCAGCGCCCGGTCGTCGTCGTCGAGCAGCTCGGCGTCGGCGTGCGGGCTCTCGCCGCGGGTCAGCCGGTCGGCGTAGGCCGCCGGGTGCTTGACGTTCCACCAGCGCATCCCGCCCACGTGGCTGTGCGCGCCGGGGCCGATCCCCCACCAGTTGGCGTTGGCCCAGTACAGCTCGTTGTGCCGGCACCGGGCGGCGTCCGAGGTCGCCCAGTTGGAGACCTCGTACCAGTCGAAGCCGGCGCGGCGCAGCGTGCTGTCGGCCTGCTCGTAGCGGTCGGCCAGCACGTCGTCGTCCGGCACGGGCAGCTCGCCGCGGCTGATCCGCCGGGCCAGCCGGGTGCCGTCCTCGACGATCAGGGCGTAGGCGCTGACGTGGTCGACCGGCGAGGCGAGGACGGCGCCGAGCGAGGCGGCCCAGTCGGCGTCGCTCTCGCCCGGCGTGCCGTAGATGAGGTCCAGGTTGACGTGCTCGAAGCCGGCCGCACGGGCGTCGTGCGCCGCCTGCACCGCCCGGCCGGGGGTGTGCCGGCGGTCCAGGACGGCGAGGACGTGCTCGGCCGCGGACTGCATGCCCAGGCTCACCCGGGTGAAGCCGGCCTCGCGCAGCGAGGTGAGGTAGCCGCGATCCACGGTCTCGGGGTTGGCCTCGGTGGTGACCTCCACGTCGGCGGCCACGGGGAAGAGCCGGTGCACCTCGGCGAGGACGGCGGCCAGGTCGGCGGCCGGCAGCAGCGTCGGGGTGCCGCCGCCGACGAACACCGTCGAGACCGTCGGCAGGTCCGGCCCCAGGGTCCGGGCGGCGCGGCGCAGCTCGTCGATCGCCGTCCCGGCGTACTCGGCGCGGTTCGCGCCGGGCCCGAGCTCATCGGAGGTGTAGGTGTTGAAGTCGCAGTAGCCGCAGCGGGTCGCGCAGAACGGCACGTGCACGTAGAGGCCGAACGGCGTGCTCGCCAGCCCCTCGCGCGCGGACTCCGGCAGCTCGAGCGGCGGGACGGCGCGCTCGACCACGGGCAGGACGGTGTTCATCTGCTCCCAGTGTGCCGCGCCGGCGGCCGGCCGCGGCAGGATGCGGCTGTGACCCACGACCGAGTGATGCAGGTGACCGTGTCCGCGGGCGTCGCGACGCTGACCCTCGACTCCCCGGCGAACCGCAACGCGCTGTCCGCCGCGATGCGGGCGCAGCTGCGGACGGCGCTCACCGCGGCACTGGCCGACGACGCGGTGCGGGTGATCGTGCTCGACCACACCGGCCGGGTGTTCTGCTCCGGCATGGACCTGGCCGAGGCGGCCGGTGGCGCGGCCGGCGACCAGGGCGTCCTCGAGTTCCCCGAGCTGCTGCAGCTCCTCTGGTCCTCGAGCAAGCCGGTCGTCGCGGCCGTCCGCGGGCCGGCGCGCGCCGGCGGGGTGGGCCTGGCCGCGGCGTGCGACGTCGTCGTCGCGGCGTCGTCGGCGACGTTCGCCTTCTCCGAGGTGCGGCTGGGCCTGGTGCCGGCGGTGATCTCGGCCGTCGTGCTGCCGCGGATGACCCCGCACGTGGCGCACCGCCTCATGCTCACCGGCGAGGTGTTCGACGCCGGGACCGCCGCCGGCGGTGGCCTGGTCGACCTCGTGGCGGCCGACGACGAGCTCGACGCCGTGCTCGCCGGGCAGCTGGCCGCGCTCGCCGCGGGGGCGCCGACCGCGCTGGCCGAGACCAAGCGGCTGCTGCGCTCCCGGCAGCCGGACCTGGACTTCGCCGACCTGCTGCAGCTGTCCGCCCGGTTCTTCGCCGGCGAGGAGGGCCAGGAGGGCATCGCGGCGTTCCGGGGGAAGCGCCCCGCGCGGTGGGTGCCGGCGGAGGGCTAGCGGAGAGCGGCGGCTCCGGGGCCGGTCAGCCGTCCCGCGACCGCGGGGATCCGGCCGGTGAGCAGCAGCAGGAGCGCCTCGATCGGCCCTTCGACGAGGTCACCCGCGCCGGCGGTCCAGTCGACGTCGGTCGCGACCAGCCGCCGCCCGGCCAGCCTCTTCCGGGGGGAGAACGTCGTGGACATCGGCCACGGCATGGTCCACACCCGGGTGGCCGCGGTGGCCGCCGCCCCGACCGGCATGGTGCGCGGCCGGCCGAGCGGCACGGCGACGTCCTGCCCGTGCACGAGCACGTCGAGCAGCGGCTCGAGCGGGCGCACGCCCGGAGCGGTGCGCCGGGACCCCGCCATGCCGCGGATCTGCGCGACGAGCTGCCCGGTCGGCAGTGCGGCGTGCCGGACGGCGCTGTCGTGGATCATCCTCTGCAGCCGACCGCCCGCGCGGATCAGGTCGACGGCGGCCCGCCCGGCCCGGGTCTGGGCGAGCGCGAGGTGCGCTGCCACGTCGCGCACCCGCCACCCCGCGCAGAGCGAGGGCTGCTCCCACTCGCCGGCGGTGAGGTCGTCCAGCAGGTCGGCGAGGGCGAGCCGCTCGCTGTCGATCGTCGCCCACACGGCGTCGAGATCCATCGTCGGCATCGGCGTCGGTCCCATGGGGACCTCCTCGGCAACTAGTACGATGATCGGACCAGATTAGTTCGGTCGTCTGACCATCGTCAAGGAGTCCTCCGCGTGGCAGAACCTCTCCGCGAAGCGGACGAGCTCAACATCGGCGTCCTGCTGTTCGTGGCGCACCGGGCGATGGAGAACCGCATCTTCGCGGCCCTGGCCGAGGCCGGCTTCGACGACTTCACGCTCGCCCAGGCGCGGGTGATGCAGCGGATCGGGCCCGAGGGCACCCGGCTCACCGAGCTCGCCGAGGCCGCGCAGGTGACCAAGCAGACCGCCAGCCACCTCGTCGACCAGCTCGAGCGCACCGGCTACGTGCGCCGGACCCCCGATCCGAGCGACGCGCGCGCCCGCCTGGTCCGGCTGGCCGAGCGCGGCACCGCCGCCCAGCCGGTGGCCGCGGCGGTCGTCGCCGAGGTGGAGGCCGAGTGGCGGGCCCACCTCGGCGAGCGCCGCTGGCGGCAGCTGCGCGAGGCGCTCGCCGCCCTGCGGGAGATCACCGACCCCTACCGCTGATCGGCGCTCAGCGGAGCCGGCGGGTGTTGTCCGGCAGCCGGGTGGTGACGCCCCGCGTGTCCAGCCACTCCATGAGCGGGACGGCGACCCGGCGGGTGGTCCCCCAGGCCTGGCGGGCCTGGCTCACGGTGAACGGCTCGGGCAGGCCGGCGAGCCGTGCACGCGCGACCTCGGCGATGCCGGGCGCCAGGTAGACGCCGTCGGCGATGCGGACCAGCTGCCCGCTGCGCACGGCCGCGGCGAGCTCCCGCGGGCCGAGGGCGGCAGCCGCCAGCTCGGGCACCTCGGGCGCGGCGAACGGGTCCGCGACCAGCCGGGCACGCACCGCGTCGACGGCGCGCTGCACGGCGGGCGGTAGCTCGGCGGCGTCGTCGACCACCCGGCCGTCGCGCAGGGCCAGCGGCGCGCGCACCAGCGCGGGGACCAGCTCGACCCCCGGCAGTTCCAGCGCCCGGCGCACGACCTCGACCGGCGGTCCGGGCTCCAGCGGGCGCAGCGCCCGGTAGCGCGCGACGACGTCGGGCAGGCGGGCGGCGAGGGCGTCGGCCAGCCCGGGCGCGAGCAGCCACGGCCCGCGCTCCTCGGCGTCGCCGGGCACGGTCCAGCCCATCGCGGTGAAGTCCGCCGTGCGCACGATGCGTCGCCGGGCGAGCTCGGCGGCCGCGTCCGCCGCACCGGCCGGCCGCGCGCTCAGCTCCGCGGCGCGCCGGCGGGCGGCACCGCGCCGGCGCAGCTCCGGTGGGTCGACGTCCCGGACGTCGGCGCCCAGCACCAGCCGGGTGCCGGGGTCGCGCAGCAGCAGCCGGTCGCCTACCCGCAGCGGCAGCGCGGCGTCCAGCCGCAGCCGCACGGCACTGCCGTCCAGCGGGCGCAGCCGCGCCCCGACCGTCGCCGAGCCCACGTGCACGACCGGCTCGGCCGGCAGCCGGCCCTCGGGGACGCCGGACAGCGTCACGTCCACCTCCGCGGTGCTCCGGAAGGCACCCGGGGTGAGCAGGGCGTCCCCGCGGGAGATCTCCTCGACCCCGACGCCGCGCAGGTTGAGGGCGACCCGTGCGGTGGCGAACGCCCGGTCCACGGGGCGGCCGAGGGACTGCACACCCCGGACGACGACGTCCCGGTCCCCCAGCCGCAGCCGGTCCTCCGGCGCCACCGTGCCCGCGGCCAGCGTGCCGGTGACCACGGTCCCGGCGCCCTTGATGGTGAAGGCGCGGTCGATCCAGAGGCGGACGGGCGCATCGGCGTCGGGCGCGGGGAGGCCGCCCAGCAGCCGCTCCAGCGCGGTGCCGAGCTCCGGCATCCCGGCACCGGTGAGGGCACTGACCGCGACCGCGGGGACGCCACCCATCGAGGTGCCGGCCAGCCGCTCCGTGGCGTCGGCGAGCACCGGGCCGGGATCGGCGAGGTCGGACTTGGTGACGGCGAGCAGCGCGTGCCGCACGCCCAGGGCGTCGAGGACCGCGACGTGCTCGGCGGTCTGCGCCGACCAGCCGTCGTCGGCGGCCACCACGAGCAGCGCAGCCGGCACCGAGCCGATCCCGGCGAGCATGTTGCCGACGAACCGCTCGTGCCCGGGGACGTCGACGACCGCGACCGTGCGGCCCGTGGGCAGCTCGGTCCAGGCGAAGCCGAGGTCGATGGTCAGCCCGCGGCGGCGCTCCTCGGCCCAACGGTCGGGCTCCATCCCGGTGAGCGCCCGCACCAGGGCGGACTTGCCGTGGTCGACGTGCCCCGCCGTGGCGATCACGTCCACCGCCGGGCCACCTCCAGCACCGAGTCGGCCAGGGCGTCGTCGTCGACCGGGAGCAGGCTCCGCAGGTTGAGCAGCGTCCGGCCGTCCTCGAGGTAGCCGACCACCGGCACGGCACCCAGGCGCAGCGGCTCGGCGAAGGCACCGGGTAGCGAGACGGCGACGCCGGGCAGCGGGTGCTCCGGCGCCCCACCCCCGCCGACGCGGGCGGGTGCGTCCACGACCTGCGCGTCGATCCCCGCCGCGGCCAGCCTCCGGGTGACGGCGTCGGCTCGCGAGCGGAGGTCGGCGGGGGTGGCCGCGAGCAGCTGCTGGACCGGCGGCAGCGGCCCGCGCAGGGTCGCCTCCAGGGCGGCCAGGGTCGTCTTGTCCACCCGCAGGGCCCGGTAGAGGGGGTGGCGGCGCAGCCGCTGCACCAGCTGGGCCCGACCGAGCACCAGCCCGGCCTGCGGACCGCCGAGCAGCTTGTCGCCGCTGGCCAGCACCAGGTCGGCACCGGCGGCCAGGGTGGACTGCAGGTCCGGCTCGTCGGGCAGCAGGGGGTGCGGGCGGAGCAGCCCCGAGCCGACGTCGGCGACCAGCGGGACACCGGTGCCAGCGAGCGCCCCGGCCAGCTCGTCGACCCCCACGGCTCGGGTGAACCCGCGGACGACGAAGTTCGAGGGGTGCACCTTGAGCACCGCGCCGGTGTCGGGCGAGAGCGCGGCGGTGTAGTCCTCGACGGTGACGCGGTTCGTCGTCCCCACCTCGCGCAGCCGGGCGCCGGTGGACTGCAGCAGCTCGGGGATGCGGAAGCCGTCGCCGATCTCGACCAGCTCGCCGCGGGCCAGGACGAGCTCGCGGCCCTGGCCCAGCGCGGTGGCGACCAGCGCCAGCGCGGCGGCGCAGTTGCCGACCACGAGCGCGGCCTCGGCGGCGGGGACGGCGTCGAGCAGGGCGCCGAGCGCCGCCTCCCCGCGCGGACCGCGGCGACCGGTGCGCAGGTCCAGCTCGACGTCGGTGGTGCCGGCCGCGGCCGCGATCGCCTCCACCGCGGCGGGCGACAGCGGCGCCCGGCCCAGGTTGGTGTGCACGACCACCCCGGTGGCGTTCAGCACCGGCCGGAGGCTGCCCGCCGTCGGCGGCAGGGCGGCGAGGACGGCGGCGACCGCGTCCGCGGGGGCGACCTCCCCCGCCCGGATCCGCCCTTGCACCTGCTGGACGGCGTCCTTGACCAGCGCCCGGCCCAGCCGCTGCACGGCGGCGAGCACCGGCGGCGCGGCCAGCAGCGCGTCGGTGCGGGGCACCGCGCGCCGCGGGTCGTCGGTGCGGGCGTCGTGGGACATCGCCCGCAGCGTAGGGGGGCGGAGGTGGTGGCGGAGGCGGACGGGAATCGAACCCGCCTGACCGAGCTGCTCGGTCACGTCGGCTTTAGAGGCCGCGGGGGCCACCAGACACCCTGACGCCTCCGCCGCGCAGCCTACGTGCCGGTCCGCCGAGAAGTGTCGGAGGTCGCTGCCAGCATCCGCGACGTGAAGCTCATCGGGTCCCGCACCACCGCGCTCCTGCCGCCCGTCACCCTCTCCCCCGAGGAGGCGGCGGCCGTCGCCGTGGCGCTGGCCGCCCAGCCGCCCGGCCCGTTCGCCGATGCCGGGCGGGCCGCGCTGGAGAAGGTGCTGCTGGCGCTGGAGCCCGATCCGCGCCGGCGGGCGGAACTGCAGGAGGCCGGCCGACGGACCAGCGCCCAGGCCGGCCGGTCCGCCGCCGAGCCGGGGTCGCGGTCGCGGCACCCCGCGGGGCGCGCCCTCCGTGCGGCGCCCGAGGCACCGCAGCCGCCCCGGCTGCGGCTGCTGCCCGGCGGCCGTGCCTAGTCCCGCGGGAGCTGGGTCAGGACCTCGCGTGCCGCCCGGTGCCCCGACTCGACCGCCCCGTCGACGTACCCCATCCAGCGGGTGGCCGTCTCCGTGCCGGCCCAGTGGATGCGGCCCACCGGCTGTCGCAGCTCGGGGCCCAGCTGCGTCCAGGCGCCGGGCGGGAAGTGCGCGCCGTAGCAGCCGCGCGTCCACGGCTCCGCCGACCAGTCCCGGTCGGCGTAGGCCCGTGGGTTGCCGGCCTCGGGCCCGAACGCGCGGAGCAGCACCTCGGTGATGCGGTCGCACCGCTCCTGCTGGGTCTGCCGCCCGAATGCGATGCCGTCGGGGCCCTCGACGAAGCCGGTCAGCACCCCGGGTCCACCTCCCGGCGTCGTCGCGTCGTAGGTGACCGACACCGGGCCCTCCAGGCAGAAGACCGTTCCGCTCAGTCCCCGCTCGCGCCACCACGGCCGCTCGTAGACGACGTGGAACTTGACGACGGATCCGCCGGGCAGCCGCTGGGTGAGCTGGTCGCGCGCCGCGGGGAGGGCGGGCTCGTACGCCAGCCGGCCGGCCAGGGTCGGCGGGACGGCGACGACTGCCCGCCGGGCACGGACCGCTCCGCCGTCGAACTCCGCCTGCACGCCCGTCGCGTCCTGGGACAGCCGGTGGACAGGGGTCCGCAGCCGGAGGACGTCGGTCAGCCCTGCGGCGAGCCGGAGCGCGACCTCCTGGAGACCGCCCACGACGCGGTCCTGCTGGGCGCCGCCCTCGGTGCTCACCAGCGGCGTCCACCCACCGGCGGAGGCGACGTAGAACAGCGTGTGCAGCAGCGAGAGGTTCGCCGGGTCCGTCGCGAACACCGCCCGCACCGTGACGCGCAGCGCCGTCCGGGCGTCCGCGGACGCCATGTGGGCCTGCATCCAGCTGTCCAGCGTGGCGGAGTCCAGCGCCTCGGCATCCGGGGTCCGCCACGGGGCGTCGACGTCCACGGTGCCCGCGAGGGCGTCCAGGGCAGCCATGGCCTCCGCCAGCTCCCGAGCGGCCGCACCGTCGAGCACCTCCACCAGCCCCGCCGTCGTCCGCACCGGCGAGCCGTCCGACCGGATCACCACCTCGTCGCCCGCCGCCGGCTGCGGATACGTCTCGACGCCGAGACCGCTCGCCAGCCTCGCCAGCTCGTGCTGCCCTGGGCCGGCCCACTGGCCGCCGGCCTCCAGTTCCGCGCCGGCCACCCGGACCGTCTCGGTGCGGCCGCCGACCCGGTCGCGGGCTTCGAGCACCCTCACGCTCCGCCCGGCGGCCCGCACGTCCGTGGCGGCCACGAGGCCGGCGAACCCGGCTCCCACGACGAGCACGTCGACCTCGTCCATGACATCTCCTCGAAGCAGTGGTCAGCGGGCTTCCAGCATGGCCCCGACGACCGCGGACCGGCGCCCGCGCTCACGCGGTGCCGGGCGACCCTGCGCCACTACATTCGGGGGCGTGACGACCGCACCTGCGACGATCCGCCTCACCCAGTTCGCGCACGGCGGTGGCTGCGCGTGCAAGATCCCGCCCGGCGAGCTGGAGAGCGTGGTGGCCGGGCTCACCGCGGGCGGCCCGGCCGACCCCGCCGCGGAGCTGGTCATCGGCCTGGACGACGGCGACGACGCCGCGGTCGTGCGGATCGCGGGCGGTCAGGGCCTGGTGCTGACCACCGACTTCTTCACGCCGGTCGTCGACGACGCCTTCACGTTCGGCCGGATCGCCGCGGCCAACGCGCTCTCCGACGTCTACGCGATGGGCGGCACCCCGGTGGTCGCGGTGAACCTGCTGGGCTGGCCGCGCGACGTGCTGCCCGCCGAGCTCGCCGCGGAGGTGCTGCGGGGCGGCCTGGCGGTGGCGCACGAGGCCGGCTGCCACGTGGGCGGCGGGCACTCCATCGACGACCCCGAGCCGAAGTACGGCATGGCCGTGACCGGCGTCGTCGACGTGGACCGGATCATCACCAACTCCGCCGCGGTCGCCGGCACCGCGCTCAGCCTGACCAAGCCGCTGGGTGTCGGCGTGCTGAACAACCGGATGAAGGCCAGCGGGGAGCTGTCGGAGGAGGCGGTCGCCTCCATGACCGCCCTCAACCGCGACGCCGGGCAGGCCGCGGTCGCCGCCGGCATCCGGGCCGGCACCGACGTCACCGGCTTCGGGCTGCTCGGCCACCTCTACAAGATGGCCCGCGCCAGCGGCGTGACGGCCGTGGTCGACGCCGCCGCCGTGCCCTACCTGACCGGGGCCCGCGAGGCGCTGGCCGCCGGCTTCGTCTCCGGCGGGACGCGGCGCAACCTCGACTGGGTGCGCCCGCACACCGACCTGCAGGCGGTGTCCGAGGACGAGGCGCTGCTGCTCGCCGACGCGCAGACCTCCGGCGGGCTGCTGCTGGGCGGCGAGGTGCCCGGCGCCCCGGTCATCGGCGAGTTCGTGCCCCGCGGGGAGCACGTCGTCGTCGTCCGCTGACGTCTAGCCCCAGAAGGCGCGGGCGGCCTCGAGGGTCGCGGCGGCCTGGGCCCGGCCGGCGCGGGCCGAGGGCTCGCGGGTCGCCGGGTCGAGCACGTTGCTGCCGAAGGCCGCGAGGGACGCCTCGTCCGCGGTGACCACGTGCACCTCGGCCTTCCCCTCCTCCTGCAGGATCTCGAGCTCGCGGTCCAGGCCGGGGCCGAGGAGCCCGCCGGGCATCCCGCGCGTCGGGGTGACCACGAGGACCTTCTCGCAACCCGCCGCCAGGTCGGCGTTGGTCACCGAGCGCATGCCGCCGTCCATGAGCCGGCGGTCGCCCACCGTGACCGGCGGCCAGACGCCCGGGACGGCGCAGCTGGCGGTCACGGCGTCGAGCAGCCGCACCCCGGAGGACGCGTCGAAGGGCAGGAACTCGCCGTCCGCGGTGTCGACGGCGGTGATGACGAGCCGGGCGGTGGGCCACTCCGGGTCGCCGATGCGGCCCTCGATGATGGCGCGCCGCTGGGCCTCGGGCACCGAGTCCACGGTGAGCGCGAGCGCACCCAGGCGGGCCCGGGCGTCCTGCTCGCCGGTGTTGCCCTTCATCGCCTCGGCGAACGCGGCCATGGTGGAGACGCCGTCGAACTCCACCTTCAGCTCACCTTTGGGCGGGAGGAGCTGGCGCTCGTACAGCGACTGGATCTCCTCGCCGAGGCGCAGCTGCGCGCCCACGACCGAGCCGGCCGACGTGCCCACGACCAGATCGGCGGCGCGGACGTCGACGCCCTCGGCGGCCCAGCCGCTGAGCAGGCCCAGCTCCCAGGCGATACCGGCGACGCCGCCGCCACCGAGAACGAGTGCACGTGTCGCCATGGCAGACCTCTTGACGCCGATCGGGTGAGTCAGGCCACAGGCTAGGGGCGGGGTCAACCACCCGCGTCGCTGCCCCGGCGCGGCTCGGTTAGCGTCCCGGCATGCTCGCTGCCTTCGTCTCGACGCCTGCCCCGAAGGACCCGCTCTCCGTCCTCGAGGTGGGTGAGCGCCCCGAGCCCGAGGTCCCCGACGGCTGGACGACGGTCCAGGTCAGGGCGGTCAGCCTCAACCACCACGACCTGTTCAGCCTGCAGGGCATCGGCCTGCCGCAGGAGCGGATGCCGATGATCCTGGGTACCGACGCCGCGGGCCTGGACGAGGACGGCAACGAGGTCGTCGTGCACGGCGTCATCGCCAGTCCGGGCTGGATGGGCGACGAGACGCTGGACCCGAAGCGCTCGCTGCTGTCGGAGGTCCACCAGGGGTCGATGGCCGAGCGGGTCGCCGTCCCGAGGCGGAACCTGCTGCCCAAGCCCGCCGACCTGTCCTTCGCCGAGGCCGCCTGCTTGCCCACCGCCTGGCTCACCGCCTACCGGATGCTGTTCGTCCGGTCCGGCCTGCGGCCGGGGCAGACGGTGCTCGTGCAGGGCGCCAGCGGTGGCGTCGCGACGGCGCTGGTCGTGCTCGGCCGCGCCGCGGGCTACCGGATCTGGGTGACCGGCCGCAGCGAGGAGAAGCGCGCCTCCGCCCTGGCCCTGGGTGCCGAGCAGGCGTTCGAGAGCGGCGCCCGGCTGCCCGAGAAGGTGGACGGCGTCATGGAGACCGTCGGCAAGGCGACCTGGAGCCACAGCGTCAAGTCGCTCAAGCCCGGCGGCGTCATCGTCACCTCGGGCGCGACCACCGGCTATGACCCCGGCGCCGAGCTCAACCGGGTCTTCTTCACCCAGCTCTCGGTGATCGGCTCGACCATGGGCACCAAGGACGAGCTCGAGGCGCTGATCCGGATGTGCGCCGTCACCGGCATCCGCCCGCAGATCGACGTCGAGCTGCCGCTCACCGAGGCGCCCGAGGGCTTCGCACGCATGGCCGAGGGCCGCACCAACGGGAAGATCGTCTTCACGCTGCAGTAGGCGTCCCGGCTCAGTGGACGAGCTTGAGCCCGACCACGCAGCCGACCAGCCCGAGGATGAGCAGCACCTTCGCCAGCGACACCGGCTCGGTGCCGGTCACCATCCCGTAGACGACCGTGAGCGAGGCACCGATGCCGACCCACACCGCGTACGCGGTGCCCACGGGCAGGTCGCGCATGGCGTGGGCCAGCCCGGCCATGCTCAGCACGATGGCGATGGCGAAGACGATCGACGGGGTGAGCCGGGTGAAGCCGGCCGACCGGCTCAGCGCGGTCGCCCACACCGCCTCGAGCACTCCGGACACGACGAGCACGAGCCAGGCCATGGCAGATCTCCTCCGGCGCCGTCTTGTCGCACTCCGGGTACGGCACCCCTCGTCCGGGAGCCGGAGGAATCGGCTCCCCTCCACCTTCTCAGGCGGCGGCGGTGCCGGCTGCCCCCGCAGGTGGTCAGATCGGTCACGCGGCGGCCGGTCAGGATGCGGCGGGACTCCGGGCGGCGATCTTGGCGGCGATCTTCGGCTGGTCCTTGAGCGGCAAGTGGCGCAGGGCGGGCGCCAGCTCCGGCAGCCGCGACCGCTGGGTCATGACGATCCGGAACGCCGTCTCGACGGTGATCCCGTGGTCGGGCCGGGCGGTGATCTCGACGTCGTCGCCGGCCCCGACGTCCCCGGTCTCGAGCACCCGCAGGTAGGCGCCGGTCGCACCGTGCGCGGCGAACCGCTTGACCAGGTCGGGGACGCCCCAGAACCGGGCGAAGTTGGCGCACGGGGTGCGCCAGGCGGTCACCTCGAAGCGCGCCGTCCCGATCCGCCACTGCTCGCCGAGGACCGCGCCGCGCAGGTCCAGCCCGGAGGTCCGCAGGTTCTCCCCGAACCGGCCGGGCGGCAGCTCGCGGCCGAGCTCGGCGATCCAGAACTCGGCGTCCTCCTGGGCGTAGGCGTAGACCGCCTGGCCCTCCCCGCCGTGGTGCTTCTTGTTGACCTGGACGTCGCCGTCCAGGCCCAGCCGGTGGACGGCGACCCGGCCCGCAACCGGCTTCTTGTCGATCCCGCTGCGGTTGGGCCGCTTGTCCGGCAGCGGCAGGAGGTCCGCCCCGGAGACGCAGACGGCCTCGACGCGTCCGCTCACTTCTTGGAGGCGGTGGACTCGTTCGTGGAGAGCGCGGCCACGAACGCCTCCTGGGGGACCTCGACGCGGCCGACCATCTTCATCCGCTTCTTGCCCTCCTTCTGCTTCTCCAGCAGCTTGCGCTTGCGGGTGATGTCACCGCCGTAGCACTTGGCGAGGACGTCCTTGCGGATCGCGCGGACGGTCTCGCGGGCGATGACCCGGGAGCCGACGGCGGCCTGGATGGGCACCTCGAACTGCTGCCGCGGGATCAGCTCGCGCAGCTTGCCGGCCATCATCACGCCGTAGCTGTAGGCCTTGTCCTTGTGCACGATCGCGCTGAACGCGTCGACGGCCTCGCCCTGCAGCAGGATGTCCACTTTGACCAGCGAGGACTCCTGCTCGCCGGCCTCCTGGTAGTCCAGGCTGGCGTAGCCGCGGGTCTTGGACTTCAGGGCGTCGAAGAAGTCGAAGATGATCTCGCCGAGGGGCAGCGTGTAGCGCAGCTCGACCCGGGACTCGCTCAGGTAGTCCATGCCGCCGAGCTGCCCGCGCCGGCCCTGGCAGAGCTCCATGATCGCGCCGGTGTAGTCGCTGGGCGCGATGATCGTGGCGTTGACGATCGGCTCGTGGACGCTCTCGATCTTGCCCTCGGGCCAGTCGCTCGGATTGGTCACGACGATCTCCGAGCGGTCCTCCATGGTCACCCGGTAGACGACGTTGGGTGCGGTGGAGATGAGGCTGATGCCGGCCTCGCGCTCGAGCCGCTCGCGCACGATCTCCAGGTGCAGCAGCCCCAGGAAGCCGACGCGGAAGCCGAAGCCCAGGGCCGCGGAGGTCTCCGGCTCGTAGGTCAGCGCGGCGTCGTTGAGCAGCAGCTTGTCCAGCGCCTCGCGCAGCAGCGGGTAGTCGCTGCCGTCGATCGGGTACAGGCCGGAGTAGACCATCGGCTTGGGGTCGCTGTAGCCGCCGATGGGCTCCGCGGCCGGCTTGTGCTGGTGGGTCACCGTGTCGCCGACGCGGGACTGGCGGACGTCCTTCACGCCGGTGATGAAGTAGCCGACCTCGCCGACGCCGAGGCTCTCGACCGGCTTGGGCTCCGGGGAGATGACGCCGATCTCGAGCAGCTCGTGGGTCGCGCCGGTCGACATCATCTTGATCCGGTCGCGGGCGGAGATCCGGCCGTCGACGACGCGGACGTAGGTGATGACGCCGCGGTAGATGTCGTAGACCGAGTCGAAGATCATCGCCCGGGCCGGCGACTGCGCCTCGCCGACGGGCGCGGGGATCTGGGCGACGATCGCGTCCAGCAGGGCCGGCACGCCCTCACCGGTCTTGCCGCTGACCCGCAGGACGTCCTCGGGCTCGCAGCCGATGATGTGCGCGATCTCCGCGGCGTACTTCTCCGGCTGGGCGGCCGGCAGGTCGATCTTGTTGAGCACCGGGATGATCGTGAGGTCGTTCTCCATGGCCAGGTAGAGGTTGGCCAGGGTCTGCGCCTCGATGCCCTGCGCGGCGTCGACCAGCAGGACCGCGCCCTCGCAGGCGGCCAGCGACCGGGACACCTCGTAGGTGAAGTCCACGTGCCCCGGGGTGTCGATCATGTCCAGGACGTACTCGGTGTCGCCGACCTTCCACGGGAGGCGCACGTTCTGCGCCTTGATGGTGATGCCGCGCTCGCGCTCGATGTCCATGCGGTCGAGGTACTGGGCGCGCATCTGCCGGGCCTCGATGATCCCGGTGACTTCCAGCATCCGGTCGGCCAGCGTCGACTTGCCGTGGTCGATGTGGGCGATGATGCAGAAGTTCCGGATGAGGGCCGGGTCGGTGGTAGCGGGAGTCGTCACAGTGCGGCCATCGTCCCACGCCGGGACGACGGATAAGCGATTGCCCGAGGACGACCTCGTCGCGCACCGTGGCGCGGTGTCCCTGCCCGGCAGCCCGCGCCTCCCCTACGACCGGCTCCCGGCGGGCCTGCGCGCGGAGATCGATGCCGCGCTGGGCTCGCCGGTCGTGTCGGTGTCGCCCCGGACCGGGGGCTTCTCCCCCGGCCCGGCCGTCGTCGTGACGTGCGCCGACGGCAGCTGCGCCTTCGTCAAGGCCGTCGGGACGCCGCTGAACCCGGACACCCCGCGGCTGCTGCGGGCCGAGG
This sequence comes from Blastococcus sp. SYSU D01042, assembly GCF_054050515.1. Taxonomy (NCBI): domain Bacteria; kingdom Bacillati; phylum Actinomycetota; class Actinomycetes; order Geodermatophilales; family Geodermatophilaceae; genus Blastococcus; species Blastococcus sp. SYSU D01042. The sequence continues at coordinate 129,957 of NZ_JBJGZM010000002.1, read as the reverse complement.
CGGCCGTGACGGCGGGCCTGCCCTCGTCGCTCCCGGCCCCGGCGCTGCGGGCGCACGTGGAGTGGGCCGACGGCCCGGACGAGTGGGTGGCCCTGGTCCTGGAGGTGCTCGACGGGCAGGCCGCCCCGCTGCCGTGGACCCCGGACGCGGCCGGCCGCGTGGTGGAGGCGCTGGCCGGCCTGGCGCGGGCGGCGACCCCCTGCCCCGTCCCCGGCCTCCCGACGGTGGCCGAGCGGCTGGCGGGGGACCTCGGCGCGTGGGCCGAGCTGGCGGCGGACCCACCCGCCGACCTGCACCCCTGGGAGGCCGAGCGGCTGGACTGGCTGGCCGGGGTGCCCGAGCGGCTCGCGGCCGCGGGCTGGCTGGCCGGGGACACCCTCGTGCACGGCGACGTGCGCGCCGACAACCTGCTCCTCGCGCCCGACGGGTCGGTGGCCTTCATCGACTGGGCCTGGGCGTCCCGGGGCGCCGAGTGGGTGGACCCGGTGCTGTTCGCCCTCGACGCGACCACGCAGGGCGGCGTCGACCCCGAGGCCCTGATCGGGCGCTCGGACCTCGTCGCCCGCGCCGACCCGCGGGAGGTGACCGACCTGGTGCTGGCGATGACCGGGATGTTCGCCCGCTCGATGCGGCGCCCGGCGCCGGCCGGGCTGCCGACGCTCCGGTCGTTCCAACGGCACTTCCACGACGCGGGCCTGGCCTGGGGCGTGCGCCGCGTCGCCGCCGGATGCGGGTGACCGCCGCGGGTTGGGTGGACGGTGGCGGACTGGTATCTTGTGAGGCCGGTCCGCTGGGCGCTTCGTCGTGCCCCGGACGCACTGTCGACTCACCCCCTTAGATTTCCGAGGCTCACGCGTGGCGAACATCAAGTCCCAGATCAAGCGGATCAAGACCAACGAGAAGGCGCGTCAGCGCAACGTCGCGGTCAAGTCCGCCCTGAAGACGGCCGTCCGGCGCGTCCGCACGGCTGCCGAGTCCGGGGACGCCGCCGCCGCGGCCGCCGCTCTGACGAACGCCAACAAGGCGCTCGACAAGGCCGCCAGCAAGGGCGTCATCCACAAGAACCAGGCCGCCAACCGCAAGTCGGGTCTGGCGAAGCTCACCGCCGGCCTCTGATCCGGCGTCCCGCGTCCTCGTGACGCGGACGCGCACGAGCCCTCCTCCCCTCGCCGGGCGGGGGGCTCGTCCGCGTTCCGGGGGCGGACGTCAGCGGCCGGCGGGGGCGCGCCCCCGGCCGGTGGTGGTGCGGATGTCGACGATGCGGCGCACCGCCCGCTCCAGCGCGTAATCGGCGCTGGCGGCCGCGCCCTTGACGTCCGCGTTGAGCTCGGCGGTGACGGCGATGGCCTGCTGCAGCCCGTCGATGCTCCAGCCGCGGGACTGGGCCTGCGCCTTCTTCACCTTCCACGGCGGCATCTTGAGCGTGCGGGCCAGCTCGCCGGGGTTGCTCGAGCTCAGCGAGGCGACCCGGGCCGCGGTGCGCACCCCGTCGGCGAGCGCATCGGCGATGAGCACGTGCGCGACCCCGCGCTGCAGCGCCCAGCGCAGCATCTCCAGCGATCCCTGCCGGTCACCGACGAGCACACGTTCGGCGACGGTGAAGCCGGTGACCTCGGCCTGCCCGCGGTGGAAGCGCGCGACGGCGTCGCCGTCGATGGTCCCGCCGAAGTCCGACACCAGCTGGCTCGCCGCCGCCGAGAGCGCCCGCAGGTCGTTGCCGACGGCGTCGACCAGGGCGGTGAGCGCGTCGGCGGTGATCCGCCCCCCGAACGTGCGCACCTCGTTGCGGACGAACGCCGCCCGGTCGCCGGCCGAGCTGATCTTCGGGCACTCGTCCACCGCGGCGCCGGCGGCGACGAAGGCCTTGACCAGCGCCTCGTTCCGCTTGCCCCCCGAGTGGACGACGACGAGCGTGATGTCCGGGTCCGGATCTCTGGCGTAGGAGGTCAGCGCGTCGGCCAGCGCCCCGGCGGCCTCGTGCACCCCGGTGACGACGACCAGCCGGTGACCGCCGAACAGCGAGGGCGCCAGGACGTCGGCCAACTGACCGGTGGGCAGGCCCAGCGCCGCCAGCTCGTGCAGCTCGGCCTCGGGGTGCTGCTGGACCACCGCGGTGCGCACGGCCGACACCGCGCGGGACCGCAGGAGCTCCTCCTCGCCGGTCACCACCCGCAGCCGCGACGTCGGTGGCACGGGAGCGGCAGGCACGCCTGCATGGTGCCACGCGGGGCCGACACCGCCGGCCGCCCCGCGGGCACCGATCACGGGCCGCGCCCGCGGGCGGCGACACCCCAGGCGCCGGCCGCACCGGCGACGGCCACGTCACCGTCCTGGTCCGTGCGGTGGACGGACATCCCCGCCCGGCCCAGCGTCTCGAGCAGGGTGCGCGCAGGGTGCCCGTAGGTGTTGTCCGCCCCCACGGAGATGAGCGCGACCCGGGCGCCGGTCGCGGCCAGGAACCCGGCGTCGGCGTCCCCGCTCCCGTGGTGGGGCACCTTGAGCACGTCGGCCCGCAGGTCGGTGCCGCTGCGGTGCAGCCGCGCCTCCGCGTCAGCGCCGAGGTCTCCGGTGAGGAGCACCCGGACGCCGCGGACGGTGGCGCGGACGACGAGGGACAGGTCGTTCGCCTCGGCGGTGGCCGTCGCCCGCTCCGGCGCAGGAGCGAGGACCTCGAGGACCACGTCCCCCTGCTCCCACCGCTCCCCCGGCACCAGCTCCACGTGCTCGGCGCCGGCCCGGCGGACCTGCGCCTCCACGGCGGACCGCCGGTCGTCGGCCGGAGACAGCGTCCCGGTCGCCACGCGATCGACCGCGCGGCCGTCGAGCGCACCGGCGAGCCCGCCGACGTGGTCGGCGTCGAGGTGGGAGAGGAGCACCAGCGGGAGCCGCTCGACGCCCAGGTCCGCGAGGCAGCGGTCGACCGCCGGGACGTCCGGGCCCGCGTCGACGAGCACCGCCGTCCCCCGGCCGACGGGGAGGACGAGCGCGTCGCCCTGGCCGACGTCGCAGGCGACGACGACCGTGTCCGGTGGCGGCCAGCCGCGCACCGTCTGCCGCACCGGCCAGCCCACCAGTACGATCCCGACGAGGACGGCCACCGCCAGCGGGCGCAGCCGCCGGTACCGCCACAGCGACCAGCACGCGGTGAGCAGCAGGGCGCCCAGCAGCGCGGCGCCCAGCAGGCCGGCCGGCCACCCGGGCGCGGCGTCGGGCAGTGCGGCGGCGCGCTGGGCGACCAGCACCAGCCAGCTCGTGGGCAGACCGGCCGCCCGGACCAGGAGGTCCCCCACCGGCTGGACCAGGGCGCCGAGGAGCGCGGCCAGGAGCCCGAGCACCGTCGCCGGTGGCACCGCCGGGGCGGCCAGCAGGTTCGCCGGCAGGGACACCAGGCTGACCGTTCCCGACAGCGCCGCGACCAGGGGCGCCGTGGCCAGCCCGGCGGCGGCGCTCACCGCGAGGGCGTCGGCGACGAGCGCGGGCCAACCGCGTCCGCGGAGCGCGCGCGACCAGCCCGGCGCGAGCAGCACGATCGCCGCGGTGGCGACGACCGACAGCGCGAACCCGGGGTCCCGGGCCAGCCCCGGGTCGAGCAGGAGCAGGACGCAGACCGCCGCGGCGAGGGCGGGCACCGCGACCCGCACCCGGCCCGAGGCCAGCGCCAGCAGCGTGACCGCGCCCATGGCGGCCGCCCGCACGACGCTGGGCTCCGGGCGGGCCAGGACGACGAAGCAGACCAGCGCCGCGCCACCGACGAGTGCCTGGACCCGGCGGTCCACCGCCCGCCGGCGCAGCGGCCAGAGGACGGCGGTGATCGTGATCGCCACGTTGGCCCCGGACACCGCGGTCAGGTGCGCCAGCCCGGCAAGCCGGAAGTCCTCCTCCAGCACGGGGTCCAGCTGCCGGGTGTCGCCGACGACGAGCCCCGGCAGCAGGCCGGCCGGATGCGGGGACAGCACCCGCGTGGCGGAGCCCGCCAGTCCGTCGCGCAGGCCGCCGGCGAGCTCCTGCCAGCCGTCCGCTTCCCCGACGGACGTGGGCGGGCCCCGGGCCGACAGCACCGCCACGACGTCGTCCCCGGCCTCCGGCGGCGCGGTGCCCACCTGCGCGCGCACCGGCTGGCCGGGCAGCAGCTCCCGCCACCCCTCCTCGGGCGCGAAGAGCAGCACGGGCACGTCGAGCCGGTGCAGCTGCGTGCCCTCGTGCACCGCGGTCACGGTCGCGTCGGCGACGAGACGCGGCCGGCCGCTACCCGTGAGCAGGTGCGGGTCGGCGTCCAGCTCGAGCTCCACGGCGAGGGTCCGCCGCTGCTCGGCCCACGTGGTGAGCGGCGAGGTGTCCCGCGCGGCGACGCGCACCGCCGACGTCCCGCAGGTGACCGCCACCGCGGCGAGGACGGCCAGCAGCAGCGTGGCCTGGGCGGTGCCGCGGCGGCGCACGCACCAGCCCGCCAGCGCAGCGACCGCCGAGACGGTGCCGAGCACCCAGGGGCCGGGGAAGGGCGCCGCCAGGCTGACCGCCCACACGGCGCCGGCCGCCGGGACCAGCCTCAGGTCGGTCCACCGCCACCGCCCGTTGGCGGGGGCGAGCACCTGGCGCGGAGGTGCGATCACACGGTCACCAGCTCGGCCAGCTCCGCCGCGATCGCCGGGCCGATGCCCGGTACGTCGTCCAGCTGGTCGACGCTGCGGAAGGGCCCGGACTCGTCCCGGTGGGCGACGATCCGCTGGGCGAGGACCGGCCCGATGCCGGGTAGCGCGTCGAGCTCCTCGGCCGTCGCGGAGTTGAGGTCGACCAGCCCGGCGGCTGGCGCTCCGGCCGCCGGCGCAGAGCCGCCACCGCCGGCAGCGGGCACGCCGACCGCGATCTGCTGGCCGTCGGTGACCACGGCCGCCAGGTTGACCGCGGCCGGATCGGTGCCCGGCAGGAGGCCGCCGGCCGCCTCGATCGCGTCGGCGACGCGGGAGCCAACGGGGACGGTCACCAGGCCGGGCCGCCCGACGAGCCCGACGACGGCGACCACCGCGGTGCTCGCGGTCTCCGCCGCCTGGCCCACCCGCGGGCTGGGCGGCGACGACGGCGAGGCGGCGCTCCCGCTCGGGGCGGGCGGGACGGGCTCCACCCGCGGACGGTCCAGCCACGTCCAGCCGACGACGGCCAGCGCGGCGAGGAGCCCGGCCAGCCAGAGCGACCGCGCGCCGTACCGGCCGGGATCCCAGCGGACCGCCTGCCCCGGCGCGCGGTGCCGACCCACTCCCGGCGGCCGCGCGTCGTCGGCGTCGCCGGTGCCGCTCCCGTCGAGCGCATCGCTCGCTTCCCCGGCGTCGGTGGCGAGCACCCGGGCGTCCTCGTCGTCGGGCACCCACCCGCGACGGGTGCCGTCGTCGAGCAGCGCTCGCAGCCGCGCCCGGATGACGTCGGCGTCGTCGGTTCGGCGTGGGATCTGCACCCGGCGGACGCTAGGGAGCCGACAGGCGCGCACGGCAGCCCCGGCGCGCATCTGTGGACGGGCAGAGCCCCTGTGGACGGGTCGCGGCGACGTGTCCCCGGTGGCCGCCAGGGTGCGGTCATGCCCCTCAGCCGCACCGCCCCGCCGTTCGCGGGGGGACCCTCAGCCCGCCGTGGGGGGCGCCCCGTCGTCGTCCTGCTCCGCCTGCTCCCCGTCGTCCGGCGCCGGAGCCACGACCACGCCCACGGCCCCCGGTCCGACGTGGGCGCCGATGGCGGCCCCCAGCTCGCTGACGTGCAGCTCCACGAGGGTCGGCACGCGCTCGCGCAGCTCGGCGGCCAGCCGCTCGGCCTTCTCCGGGGCGGCGAGGTGGTGCACGGCCAACGACACGGGCGCGTCCGCGGCGGCCTCGACGACGAGCTGCACGAGGCGGTGCAGGGCGCGGGCCGCGGTCCGGACCTTCTCCAGCGGCACCACGCGGCCGTCGACCACGTGCAGGACCGGTTTCACCGCGAGCGCGGAGCCGAGGAGCGCGGCTGCCGGGCCGATGCGCCCGCCGCGGCGGAGGTGCTCGAGGGTGTCGACGACGAAGAACGTCCGGGTGGCCGCCGCCGTGCGGCGGGCGGCCTCGGCGACCGCGGCGGCGTCCGCGCCGGCGGCGGCGGCGCGGGCGGCCGCGAGCACGGCGAAGCCGCTGCCCATCGCCGCCGACCGGGAGTCGACCACCGTGACGATGTGCTCGCCGACCTGCGAGGCGGCCAGCCGGGCAGCGTCCCAGGTCCCGGAGAGCTCGGCCGAGAGGTGGATGGACACCAGGCGGTCGGCGCCGGCGTCCAGGAGGCGGCGGTAGGCCGCGACGAAGTCCCCCGGCGTAGGCCGCGACGTGGAGACCCGGCCCCCGCGGGTGCCGAGCACGCGGGCCACGTCGTCGGAGTCGACCGACTCCCCCTCCGTCCCCGACCGCCCGGCCAGCACCACGTACAACGGCACGACGTCGATGCCGTAGCGCTCCAGCACCTCCGGCGGCAGGTAGGCCGTCGAGTCGGTCACGACGGCAACGGGCACCCAGCGAGGCTAGCGGCCCGCCTCAGCGCTCCGGGACGGACGGCCCGCCACCGCCCGTGCGGGGAGGGTCGGGCGACGGGGACCGCCGGTCAGACGACCGCGTCGGCGTCCGCGATGGGGCCCGTGCCGCCCTCCTCGGGGCTGCCACCGGCAGGTGCCACCACGTCCGGGCGCGCGTGCCCGGCGCCCTCGGGAGCGGCCGCGTTCCCCGGCACGGAGACGTTGTGCCGGATGAGCCGCCAGGCGCCGGACTGCTCCTGCAGCTCGCTCCAGGCGCAGTTGCCCAGCGGGCCGAACAGCCGCCGTTGCTCGGGGTGCAGCCCGAGCAGCCGCTCGATGAGTCGACCGCTCGTCCCGCCGTGCGTCACCACGACCGCGACCGGCGCCGGGGGCAGGTCGGCCACGGCGGCGAGCGCCCGGTCGGCGACCTCCCCGGGTTCCTCCCCGCCGCGCCCGAGCACCGGGCGCCCGGCCAGCCAGTCCGCGTACTGGTCCGGGTACCGGTCGGCCACCTCGCCGCGGTCGAGCCCCTCCCAGCTGCCCATGCCGTGCTCCTGCAGCCGGGCATCCAGCCGCAGCTCCACGCCGAGCAGCCGGGTGAGGGCCCCGGCGGTGTCCGCGGCGCGCTCCAGGTCGCTGGACACCACGACGGTGTCCCCGTCCAGCGCACCGGACGCCACCAGGTGCGGCGCCGCCGCGACGGCCTGCCGCCGGCCGACCTCGTCGAGCGGCGGGTCCATCCGCCCCTGGAAGCGGCCGGCGGCGTTCCACTCCGTCCGTCCGTGCCGCCAGAGGATCAGCCGCCGGACGGGGAGGGCGAGGGCCGCCGCGGGAGCGGTCACCGGTCGGAGAGGTCCTGAGCCGGCACCACGTCGTCCGCTTCGGCGACCTCGGCCGGCTCGGCGGCAGCGGCCGGTCCCTGAGGCTCGGCCGCCGCCTGCGCGGGGAGGGCGCTGTCGACGAACGGGATGGTCGGGCAGTCCTTCCAGAGCCGCTCGAGCGCGTAGTAGGCCCGCTCCTCGGCGTGCTGGACGTGGACGACGACGTCGACGAAGTCGAGCAGCACCCAGCGGGCCTCGGCCACGCCCTCGCGGCGCACGGGCTTGATGCCGTGCTCGCGCAGGCGCTCCTCGACCGCGTCGACGATGGCCTGCACCTGGCGCTCGTTGGGCGCGGAGGCGAGGACGAAGGCGTCGGTGATGGCGAGCCGCTCGCTGACGTCCACGATCGAGACGTCGGTGGCGAGCTTGTCGGCGGCCGCCTGAGCGGCGAGCTGCGCGGTGTCCCGCGCCTCGGCCGAGGCGGTCATCGGGGTACCTCCTGGAGATCGGTGGGGATGTCGGGTGCAGGGGCGGGACCGGTCGGGGCGGGGTGCTCGCCCCCGCTCACCGCCGCGGGCGCGCGCCGGCGCAGGCCTTCCCGGTAGAGGCCGCGCTTCTCGATGTACTGGACGACGCCGTCGGGGACGAGGTACCAGACCGGCATGCCGCGGGCCACGCGGTCGCGGCAGTCGCTGGAGCTGATCGCCAGCGCGGGGATCTCGACCAGGCTGACCCGGCCGGCGGGCAGGTCCGAGTCGGCCAGCGTGTAGCCGGGGCGGGTCACCCCGATGAAGTGCGCGAGGTCGAAGCACCGGTCGCCGTCGCGCCAGGTCATGATCTGCGCCAGCGCGTCGGCGCCGGTGATGAAGAACAGCTCGGCGTCCGGGCGCTGGGCGCGCAGGTCGACGAGGGTGTCGATCGTGTACGTCGGCCCGCCGCGGTCGATGTCGACCCGGCTGACCGAGAACCGCGGGTTGGAGGCCGTCGCGATGACGGTCATCAGGTAGCGGTCCTCGGCGGGGCTCACCTGCCGGTCGCTCTTCTGCCATGGCTGGCCGGTCGGCACGAAGACCACCTCGTCGAGCCCGAAGAGCCCGGCGACCTCGCTCGCGGCCACGAGGTGCCCGTGGTGGATGGGGTCGAACGTTCCACCCATCACACCGATCCGCCCGCCTGTCACCGACCGAGCGTATCCGTGCCCGCCGGAACCGGCCCCGCCCGGACCGACCGAGACCGGCACCCGCGCGACGCGGCATCCAGCGCCCAGCCCCGCGGGGACGTCCGTCCCGCGACGACCGGCTCCCCCGTGCAGCCGGTCGCGGGCGTCGCTGCCCTGCCGCGGTCGGACGGCGCCGCGCCCGGGGCACGCCACCGCGCTGACCAACGGCCGCGCGCGCTAAGGGTTACGGGCGGTACCGGATTTCCCCGTGCCACCCACCACGCGGCCGGCCCTCAGAGCGTGGTGATGAAGTCGGCCAGCTGCGCGGCGTTCCGGCACTCCACCATGTCGATGACGTCGCGGTACCGGTCGGCAGCGGAGTCCCCGGTCCCCCACTGGCGCTCCGGCTCCGGGTTGAGCCAGTGCGCCGAGCGCGACCGGCGCACCATGCTGGCCAGCAGCGGCACTGCCGCGGGCCGGTAGTTCGTCCGGGCATCCCCCAGCACGAGCAGCGAGGTCTTCGGCCCGATCGCCGAGGCGTACTTGTCGGCGAAGACCTCGAACGCGGTGCCGTAGTCGCTGTGGCCGTCGAAGGCCACCACCTGCGCCTCGCGCCCGATGCGGGTCACCGCGTCGGCGACGTCGGCACCCGGGCGGAAGAACCGGGTGACCTCGTCGGTCGAGTCGACGAAGGCGAACGCCCGCACACCGGTGAAGTGCTCACGCAGCGCCTGGGTCAGCATCAGCGTGAAGTGGCTGAACCCGGCCACCGAGCCGCTGACGTCGCAGAGCACGACGAGCTCCGGCTTGTGCACCTTCCGCGGCCGGTGGTGGGTGACCACGGGCACGCCGCCGGTGCCCAGCGAGGCGCGCACCGTCTTGCGGAAGTCCAGCCGGCCCTGGCGGCCGATCTTGCGCCGCGCGGACAACCGCACCGCCAGCCGCCGGGCCAGCGGCGCCACCGTGCGGCGCAGCTCGGCGAGGTCGGTCGACTGGGCGCGCAGGAAGTCGATCTGGTCGGCCAGCGGCCGCACGGCGTTCTTGGCGACCCGCTCCCGGCCCTTCTCGTCGGCCGTCCGCCGCCGCACCTCGGTCTCGACGGCGTTCTTGAACTGGTCGACCCGGTCGCGCACCGTCTGGCGGGCCACCTGCTCGTTGAGCCCGCCACGGTCACCCTCGGCGAGCAGCCCGGCCAGCAGCTGGGCGACCAGCGTGTCCGGAGAGAGGGCCCGCATGACCCGGTAGCTGAAGTACGACTGCCCGGTGGGGCTCGGCTGCCCGCTGCCCAGCCGTTCCACGGCCCGGCGGGCGAACCGGCGGATCTCGTCCTCGTCGCCCTCCAGCAGGAGCCGGAACAGCTCGTCGCGCATGGCCTTCGCCAGCGCCGCGTCGTCCGGTCGCGGACCGCCCTGCTGGGGCGTGCCGTCCTCGCCGCCGTCCTCGGGCTCCTCGGCGTCCTCGGCCGGCGCCGGCCGGTCGCTCAGCGGCCACCACAGGTCGAACAGGACGTCGTAGGCAGGCCGCTGCGCCGCGCGCTGCAGCAGCACGGCAGCCAGGCCGTGCCGCAGCTGCTCGCGCTCGAGCAGGTCCACGACGGTGAGGATCTCGGCGGCGTTCACGGCCTGGCTGATGCCGACCGGGATGCCCGCCGCCCGCACCGCGCGCACGAAGCCGTCCAGGTGCCCGGCCAGCCCCCCGAGCTCCTCGGAGCGGCTCAGCGGCGCGGTCATCAGTTGAGCCGGAGCTCGGCGGCGGCACGCTCCTGGTCGCTGGCGTGCTTGAGCACCACCCCGAGGGTCGAGCCCATGGCGCCCTCGTCCAGGGTGTCCAGGCCCAGCTCGAGCAGCGTCTGCGCCCAGTCCAGCGTCTCGGAGATCGACGGCGACTTCTTCAGCTCCATCGCCCGCAGCGCGCGCACGGTCTTCACCAGCTGCTCGGCCAGCGCCGGCGCCAGGTCGGGCACCTTGGACAGCACGATCTCCCGCTCGCGCTCGGCGGAGGGGTAGTCCAGGGCCAGGTACAGGCACCGGCGCTTGAGGGCCTCGGAGAGCTCGCGGGTGGCGTTGGAGGTGAGCACCACCATCGGCCGGCGGGTGGCGGAGATGGTGCCGAGCTCCGGGATGGTCACCTGGAAGTCCGACAGCACCTCCAGCAGCAGGCCCTCGACCTCGACGTCGGCCTTGTCGGTCTCGTCGATGAGCAGCACGGTCGGGTCGGTGCGCCGGATGGCGGTGAGCAGCGGGCGGGAGAGCAGGAACTCGTCGCCGAAGATGTCGTCGTGGACGGTGTCCCAGTCCGCGCCGTCGCCGGCCTGCGAGGCCTGGATGCGCAGCAGCTGCTTCTTGTAGTTCCACTCGTACAGCGCCCGGGCCTCGTCCAGGCCCTCGTAGCACTGCAGGCGGATGAGGTCCGAGCCGGTCGAGGTGGCGAGCGCCTTGGCCAGCTCGGTCTTGCCGGTGCCCGCGGGCCCCTCGACCAGCAGCGGCTTGCCCAGCCGGTCGGCGAGGAAGACCGTCGTCGCGATCTGGGCGTCGGGCAGGTAGCCCGCCTCGCTCAGCCGCTTGGAGACGTCGGTGACCGAGGAGAAGTGCGGGGACTGCGACGGCGGACGGGGCAAGACAGCTCCAGGGTGGTGGGGTGGGCCGGTGAGGGAGCGGGCGGGCCGGGAGGACCGCTCAGCGGACGTGGCCACGACCTGTGACGACGTAGGTGGTCGAGGTCAGCTCGGGGAGTCCGAGCGGGCCACGGGCGTGCAACTTCTGCGTCGAGATGCCGATCTCGGCGCCGAACCCGAACTCGCCCCCGTCGGTGAACCGGGTGGAGGCGTTGACCATGACCGCGGCGGCGTCGACGCCCGCGGTGAAGGCGGCGATGGCGGCCGCGGAGTCCGCGACGATGGCCTCGGTGTGCCCGGTGGTCCAGCGCGCGATGTGGTCCAGCGCCTGGGGCAGGTCGTCGACGACCCGCACGGCCATGTCCATCGACAGGTACTCCGCGCCCCAGTCCTCGTCGGTCGCCGGCAGGACCGCGGGTGCGCCGGCACCGGCGGCCGCGAGCACCGCCGGGTCGCCGTGGACGGTCACCCCCGCGTCGGCGAGCGCGCGCAGCAGCCGCGGCAGGAACGGGACGTCGCGGTGCACCAGCAGCGTCTCCGCCGAGTTGCACACGCTGACCCGGTGGGTCTTGGAGTTGAGGACGACCGCCTCGGCGATCGCGGGGTCGGCGGAGGCGTCGACGTACACGTGGCAGTTGCCCTCGCCGGTCTCGATCACCGGCACCTTCGACTCGCGGACCACCCGCTGGATCAGCGAGGCCCCGCCGCGCGGGATGACCACGTCGACCAGCCCGCGGGCACCGAGCAGCTCGCCCACCGACGAGCGGTCGGCCGGTAGCAGCTCGACGAAGCCGGAAGGCAGGCCGGCCTTCTCCCCCGCCTCGGTGAGGACCGCGATCAGCGCGGTGTTGGTGGCGAACGCCGAGGCCGATCCGCGCAGCAGCGCGGCGTTGCCGCTCTTCAGGCACAGCCCAGCGGCGTCGACGGTCACGTTGGGACGGGCCTCGTAGACGATGCCGACGACGCCCAGGGGCACGCGGACCTGGCGCAGCTCCAGCCCGTTGGGCAGCCGCGAGCCGCGGACGACGTCGCCGACCGGGTCGGGCAGCGCGACCAGCTCGCGCAGCGCCCGGGCCACGCCGGCGATCCGGTCGGCGTCCAGCCGCAGCCGGTCGATGATCGCCTCGGGCGTCCCGTCGGCGCGGGCGGCGGCGACGTCGGTCGCGTTGGCCGCGAGGATCTCGTCGCTCCGCTCCACGAGCGCCTCGGCCATCGCCGTCAGCGCGCCGTCCTTGGCGTCGGTGGGCAGGGTGCGCAGGATGCGGGCGGCCGAGCGGGCGCGCAGTGCGGCAGCGCCGATCAACGGCAGCGGCGAGATCTCCGACACCCCCTGAGCGTACCCGGCGGGTGGCCATTTCCAGAACGCCGTTCTGCTGTGGATAATGGTTCTCATGAACACGTTGCTCGCCCGCCGCTCCGTCGCCGCGGCGGCCACCGCGTCCCTGCTCCTGCTCGCCGGCTGCGGCAGCGACGACGGAGGCCCCGGCGGCGGTGGCGACGGCGACGGGCTGACCGTCGTCGCGGGCTTCTACCCGCTGGAGTGGGCCGCCTCCCGGATCGGCGGGGACCGCGTCGACGTCTCGTCCCTCACCGCACCCGGCGCCGAGCCGCATGACCTCGAGCTCACCCCACGGGACGTCGCCGGCGTGTCCGACGCCGATCTGCTCGTCTACCTGGGCGGCTTCCAGTCAGCGGTGGACGAGGTCGCCGAGCAGCAGGCCGGCGACCACTCCTGGGACGCTGCCGAGGCGGCGGACCTGTCGCTCACGTCGGACGGCCAGGACCACGAGCACGAGGACGGCGAGGAGCACGCCGAGGGGGAGCACGCCGAGGAGGAGCACGCCGAGGGCGAGGAGTCCGCGGACCCGCACTTCTGGCTCGACCCCACCCGGCTGGCCGACGTCGGCGACGCGCTCGCCGAGCAGCTGACCGAGCTCGACCCCGACGGAGCGGAGACCTACGAGCAGAACGCCGCCGCGCTGCGCGAGGACCTCGAGGCGCTGGACGCCGAGATGAGCGAGGGCCTGGGCCGCTGCGCGGTCGACACCCTGGTGACGAGCCACGACGCCTTCGGCTACCTCGCCGACCGGTACGGTCTCGAGGTGGTCGGCATCAGCGGGCTGAGCCCCAGCACGGAGCCGTCGGCCGACCAGCTCGCCGAGATCTCGTCCCTGGTCGCCGAGCGCGGCGTCACCACGGTCTACACCGAGACCCTGGTCGACCCCTCGATCGCCGAGACGGTGGCCTCCGAGGCCGGCGTGCGGACAGCGGTGCTCGACCCGCTCGAGGGTCTGACCGACGAGTCGGCCGGCGACGACTACCTCTCCGTCATGCGCGCGAACCTCGCGACCCTCCAGGAGGGCCAGTCCTGCTCGTGAGCGACACCCCGTCCACCGGCCCGACCGCGATCGAGCTGCAGCACGCCACCATCGGCTACGGCGACGTGGCCATCGTCCGCGACGTCGACCTGAGGATCGGCGCCGGTGAGGCCGTCGCCGTGCTCGGCTCCAACGGCTCGGGCAAGACCACCCTCGCCCGGGGGGTCCTCGGCCTGGCCGGGGTGCTCGGCGGGCACGTCTCCGTCCTCGGGGCACCGGTCGGCGGGCTGCGCGAGCCGGGCCGGGTGGGGTACGTACCGCAGCGGCACACGATCAGCGGCGCCGTCCCGGCGACGGTGCGCGAGGTGGTCGGCGTCGGCCGGCTGGCGCGGCTCGGGCTGCTGCGCCGTCCGGGGCGGGCCGATCGCGCCGCCGTCACCGAGGCGGTCGAGGCGGTCGGGCTCGCCGACCGGCTGGGTGACCCCGTCGCCTCGCTGTCCGGCGGGCAGCAACGCCGCGTGCTGGTCGCCCGGGCGCTGGCCGCGGAACCGGAGCTGCTGATCATGGACGAGCCCACGGCGGGGGTGGACGCCGCCAACCAGGAGGCGCTGGCCGCCGTCCTCACGCGCATCTCGGCCGGCGGTACGACGCTGGTCGTCGTGACCCACGAGACCGCTCCGCTGGCCGGCGTGCTGCGCCGGGCCGTGGTGGTCGACCACGGCCGCGTCGCCTACGACGGCCCGCTGGACCAGGCGTCGGCCCACGAGGAGCCCGGCGTCCACCACCACGCTCCCGACCCCCGGCCGGGCGGCTACCGCCAGGACCAGCCGACCGTGAGCACCCGGGCACGCCGCCCGGGCGACGAGGAGCACTGACGTGGACATCCTCGACTACGACTTCATGCAGCGGGCGCTGCTCGCCTCGCTCATGGTCGGGTTGGTCGCGCCCGCCGTGGGCGTCTTCCTCGTCCAGCGCCGGCTGTCGCTGCTGGGCGACGGGCTCGGGCACGTCGCGCTGACCGGCGTGGCCGTCGGCGTCCTCACCGCGACCAGCCCGGTGTGGACCGCGCTGGTCGCCGCCGTCCTGGGCGCCGTGCTCATCGAGCTGGTCCGCGCGCGCGGGCGGACCAGCGGCGACGTGGCGCTCGCCGTCCTCTTCTACGGCGGCATCGCCGGCGGTGTCGTGCTGCTCAGCCTCGCCCCGCGCGGGCAGGCCACCAACCTCGACTCGTACCTCTTCGGCGCCATCACCACCACGAGCCCGCAGGACGTCGCGGTCTTCGCCGGCATCTCCGTGGTCGTGCTGGCCTCCGTGGCGCTGCTCGGGCAGCGGCTGTACGCGGTGAGCGACGACGAGGAGTACGCCCGTGCGGTCGGCCTGCCCGTCCTGGGGCTGAACGTCGTCCTGGCGGCGCTGGTCGCCTCGACCGTCGTCCTGTCGATGCGGGTCGTCGGCCTGCTGCTGATCAGCGCGCTGATGATCGTGCCGAGCGCCGTCGCCCAGCTCCTGGCCCGCAGCTTCCGGCAGACCCTTCTGCTCGCCTGCGTGATCGGGCTGCTGGTCAGCGTCTCGGGCACCGCGACGTCGTTCTACGCGGGGACGCCCTCGGGCGGCACCATCGTGCTGCTGGCGATCGCGCTGTTCCTGCTGGTCTCGGCCTCCGTGGCCGTGCGGGACCGGACGGCGCGCCGGCGGCACCGGCGTAAGGTCGACGTCCACGACGCCCACCCGCACGAGCACGGCCAGGACTGCGGACACCCCCCGGTGCCGCACGGCGACCACGTGGACTACGACCACGACGGGCACCGCCACGCGCCGCACCGGACGGGCGAGGGCGTGCACTACGACGAGCACGGGGTGGGCCCGGTGGGCGCCCCCCGGGACAGGACGGGGCGACCATGACCGATCCGGCCGCGCCCGCCGCCGACGTCCCCGCCCGCCGCACCACCCGTCAGCGCAGCGCGCTGGTCGCGCTGCTCGACGAGCTGGACGGCTTCCGCAGCGCCCAGGACCTGCACGCCCTGCTCCGGGAGCGGG
Organism: Blastococcus sp. SYSU D01042; assembly: GCF_054050515.1. Classification (NCBI taxonomy): domain Bacteria; kingdom Bacillati; phylum Actinomycetota; class Actinomycetes; order Geodermatophilales; family Geodermatophilaceae; genus Blastococcus; species Blastococcus sp. SYSU D01042. The sequence continues at coordinate 114,497 of NZ_JBJGZM010000002.1, read as the reverse complement.
GTGACTCGGTCGGGCTCGCGACGGTCTACCGGGCGCTGCAGGCGCTGGTCGACGACGGGCAGCTCGACGTGCTGCGGGGCTCCGACGGCGAGGCGTCGTACCGCCGCTGCTCCCCCGCGCACCACCACCACCTGGTCTGCCGCTCCTGCGGCAAGACGGTCGAGGTGGCCGACCAGCCCGTCGAGCGCTGGGCGTCCCGGGTGGCCTCGGAGCACGGCTTCTCCGACGTCGCCCACCAGGTCGAGGTCTTCGGTACCTGCGCCGCCTGCACCGCCGCCCGCGGCTGAGCCTCAGCGGTCGCGCAGCGCCCGCAGCGCGGACTTCCGCGCCTCACCGGTGAGCCGGTCGAGGAAGACCTTGCCGTCGAGGTGGTCGACCTCGTGCTGGAGGCAGCGGGCCATGAGCCCCTCCCCCTCGATCCGGAGCGGCTTCCCGCGGACGTCGAAGCCCTCGACGACCGCGCGCATGGCACGCACGGTGGGGGCCCAGATGCCCGGGACGGACAGGCACCCCTCGTCACCGTCCTGGATCTCCTCGGAGACCTCGACGAGCACCGGGTTCACCACGTGCCCGATGCGTCCGTCGACGTTGTAGGAGAACGCCCGCACGTTGACCCCGATCTGCGGCGCGGCGACACCGGCGCGGCCGGGGTTGTCGACGGTCTCCTCGAGGTCGCGCACCAGCGCGGCCAGCCAGCCGTCGAAGGCCGTGACCTCGTCGGAGGGGGTGCGCAGGACCGGGTCACCGAGCTCGCGGATGGGGCGGATCGTCACGGCTGCAGTCTCTCAGCCGGGCTTCGCCGCCCCGCCCCGCGGGTTCAGGGACGGCGCCGGACGAGCACCATCTCGTCGCGGTGCACGACCTCCCGGCGGTACTCCGGCGGCAGGTCGCCGGACTTGTGGCCCAGCAGCCGGGGCAGCTCGGAGGCGTCGTAGGCGACCAGCCCGCGGGCCACGACGGTGCCGTCGAGGCCGACCAGCTCGACCGGGTCGTCGGCGACGAACTCCCCGGACACGGCCGTGATGCCCGCGGCCAGCAGCGAGGCGTGCCGCTCGCGGACGGCCTCCACCGCGCCGTCGTCCAGGACCAGCCGGCCGCGCGGCCGGCTGGCGTAGCGCAGCCAGAACTGGCGGGCGCTGGGCCGGCGGCCCATCGCCTGGAACAGGGTGCCGACCCGCTCCCCCGCCAGGGCGGCGCCGGCCTGCGCCGTCGAGGTGACGACGACGGGCACGCCGGCGTGAGCGGCGATGAAGGCGGCCTCCACCTTGGTGGCCATCCCGCCGGTGCCGACCCCGTTCCTGCTGGCCGAGCCGAGGGTGACGGCCGCCAGGTCGGCGGGCTCGCGGACGGTGTCAACCAGCGACGCCGGACCGGTGCGCGGGTCGCCGTCGTAGACGCCGTCCACGTCGGAGAGCAGCACCAGCGCGTCGGCCTGGGCCACGTGCGCCACGAGCGCGGCGAGCCGGTCGTTGTCGCCGAAGCGGATCTCCTCGGTGGCCACCGTGTCGTTCTCGTTCACGATCGGCAGCACGCCCAGCGTCAGCAGCCGCTCCACGGTGCGGTGCGCGTTGCGGTAGTGCCCGCGGCGGGTCAGGTCGTCGGCGGTCAGCAGCACCTGGCCGACGGTGACGCCGTGCGCGGCGAAGGCGTCGGCGTAGGTCTGCACCAGCCGGAGCTGCCCGACGCTGGCGGCGGCCTGCGCGGTGGCGAGGTCACGCGGCCGTCCCTCGATGCCGAGCGGGGCCAGCCCGGCGGCGATCGCCCCCGAGGAGACGAGCACGACCTCCCGGCCGGCGGCGCGGGCGGCACCCAGCACCTCGACCAGTGCGGAGAGCCGACCGGTGTCCAGCCCGCCCGGCAGGGTGGTCAGCGAGGAGGAGCCGACCTTGACCACGACGCGCCGGGCGCCGGCGATCTCGGACCGCACGCCGGACGGCGTCACGGCAGGTCCTCCGGCAGGTCGTCCTCGGTCCACGTCTCCTCGCTCAGCTCGTACGGCACCCGGCGGGCGCGCTTGGCCGCCAGCCGCTCCTCGGCGCGCACGCGGTGCGGCGCGTCGATGCGGGCGTCGGTGCCCCGGCCACCCAGCCCGGCGGTCTCCTCGACCGTGAGCGTGCCGGCGGGCAGGGAGGGCACCCAGTCGAAGGTGACGCCGCCGATGGTGACGGCGTCACCGGTGACCGCACCCGCCTTGGCCAGCGCCTCCTCGACCCCGAGCCGGTTGAGCCGGTCGGCGAGGAAGCCGACGGCCTCGTCGTTGCTGAAGTCGGTCTGGCGCACCCAGCGCTCGGGCCGGACGCCGTGCACGAGGAAGCCTCCGGTGTCGAACTCGGTGTCGCGCTCGACGGTGAAGCCGGAGTCGTCGACCGCCTTGGGCCGCACGGTGACGCGGGCGGGCTCCATCGCGGGCAGGCTCGCGCGGTGCTCCTCGACCGCCGCGGCGAGGGCGAAGCCGAACTCGCGCAGCCCCTCCCCCGTGGCGACGCTGACCGGGAAGACGGTCAGCCCCCGCTCCTCGAGGGTGGTGCGCACCAGGTCGACCAGCTCCCGGGCGTCCGGCACGTCGATCTTGTTGAGGACGGCGATGCGCAGCCGGCCGACCAGGTCGAGCTCGTCGCCGCCGTACTCGGCCAGCTCGTGCTCGAGCGCCTCGATGTCGCTCTCCGGGTCGCGCCCGGGCTCCATCGTGGCCATGTCGACCACGTGCACCAGGACGGCGCAGCGCTCGACGTGCCGCAGGAACTGCACGCCCAGGCCCTTGCCGGTGGACGCGCCCGGGATCAGCCCCGGGACGTCGGCCATCGTGTAGACCGTGTCGCCGGAGCGGACCACGCCGAGGTTCGGCACCAGCGTGGTGAAGGGGTAGTCGGCGATCTTCGGCCGGGCCGCGGACATGGCGGCGACCAGCGAGGACTTGCCCGCCGACGGGAACCCGACCAGGCCGACGTCGGCGATGCTCTTGAGCTCGATGACCGCGTCGAAGGCCTCGCCGGGCTCACCGAGCAGCGCGAAACCGGGGGCCTTGCGGCGGGCGTTGGCCAGCGCGGCGTTGCCCAGCCCGCCGCGGCCGCCCTGGGCCAGCACGACGCGGGTGCCCGCGCCGACGAGGTCGGCGATGACCCGGCCGTCGGGCGTGCTGACGACCGTGCCCGCCGGGACCCGCAGGACCCGGTCCTCGCCCTTGCCGCCGTGCCGGTTGCTGCCCTCGCCGGGCCGGCCGTTACCGGCCTTCTGGTGCGGCCGGTGGTGGAAGTCCAGCAGCGTGTGCACGCTGGGGTCCACCTCGAGGACGACGTCGCCGCCGTCACCGCCGTTGCCGCCGTCGGGCCCGCCGAGCGGCTTGAACTTCTCCCGGTGGATCGAGGCCACGCCGTGACCGCCGTTGCCGGCTGCCACGTGCACGACCACGCGATCGACGAAAGCGGCCATGCCCACCGCCTCCTGCCTGCTAGCGCGACGAGCGCACGGGCGGATCGCCCGTGCGCTCGTCGCGTGGTGAACGTTCTGCGGCCCCGTCCCGTGGACGGGGTCCGGGATCAGGCCTCGACGGCGCTGATGCTGATGGTCTTCCGCCCGCGGCGCGTGCCGAAGGTGACCGCACCGGGGGCCAGCGCGAACAGCGTGTCGTCGCTGCCGCGGCCGACACCGAGGCCGGGGTGGAAGTGGGTGCCGCGCTGGCGCACGATGATCTCGCCGGCCTTGACGACCTGGCCACCGAAGCGCTTCACGCCGAGGCGCTGCGCGTTGGAGTCACGACCGTTGCGGGACGACGATGCGCCCTTCTTGTGTGCCATGTCGAGGTCAGCCCTTCGAGATGTCGCGGACCACGACGCTGGTCAGGGGCTGACGGTGCCCCTGCCGCTTGTGGTAGCCGGTCTTGTTCTTGAACTTGTGGATGCGGATCTTCGGGCCCTTGCCGTGCTCGACGATCTCGCCGGTCACGGTCACCTTGGCCAGGGCCGCGGCGTCGCTGGTGACGGTGTCGCCGTCGACCAGCAGGATCGCCGGCAGGGCGACGCTGTCGCCGGCCGCACCCGCCAGGCGGTTGATCGTGAACGTGTCGCCCACGGCCACCTTGTGCTGGCTACCGCCGGCCTTCACCACTGCGTACACCACTGACTCCTCGTTCGCATTCGTGTGTCCTGCTGTGTTCCCGGCGCGCACGACCGATCGGGCGCCGGGTGCTGGACGGGCTGCGCACGCCTGACCCGGCGGCACCCTGGGGCGCCCGCGCGGTGGCGGTGCAACCCGACCAGCGTACCTGAGGCTGTGCGCCCCGGTCGACGTGACCTAGGACGGTCAGGCGCTGGGCGGCCCGGCCGGGCGGCTGGCTGCCCGGCGGCGGCGCGGACGCCCCGTCGGAGCGGCCGTCGCCGGCTCCTCGGCGACCACCTCGGCCGTGGCCGCGTCGACCGCGGCCACCTCCGCCGCCGCGATCTCCGGTGCGGCCAGGACGTCCTCGGCCGCGAGCGGCTCGGTGGGGGTCGCCTCGACCGCGGGCTCGGCCTGCTCCGGCTGCTCTCCCTGCTCTCCCTGCTCCGGTGCGGGCTGGGCCACGGCGAGCGGCGGCACGACCACCACGTCGGCGGACTCGCGCTCCGGCGTCGCGGGGTGGACCTCCGGGTCCGCGTCCACCGGCGTCACGTCCTCGACGGCGGTTGCGGCGTCGTCGTCCGCGGCGTCGGGCTCCTCGCCCCGGGTGCCGGCCAGGACGGCGGCGTCGGCCGCGGCCCGGTCCTCGCCCGACTGGCCGCGGTTGCGGCGGCCACGGTTGCGTCGCCCGCCGCTGCGCGTGCCCTCGCCCGCCTCGGCGTCGCCCTCGGCGGCCGGCTCGGCGGCCGGGCCGCTCTCCGGTGCGGCCTGCTCGGCGGCGTCGTCCTTGGTGCTGCTTCCGCCGCCGTTGTCGCCCTTGCCGGAGCGGTCGCGCCGGTTGCCGCCGGAGTTGCCCCCGCCGGAGCCGGCGGAGCCGCCACCGTTGCCGCCGCCACCGCCGCGACGCTTCTCGTCGACCGGGTCGGTGCTGACGATGATCCCGCGCCCGCGGCAGTGCTCGCAGTTCTCGGAGAACACCTCGAGCAGGCCCTGGCCGACCCGCTTGCGGGTCATCTGCACCAGGCCCAGCGAGGTGACCTCGGCGACCTGGTGCTTGGTGCGGTCGCGCCCGAGGCACTCGGTGAGCCGCCGCAGCACGAGGTCGCGGTTGCTCTCCAGCACCATGTCGATGAAGTCGATGACGATGATGCCGCCGATGTCGCGCAACCGGAGCTGGCGGACGATCTCCTCCGCGGCCTCCATGTTGTTGCGCGTGACGGTCTGCTCGAGGTTGCCGCCCGAGCCGACGAACTTGCCGGTGTTGACGTCGACGACGGTCATCGCCTCGGTGCGGTCGATCACCAGCGAGCCGCCCGAGGGCAGCCACACCTTGCGGTCGAGCGCCTTGGCCAGCTGCTCGTCGATGCGCAGGTCGTGGAAGACGTCGCCGGTCCCCGAGTAGCGCGACAGCCGTGCGCTCAGCTCCGGCGAGACGTGGCCGACGTAGGCCTCGACGGTGTCCCAGGCGTCGTCGCCCTGGACGACGAGCTCCTTGAAGTCCTCGTTGAAGACGTCGCGGATGACGCGGATGGCCAGGTCGGGCTCGCCGTAGAGCAGGGTGGGCGCGCTGGAGGTCGACCCCGCCTTCTGCTGGATGACCTCCCACTGCGCCGTGAGCCGGTTGACGTCGCGGGTGAGCTCCTCCTCCGAGGCGCCCTCCGCCGCGGTCCGGATGATCACGCCGGCGTCCTCGGGGACGATCCGCTTGAGGATGTCCTTGAGGCGCTGCCGCTCGGTGTCGGGGAGCTTCCGGCTGATGCCGGTCATCGAGCCGCCGGGCACGTAGACCAGGAACCGGCCGGGCAGGTTGATCTGCTGGGTGAGCCGGGCGCCCTTGTGGCCGATCGGGTCCTTGGTGACCTGCACCAGGACCTTGTCGCCGGACTTCATCGCGGTCTCGATCGAGCGCTGCTTGCCCGACAGGCCCGCGGCGTCCCAGTTGACCTCACCGGCGTACAGGACCGCGTTGCGCCCCTTGCCGATGTCGATGAACGCCGCCTCCATGCTGGGCAGCACGTTCTGCACGCGGCCGAGGTAGACGTTGCCGGCGAAGGAGGTCGCCTGCGCCTGGGTGACGTAGTGCTCGACGAGGACGTCGTCCTCGAGGACGGCGATCTGGGTCCGCTCGCCGCGCTGGCGGATGACCATCGTGCGGTCGACCGCCTCGCGCCGGGCGAGGAACTCGCTCTCGGTGAGGATCGGCGCGCGGCGGCGACCGGTGTCGCGGCCGTCGCGGCGGCGCTGGCGCTTGGCCTCCAGGCGGGTCGAGCCCGCGACCCCGCGGACGTCGTCGTCGCTGGTGGTGCGGCCGTTGCGGCCGGCCCGCTCGGGGCGGTCGTCGTCGTCGGTGTCGTCGGAGGCGTCCTCGCCCCCGCTCCCGCTGCGCCGGCGGCGGCGACGGCGGCGGCGGGTGCTCGAGCCGCCCGAGGCCTCGTCGGTGTCGCCGTCGGTGTCCTCGTCGCCCTCGTCGGCCGCGTCCTCGTCGGAGTCCGCGTCCGCGTCGGCCAGGGGCTGGTCGGCGGTCTCGTCGTCGCCGTCGCCGGACTCCTCGGTGCGGCCACGACCGCGCCCGCGGCGACCGCGGCGGCGCCGGCGGCTGCCGGCCCCCTCGGCGGCGTCGCCGTCGTCCCCGGCACCGGCGGTCTCGTCGTCGGCGTCCTCGTCGTCGGCGTCCCGGCCCTCGACGAGCTCGACGTCCTCGACGGGCTCCGCGACCGGACGGCGGCGGCGGCGGGAACGGGTCGGCTCGACCTCCTCCTCGGTCACCTCGGGCGTCGCGCCGTCGGCGGCCTCGACGTCGGGCGACTCGACGGGGCGGCGGCTGCGACGGCGCGGGGCGGGCGGGGCGTCGGCCGGCGGGGCCATGAAGCTGACGAACGCCGGCGCCGCGGCGACGGGCGCCGCCGGGGTCACCGGCTCGACCGCGTCGGGGTCCGGCGCGGCGGCCGGGCGGGTGGCGCGGCGGCGCGGCCGGGCGACCACGGCGGTGGGCTCCGGCGAGCTGAACTGCGCGCCGAACCGGGAGCCGACCTGCTCCGGATCCGCCTCGGGCTCCGGGTCGGGCTGGGGCTCCGGCTGCTGCTCGGGCTGCGGCTCCGGCTCGGCCGCGGCCTCCTCCTCCGGGTCCTCGGGGACCGAGGAGTCCTCGGACACCGCGGGGATCTCGGTGACCTCGTCGTCCGGCCGGGGGCCGTTCTCGTCGGCGCTGGTGGGACTGCTGCTGTCGGTATCGGCCACGAGGGCTCGTCTCCTCAAGGCTCCCGGGCGCCGATCGGATGACTGGCGGCCGCACAGGAGCACGGTTCAGGGCGGGGCGGGCCGTCGCGCGGGTCACGGCGACTGGCTCGCCCTGCGAAGTCTGTGGGCGGCTCCCGCGCGACGGTTGCCGCGGCGGGGAGCCGGACTGCGGTGGTGCTGTGCGGGTGGTGCTGTGGTCTGCGGGTGCGGCACGTCTGGCAGCCGTGTCGCGGGCGACGGTGCGCGGGCCCCGGGGCCTCCGTCGGTCAGACTGCGGCGTGCGCCTCCTGGTCGGGGGCTCCCGCCGTGCGGTCGGGTCCGAGCGGATCGACCACGGTCCCGGTGTCGTCGAGCCGGCCCTGCGCCTCACGCACGGCCCGGGGGGGCAACGGCGGGCGCAGGTCGGCGACGGCAGCCAGGGCGGCCAACACGTCGTCGGGTCGTACGGCGGGCGTCACCTGCCGGACGACCATGTGCAGTATGGCACAACCTGCCCCGGCCGACGCCGACGCGCTGGTCACGGCCACCCGGGCGTCGACGTCCTTGAGGCCGTTCTTGGTGCGCTTGGCGACCGTGACGACGTCGGCGGCGAGGAAGGCCTCGACGGCCCGCGCGAGCTCATCGGGGTCGACCCCGGGCAGCTCCACCCGCCACACCGCGGCATCGATCCGGTCGGCCAGCGAGCCGGTGCCCTCCTGCGCCTCCACGCACTCGAGGACGGCGATGTCCTCGGGCAGGGCGGCGTCCAGCGCGGCGCGCACCGCCTCCGGGTCGCACCGCACCGCCAGGCCGATCTCGACGTACTCCGCCTCGCTGGCCGCGCCGGTCGGGGCGGCGCCGAGGTAGGAGATCTTGGGGTGCGGGCTGAAGCCGGCGGAGAAGGCCATCGGCACCCGCGCCCGGCGCAGCGCGCGCTCGAGGGCCCGCGCCAGGTCGCGGTGCGAGGCGAAGCGCAGCCGCCCGCGCTTGGCGTAGCGGATGCGCAGCTTCTGGACCGTCGGCGGGGGCGGCGGCCCGTCGGGCTGGCGGGCCATCAGACCACCGTGAGCGGGAGCAGGCTGCGACCCGTGGGCCCGATCTGGATCTCGGTGCCGTTGGTCGGGCAGACCCCGCAGTCGTAGCAGGGGGTCCACCGGCAGTCGGCGACCTCCTCCTCGGACAGGGCGTCCTGCCAGTCCTCCCAGAGCCACTCCTTGTCCAGCCCGGAGTCCAGGTGGTCCCAGGGCAGGATCTCGTGCTCCGTGCGCTCGCGGGTGGTGTACCAGTCGAGGTCGACGCCGAAGGTGGCGAGCTCCTCGGCCGCGGCCTGCGTCCACCGCTCGTAGGAGAAGTGCTCGCTCCAGCCGTCGAACCGGCCGCCCTCGCGCCAGACGCGCTCGATGACCCGGCCCACGCGGCGGTCGCCGCGGGAGAGCAGGCCCTCGATCACGCCGGGCTTGCCGTCGTGGTACCGCAGGCCGATCGAGCGACCGATCCGCCGGTCCTCGTTGATCTTGGCGCGGAGCACCCGCAGCCGGTGGTCGATCGTCTCGGCGCTGGCCTGGCCGGCCCACTGGAACGGGGTGTGCGGCTTGGGCACGAAGCCGCCGATGGAGACGGTGCAGCGGATGTCCTTGCGGCCGCTGGCCTCGCGCCCGGCGCGGATCACCTCGACCGCGAGGTCGGCGATCTCCAGGACGTCCTCGTCGGTCTCGGTGGGCAGGCCGCACATGAAGTAGAGCTTCACCTGCGTCCAGCCGTTGGCGTAGGCGGTGGTCACCGTGCGGACGAGGTCCTCCTTGGACACCGTCTTGTTGATGACCCGGCGGATCCGCTCGCTGCCGCCCTCGGGGGCGAAGGTCAGCCCGCTGCGGCGGCCGTTGCGGGACAGCTCGTTGGCCAGCGTGACGTTGAAGGCGTCGACGCGGGTGCTCGGCAGGCTCAGGCCGGTGTTGGTGCCCTCGTAGCGATCGGCCAGCTCCTTGGCCAGCTGCCCGATCTCGGAGTGGTCGGCGCTGGAGAGGCTGAGCAGGCCGACCTCCTCGTACCCGGTCGCCTTGAGCCCCTGGTCGACCATCGAGCCGATGCCGGTGATGGTGCGCTCGCGCACCGGGCGGGTGATCATCCCCGCCTGGCAGAAGCGGCAACCACGGGTGCAGCCGCGGAAGATCTCGACGCTCATCCGCTCGTGCACGCTCTCGGCGTTCGGCACGAGCGGCTGCTTGGGGTAGGGCCACTCGTCGAGGTCCATGACGGTGCGCTTGCCGACCTTCGCCGGGACGTCGTCCCGGGTGCGGGTCACGCCGGCGATGGCGCCGTCCTCGGCGTAGGAGACCGCGTAGAAGCGCGGCACGTACACGCCGTCGACCCGCGCGAGGCGGGCGAGGAGCTCCTCCCGGCCACCCGGGCGGTCCTGCGCCTTCCACGCCTTGACGACGTCGGTGATGTCGCCGACCACCTGCTCGCCGTCACCGAGGACGGCGCAGTCGACGAAGTCCGCGACCGGCTCGGGGTTGAACGCGGCGTGACCGCCGGCGACGACCACGGGGTGGCTCTCGTCGCGGTCGACCGCGTGCAGCGGGACCCCGGCGAGGTCGAGCGCCTCGAGCAGGTTGGTGTAGCCGAGCTCGGTGGCGAAGCTGACCCCGAGCAGGTCGAAGTCCGCGACGGCGCGGTGCCCGTCGACGGTGAACTGCGGGACGCCGTGCTCGCGCATGAGCGCGGCGAGGTCGGGCCAGACGGCGTAGGTGCGCTCGGCCAGGGCGTCGGACCGCTCGTTGAGCACCTCGTAGAGGATCATCAGGCCCTGGTTGGGCAGCCCGACCTCGTAGGCGTCGGGGTACATGAGCGCCCAGTGCACGCTGGCGGCGTCCCAGTGCTTCACCTGGGCGTTGAGCTCACCGCCCACGTACTGGATGGGCTTCTGGATCTGGGCCAGCAGCGGCTCGAGTCGCGGGTAGAGCGACTCGCCGGCGGTGGTGCGGAGCTCTGCAGTCATGACCGGTCCAGGGTAGCCGCCGGGGCGACCACCCCGACCGGCCACGACCGCAGGCTCAGCCCAGGTCGGGGAAGAACAGCCCGATCTCGCGGGCCGCGGACTCCGGCGAGTCCGAGCCGTGCACGATGTTGTTCTGCACCTCGAGGGCGAAGTCACCGCGGATCGTGCCGGGGCCGGCCTTCACCGGGTCGGTCGCGCCGGCCAGCGCGCGGAACGCCTCGATGGCCCGCGGCCCCTCGACGACCAGGGCCATCAGCGGACCGCTGGTGATGAACTCGACCAGCGAGCCGAAGAACGGCCGCTCGCGGTGCTCGGCGTAGTGCGTCTCGGCGACGTCGGCGGTCAGCGTCCGCAGCTCGGCGGCGGCCAGGCGCAGGCCCTTGCGCTCCAGGCGGGTGATCACCTCGCCGACGAGGCCACGGGCGACGCCGTCGGGCTTGACGAGGACAAGGGTGCGTTCGGTCACGGACCGGGAGCCTACGGGCCGGTCTCCGGCCAGCCGATGCTCGGGGCGTGGCCGCGGAAGTGCCGCAGCCACCACCCCCAGTCGCCGGGCACGAGCGCGAAGGGGTCGGGGTGCCCCAGCTCGCGGGCGGCCCACACCGGCCAGTGCGGATTGGCCAGCGCCGGCCGACCGAGCAGGACGACGTCGACGTCGCCGGACCGGACCGCGGCATCGGCGTTCTCCGGGACGCCGAGGTTCCAGCTGGTCGCGACGGGGATGCCCACCTCGCGCCTGATCCGGCCGGCCCGCGCGACCCAGGCGCCGGGCTGGTTCCACAGCGGCTCGGTCATGTCGTCGGTGTTGCCGCCCATGCTCACGTCGGCCAGGTCGAGCCCACGCTCCTTCATCCAGCCGATCGCGACCAGGGCGTCGTCGAACTGCGTGCCCTCGGGGTGGAAGTCGTCAGCGCCCAGGCGCATCGTCAGCGGCAGGTGCTCCGGCCACACCGCGCGCACGGCGTCCAGCGCCTCGAGCAGGAAGCGCGCCCGGTTCTCGAGGCTGCCGCCGTAGCGGTCCTCGCGCCGGTTGGCCAGCGGCGAGAAGAAGCTCGACCCGAGGTAGCCGTGCGCGAAGTGCAGCTCCAGCCACTGGTAGCCGGCCTCGAGCGCCCGCACCGCGGCGTCCGCGTAGCGCCGGTGCAGCTGCGCGATCTCCTCGACGGTCAGCGCGCGCACCGGGTACGGCCGGCGGGGCGCCCCGTAGGGCACCTCCGACGGCCCGACCACCTGCCAGCCCTCCGGGGCGTCCGGCGCGATCTGCCCCCAGCCGGCCCACGGCGGCTCCTCGCTGCCGCTGCGCCCGGTGTGTCCCAGCTGGATGCCCGGCACGCCGCCCATCTCGCGGATCATCGCGGTGACGCGGGCGTGGCCCTCGATCTGCGCGTCCTCGTAGATGCCCGCGCAGTGCACGCTCGTGCGCCCCTCCGGGACGACGGCCACCTGCTCGGGGAAGACCAGCCCGAACCCGCCCGCGGCCCGGGCGCCGAGGTACATGAGGTGGTAGTCGGACAGCCGGCCGTCCGTCGACCGGTACATCGTCATCGGGCTCATGCCGATGCGGTTGCGCAGGGTGACGCCCTTGAGCGTGAACTCGCTGAAGAGGTGGGGCACGGGTCCTCCGTGGCCCATCAGTCCGCGGCGCCGTCCGGGCCGGCCACCGGGACCGGGCCGAACATCGTGCCGATGAGCTCCCGGCGCACCTGCAGCAGGTAGAGCCAGATGAGCAGGAACGCCCCGGCGACGAACCACATCGCGCTGGTCATGAGGCCGGTGGCCAGCAGCGGGACCTGCAGGGCGGTGCCGATGACCAGCCCGCGCTCCCGGCGCTGGATGCCGCTGGCCAGGATCAGCACCAGCGCCAGCCCGACCAGCAGCGTCAGCCGGACCGCGCCGAGCCCGTCGGTCGGCGCGATGGCCCGCGGCACGAACAGGACGGCGATGCCTTCCAGCGCGAGGATCGCCGCGGCGGCCCCGCCCAGCGCCCGGCCGGCCCGGACCGGGTCGGTCGCCTTCACGGACGGCGGCCCTGCAGCAGGGTGCGGGCCTCCCCCGCGGTGATCACGCTGCCGGTCACCAGGACCCCGGAGCCGCCGAGCGCGTCGTCGGGGCCGGCCTCGGCCAGCTCGATCGCCTCGGTGATCGCCTCGCCGAGCCGCGGCGACACGCTGACCCGGTCGGCGCCGAAGACGTCGACGGCCAGGGCGCCCAGCTCGTCGGCGGGGAGCGCCCGCTCCGAGCTGTTCTGGGTGACGACGAGCTCGGCGCAGACCTCCTCGAGCGCGGCCAGCATCCCGGCGACGTCCTTGCCGCGGACCGCGGCCACCACCCCGACCAGGCGGGTGAAGTCGAAGGACTCGCGGATCGCCTCGACCGTCGCCGCCATCCCGGCGGGGTTGTGCGCGGCGTCGACCAGCACCGTCGGGCTGGTGCGCACCCGCTCCAGCCGGCCGGGCGAGCGGACCGCGCCGAACGCGGCGCGCACCGTCTCCTGCTCGATCGGACCGGTGGCCGCGCCGGCGCCCAGGAACGCCTCGACGGCGGCCAGCGCGGTCGCGGCGTTCTGCGCCTGGTGGGCGCCGAACAGCGGCAGGTAGACCTCGTCGTACTCGCCGCCCAGACCCTGCAGGCGCACCTGCTGCCCGCCGACGGCCACCCGGCGCTCGAGGACGCCGAACTCGGTGCCCTCCCGTGCGACGACGACGTCGACCTCGACGGCCCGGCGGATCAGCGAGTCCAGCGCGCCCGGCTGCTGGTGGGCCAGGACCGCGATCGAGTCGGGCTTGATGATCCCGGCCTTCTCCCCCGCGATGGTGGCGACGTCCGGACCGAGGTACTCGGCGTGGTCCATGGCCACCGGGGTGACGACGGCGACCCGCGCGTCGGCGACGTTCGTCGCGTCCCAGGTGCCGCCCATGCCGACCTCGATGACGGCGACGTCGACCGGCGCGTCGGCGAACAGCGCGTACGCCATGCCCACCATGACCTCGAAGAAGCTCATGGGGTGCTCGCCGGCGGCGTCCACCATCTGCACGTAGGGAGCGATGTCGGCGTAGGTCTCGACGAACCGCTCGGCGCTCACCGGCTCGCCGTCGAGGACGATCCGCTCGCGCATCGACTCCAGGTGCGGACTGGTGAAGCGGCCCACGCGCAGGCCGAACCCGCGCAGCAGCTCGTCGATCATCCGCGCCGTCGTCGTCTTGCCGTTGGTGCCGGCGACCTGGATGACCGGCATCGCCCGGTGCGGGTTGCCGAGGAGGTCGACCAGGGCGGCGATGCGGGTCAACGAGGGCTCGAGCCGGCTCTCCGGCCAGCGGGCGAGCAGCTCCTCCTCGACCCGGGCCAGTTCACCGGTGCTGCTGCTGCTCATCCTGCTCAGGATGCCAGCCGGGAGGTTCCTAGACTGAGGCACATGGCACCCGACATCGCGACCTCGGCCACTCCTGCCCCGGCTGCGACCGTCGACGTACCCGAGAAGCCGACCGTCGACGGGCTCGAGGAGAAGTGGGTCGGGCGGTGGGCCGCCGAGGACACCTACGCCTTCGACCGCACCGCCGCGCTGGACCCCGCGACCCCCCGCGAGCAGATCTACTCGATCGACACCCCGCCGCCCACGGCGTCGGGCTCGCTGCACGTCGGGCACGTCTTCAGCTACACCCACACCGACTTCATCGCCCGCTACCAGCGGATGCGGGGCAGGCACGTCTTCTACCCCATGGGCTGGGACGACAACGGGCTGCCGACCGAGCGCCGGGTGCAGAACTACTACGGCGTCCGGTGCGACCCGTCGCTGCCCTACGACCCCTCGTTCGAGCCGCCGGCCAAGCCCGGCAAGGACCAGCTGCCGATCTCGCGGCGCAACTTCGTCGAGCTGTGCATGCAGCTGACCGAGGCCGACGAGGCGGAGTTCGAGAAGCTCTGGCGCCGCGTCGGGCTCTCGGTGGACTGGTCGAACGTCTACCGCACGATCTCGGAGGTCTCCCGCGCCACGGCGCAGAAGATGTTCCTGCAGAACCTGGCCCGCGGTGAGGCCTACGCGCAGGAGGCCCCGACCCTCTGGGACGTCACCTTCCGCACCGCCGTCGCCCAGGCCGAGCTGGAGGACCGCGAACGCCCCGGCGCCTACCACCGCATCGCGTTCCACTCGGCCGACGGCCCGGTGTTCATCGAGACGACCCGCCCCGAGCTGCTGCCCGCCTGCGTGGCCCTGGTGGCGCACCCCGATGACGAGCGCTACCAGCCGCTGTTCGGCACGACGGTCCGGACGCCGCTGTTCGGCGTCGAGGTGCCGGTGGTGGCGCACCGCCTGGCCGAGCCGGACAAGGGTTCCGGCATCGCGATGATCTGCACCTTCGGCGACCTCAACGACGTCACCTGGTGGCGCGAGCTGCAGCTGCCCACCCGCGCCATCGTGGGCTGGGACGGCCGACTGCTCCCCGACGCACCGGACGGCGTCCCGGCGTCGCCCTACGACGAGCTGGCCGGGAAGACGTCGTTCAGCGCCCAGCAGCGGGTCGTGGAGCTGCTGCGCGAGTCCGGTGACCTGGACGGCGAGCCCAAGCCCATCACCCACCCGGTCAAGTTCTACGAGAAGGGCGACCGCCCGCTCGAGATCGTCACCACGCGGCAGTGGTACATCCGCAACGGCGGCCGGGACGCAGACCTGCGGGAGGCCCTGGTGGCCCGCGGCCGGGAGATCCAGTGGGTGCCCGAGCACATGCGGCACCGTTACGAGAACTGGGTCGAGGGCCTCAACGGCGACTGGTTGATCAGCCGCCAGCGCTTCTTCGGCGTCCCCTTCCCGGTCTGGTACCGGCTCGACGAGGCCGGCGAGCCGGACTACTCGGCGCCCCTGCTCGCGCCGGAGGAGTCGCTGCCGGTCGACCCGTCCTCCGACGTCCCGCCGGGGTTCACCGAGGACCAGCGCGGCGTGCCCGGCGGGTTCATGGCCGACCCCGACGTCATGGACACCTGGGCGACCTCGTCGCTGTCCCCGCAGGTCGCCTCGGGTTGGGGCACGGACCCCGAGCTGTTCGGCGCGGTCTTCCCCATGGACCTGCGGCCGCAGGCGCACGACATCATCCGGACCTGGCTGTTCTCAACGGTGGTCCGCTCCCACTACGAGTTCGGGGCGGTGCCGTGGTCGCACGCGGCGATCTCGGGCTTCGTCGTCGACCCCGACCGCAAGAAGATGTCGAAGTCCAAGGGCAACGCCACCACGCCGATCGACGTCCTCGAGCGCTACGGCACCGACGCCGTCCGCTGGCGGGCCGCCGGCGCGCGGCCGGGTGCGGACTCGCCGTTCGATGAGACGCAGATGAAGGTCGGCCGCCGGCTGGCGATGAAGATCCTCAACGTCGGCAAGTTCGTGCTGGGCCTGGGCGCCTCGTCGGCGTCGACGGTCGAGCAGGTCACCGAGCCGATCGACCTGGGGCTGCTCACCGCGCTGGGCCGGGTGGTCGACGAGGCGACCGCGGCCATGGAGGCCTACAACTACACCCGTGCGCTCGAGGTCAGCGAGACCTTCTTCTGGTCGTTCTGCGACGACTACGTGGAGCTGGTGAAGTCCCGCGCATACGGCGACGGGCCGGCGGCGACGTCCGCTCAGGCCGCGCTGGCGGTGGCCCTCGAGGTGCAGCTGCGGCTGTTCGCCCCTGTGCTGCCGTTCGTGACCGAGGAGGTCTGGTCCTGGTGGCAGGCCGGCTCGGTGCACCGCGCCGCGTGGCCGGTGGCCTCCGCGCTGCCCGCGACCGGCGACCCTGCCGTGGTGACGGCGACCGCGGCTGCGCTGGCCGGGGTGCGCAAGGCCAAGTCCGACGCGAAGGTCTCCATGCGCGCCGACGTCGAGACGGCGACGGTCACCGCACCGGCCGCGCAGGTGCCGCTCATCGAGGCCGGCCGAACCGACCTCGTCGACGCGGGCCGGATCGCCACGCTCTCGGTGCAGCCGGGTGAAGGCGAGCTGAGCGTCGAGGTCGTCCTGGCAGAGACCCCCGACGCCTCGTAGCCCGTCGAGCGTGTGCGCTGAGGCCCGGTTCTGAGCTCCGAAACCGGGCCTCAGCGCACTTCGTCGAGCCCGAGCAGACGCCACCGGGCGTCGTAGGCCGAGCGGATGTCCCACCGGCACGCGTCCGGCTGGGTGGTCAGGCGGCGATACCCGAAGCGCAGGGTCTGCCAGCCGATGGTCGCTATCAGCGCGTCACGACGGATGTCGCGCTCCCGCTGAGCCGTCGACCCGTGCCATGCGGCGCCATCCATCTCGACCGCGAGCAGCACCTCATCGCAGGCAGCGTCGAGGAAGAAGCTCTCCCCCGCCACCTCGATCCGGCGCTGCAGACCGAACGACGGCATGCCGGGACCACGCAGCACGTGCAGGCAGCCCCAGATCTCCAGCTCGCTCCGGCAGCCCTCGGCCAAGAGGCGCACGAGTTCCACCAGCGCCGCCCTGCCCGCCAGGCACGGCCGTCTATCGATCTCGCGGAGCAGATCGTGCGGCCCGCACATCCGACCGCGGACCGCGTCGATCGCCGCTGCGCGCAGTTCCGCCCGCGTGAGCCCAGCCGGACGCCCCCAGGCGTCGACGATCGACCGCTCGACGCTCGTGACGGGCAGTCCGTCGGCTCGCCGCTCGCAGTCGCGCAGCGCTCGCGAACGGTGGATGTGGATGCCTGCCGTGCCCCGGCCGCTCCGCGAGTTCTCCACCGTGAGGTGGATCGGACCGTTGCTCGGGGGCATCAGCCGCCACTGCTCCAGGGCCGTCCGGTGGCTCAGCAAGCCCCGGCTGCTCCGCACCGCCGCCTCGAGCCGGATCCGTCGGTCGCCGACGGCGGAGGGCAGCGCGTACACCCCCGGCTGGAGCCGTTCGAGCCGCCCGGTGCCGACCCAGCTGGCGACCGTCTTGCGGTCCACCCGGCTGGTCAAGGCGTCCCACCCGATCCACCCCGCCGGACCGAGGAGCGCGTCCACGTCGTGTGCCATGCGGTCGAGCCTGGCCAGCGCGGACCGGCAACGGGGTCCGCGCCGGCGATCTGTGGACGAGTGACGCGAGGGAGTGCGCTGACGCCCGGTTCTGGGCGATAGAACTGGGCGTCAGCGCACACCTCCGGACCCGGAACGCGACCAGCCCGCTCCCCGGGGTGGGGAGCGGGCTGGTCGGCGGTCAGGTCAGGCGGACTTCTCGCGGCGCTCGCGGGTGGGCTTGCGCGGCACGATGGTCGGGTTGACGTGCTCCAGCACGACCTCCTTGGTGATCACCACGGAGGCGACGTCGTCCCGGCTCGGGACGTCGTACATCACCGACTGCAGCACCTCCTCCATGATCGCGCGGAGGCCACGGGCGCCGGTGCCGCGCAGGATCGCCTGGTCGGCGATCGCCTCGAGGGCGTCGTCGGTGAACTCCAGCTCCACCCCGTCGAGCTCGAAGAGCTTCCGGTACTGGCGCACCAGGGCGTTCTTGGGCTCGGTCAGGATGTTGATCAGCGCCTCGCGGTCCAGCTTCTGCACGCTGGTGATCACCGGGAGCCGGCCGATGAACTCGGGGATCATGCCGAACTTCAGCAGGTCCTCGGGCATGACCTCGGCGAAGGCGTTGGCCTCGGCGATCTCGGCCTTGCCGCGGACCTCCGCGCCGAAGCCGATGCCCTGCTTGCTGGTGCGGGCCTCGATGACCTTGTCCAGGCCGGCGAAGGCGCCGCCCACGATGAACAGCACGTTCGTCGTGTCGATCTGGATGAACTCCTGGTGCGGGTGCTTGCGGCCGCCCTGCGGGGGAACCGAGGCCGTGGTGCCCTCGAGGATCTTCAGCAGCGCCTGCTGGACGCCCTCACCGGAGACGTCGCGGGTGATCGACGGGTTCTCGCTCTTGCGGGCGATCTTGTCGACCTCGTCGATGTAGATGATGCCGGTCTCGGCGCGCTTCACGTCGTAGTCGGCGGCCTGGATCAGCTTGAGCAGGATGTTCTCGACGTCCTCGCCGACGTAGCCGGCCTCGGTCAGCGCCGTGGCGTCGGCGATCGCGAACGGGACGTTCAGCATCCGCGCGAGGGTCTGCGCCAGGTGGGTCTTGCCGCACCCGGTCGGGCCCATCAGCAGGATGTTGGACTTCGCCAGCTCGACGGTGTCCTCGCGGGAGGCGCGGTCACCGCCGGCCTGGATGCGCTTGTAGTGGTTGTAGACGGCCACCGAGAGCGTGCGCTTGGCCTGGTCCTGCCCGATGACGTACTGCTCGAGGAAGTCGTGGATCTCCTTCGGCTTCGGCAGCTCGTCGAACTTCAGGTCCGAGGACTCCGAGAGCTCTTCCTCGATGATCTCGTTGCAGAGGTCGATGCACTCGTCGCAGATGTAGACCCCGGGGCCCGCGATGAGCTTCTTGACCTGCTTCTGGCTCTTCCCGCAGAAGGAGCACTTGAGCAGGTCACCGCTCTCACCGATTCGTGCCACCTGCTGACCTCCACATCGGATTCGCAGCCCTGGAGCCAGGTGCCTGCGTCGTCGTGCACTTCGCCGCTGCCGTCCCCGCTCGACGGGGCTCTCGTCCCGGCGCTGTCAGCCGGGGTTCGGGCGTCCGCCGAACGTACCTGCCACCACCGACGCCTCCGGGCAATGACTCACCCGGCTTCGCGGCGGCCCTCCCACTTCCGTCTCGCTCGCCTCTCGGCCCCTGCCCCGGCCCGGGAGTCGCCTCCCGAACCGCCGCAGTACGACGGTACGAGCCGGGGACGCGACACGCGCGTCCCCGGCTCGCGCCGAGCATCAGGCCGTCGGGAGCGCGTTCAGCTTCCGGCTCTGGATGACCTGGTCGACGATGCCGTAGTCCTTCGCCTCCTGGGCGGTGAGGATCTTGTCGCGGTCGATGTCGGTGCGGACCTGGTCGGCCGTCCGGCCGGTGTGCCGCGCCAGGATCTCCTCCATCTGCGTCCGCACGCGCTCGATCTCGGCGGCGTGGATCTCGAGGTCGGAGACCTGACCGCCCGCCTCACCCGAGGGCTGGTGGATCAGCACGCGGGAGTACGGCAGGGCCAGTCGCTTGCCCGGCGTCCCGGCCGCGAGCAGGACGGCGGCAGCCGAGGCGGCCTGGCCCATGCAGACGGTCTGGATGTCGGGACGGACGAACATCATGGTGTCGTAGATCGCCATGAGCGAGGTGAACGAGCCACCCGGCGAGTTGATGTAGATCGTGATGTCGCGGTCCGGGTCGGTGGACTCCAGCGTGATGAGCTGGGCCATGACGTCGTTGGCCGAGGCGTCGTCGATCTGCACCCCGAGGAAGATGATGCGCTCCTCGAAGAGCTTGTTGTAGGGGTTGGACTCCTTCATGCCGTAGCTCGTGCGCTCCACGAAGGAGGGCAGGATGTACCGGCTGGAGGGCATCTGGAAGCTCATGAGTGTCCCTCCGGACTCAGTTGTCGGTGACCGGGTTGGCGCTGTCGGTCATGGTCGCCCTGCTGACCACGTGGTCGACGAAGCCGTACTCGAGGGCCTCCTGCGCGGTGAACCACCGGTCGCGGTCGGAGTCCTTCTCGATCTGCTCGACGCTCTGCCCGGTGTGCTGCGACTGCAGCTCGTTGAGCTCCCGCTTGGTGCGGCGGAACAGGTCGGCCTGGATGGCGATGTCGGCCGCGGTGCCGCCGACGCCCGCCGAGGGCTGGTGCATCATGATCCGCGCGTGCGGCAGGGCGTAGCGCTTGCCCTTGGTGCCGGCGGTGAGCAGGAACTGGCCCATCGAGGCGGCCAGGCCCATGCCGTAGGTGGCGACGTCGCAGTCGATGAACTGCATCGTGTCGTAGATGGCCATGCCGGCGCTGACCGAGCCACCGGGCGAGTTGATGTAGAGGTGGATGTCGCTCTTGGGGTCCTCGGCGGACAGGAGCAGCATCTGGGCGGCCAGCTGGTTGGCGATGACGTCGTCGACCTGGGTGCCCAGGAAGATGATCCGCTCGCGCAGCAGGCGCTCGTAGACCGAGTCGTTGAGGTTCATCCCCCCGGCAGCGCCGCGCAGCTGCGGGGCGCTGGCCAGGTTCGGGTCGGTGGTGCTCACGGGTGCGGTGACCTCCGTAGGACTGTCCGGCAGTCGGTCTCGTGGGGCGATGGTGCGGGCCTCGACGGCCCCCGGGGAGCGGTGCCCCCCGGCAGTTCGCCTGAGTCCTGTCGACCCTAACGCGCACCTCCGACGTGCAAGTCCCGCAACGGGTGGTGTTCGCCGACGGCGCAGCGGCTGCACCGGGACGAGCACCCGGAGACGACGGACGCCGCCCCACCCGGCATCGGGTGGAGCGGCGTCCTGGGCGTCGTGCGTCAGGCCTTCGAGACGTCCTCGGTGTCCTCGGTCGCGCCCTCTGCGGCCTCGGTGGCGACGGCCTCGACGGCGATGTCGTCCTCGTCGTCGGCGTCCTCGTCCTCGGCGTCGGCAGCCGGCGCCTGCACCGTCTTCGGGCGCAGCGCCTCCAGGTCGACGACGTTGCCCGAGGCATCGGTGATCGTCGTCTGCTCGAGCAGCTGGGCCAGCGTCTTCGTCCGGCGCACGTCGGCGACGAACTCGGCGATGTTGTTGCCCTGCTGCAGCTGCTGCGCGTACTGCTCCGGGCTCATCCGGTTGCGCTGGGCCTGGGCCATGATCTGCGCGGAGAGGTCGTCGTTGTCGACGGTGACCTCACGGGCGTCGGCGATCGCGTCCAGGATGAACTGCGTCCGGACGGCCTCCTCGACGTTCTTGCGCTGGTCGGCGTCGTAGGCCTCGCGGCTCTCGACGCCGGACATCTTGAGGAAGCTGTCCCAGTCCATGCCGGCCTGCTGCAGCTCGCCCTCGAAGGCACGGTTGCGCCACTCGATCTCGCGCTCGACCAGGTTCTCCGGCATCGGCACCTCGACGGCCTCGAGCAGGTGCTCGACCAGCTTGTCGCGGGCCTGCGCGCCCTGCTGGAGGGTCTTGGTGCGGGCCAGGCGGGTGCGGACGTCCTCGCGCAGCTCGTCGAGGGTGTCGAACTCGCTGGCGGTGGAGGCGAAGTCGTCGTCGAGCTCGGGGAGCTCCTTCTCCTTCACCGAGCGAACGGTGACGGTGACGTCGGCGGTCTCGCCGGCGTTGGGGCCGGAGAGCAGCGCGGTCTGGAACGTCTTCGACTCCTCGGCGGACAGCCCACGGACGGCGTCGTCGAGGCCCTCCATGAGGTTGCCGGAGCCGACCTCGTAGGACATGCCGGTGGTCGAGCCGTCCTCGAGCACCTGGTCACCGAGCTTGGCCTCCAGGTCGATGGAGACGAAGTCGCCGTCCTGGGCGGCGCGCTCGACGGCCTGGAGCATGCCGAAGCGCTCGCGCATGACGTCGACCTGCTGGTCGATCTCGTCGTCCTCGACGGCGACGTCGTCGACGGTGACCGCGAGGGAGTCCAGCGCGGGCAGCTCCAGCTGCGGGGCGACGTCGACCTCGGCGGTGAACTCGAGGGTCTCGTTGTCCTCGAGCTTGGTCACCTCGATCTCGGGCTGGCCGAGGACGCGGACCTGGTTCTCGCGGACGACCTCGGAGTAGACCTCCGGGATGGCGTGCTGGACGACCTGCTCCAGGACGACGGGACGGCCGATGCGCTGGTCGAGGACGCGGTTCGGGACCTTGCCCGGGCGGAAACCGGGGACGCGGACCTGCTTGCCCAGCTCCTTGTAGACCTCACCGAAGGCGTGGTCCAGGTCCCCCCAAGCCACCTCGATCGCCATCCGGACCCGCGTGGGGCCCAGTTCCTCGATGGTGCTCTTCACAGCGGCAGTGCTCCTCGGTAAGACGGCTGGTGGGGGCGCCCGGTGGTCGACGGCGCCGCGTCGACCCACGAGTCTACGGGCGGCGGGCGGGGCGACGGCGGGCCGGGATGCGGCTGGCGGAGTTGTCGGGGTGACAGGATTTGAACCTGCGGCCCCCTGCTCCCAAAGCAGGTGCGCTACCAAGCTGCGCCACACCCCGCGGCCGCCCGAGTCTAGGCGTGCGGCACCACCTCCCGGACAGCCGACGGGTCAGGCGGACACCGGCGGACGGCGGTCGGCCCACGGCGCGGCCTCCTCCAGCGCCGCGGCGACCCGGACGAGGACGTCCTCGCGGCCGAACGCGGCGACCAGCTGGACGCCGACCGGCAGGCCGTCGTCGGTCCAGTGCAGCGGCAGGCTGACCGCCGGCTGGCCGGTCACGTTGAACTGCGCGGTGAAAGGCATGAAGGAGCCGATCCGGCGCCCCTCGTCCTCCGGTCCACCGGCGGCGAACCAGCCGAGCTCGGGCGGGGGTGTGGCGACGGTCGGGGTGACGAGCAGGTCGAAGCCCTGGCCGCCCTGCTCCCCCGGCGCCCAGAAGCCGGCCATCCGGCGGACCCAGCCGCCGAGCCAGGCCCGTGCGCCGAGGTAGTCGGTGGCGGGCATCCGGCGGCCGATCGCCCGGTAGAGGGCGTTGCGCGGCTCCAGTTCGTCGTCGGCCACCTCGCGGCCGAGCAGCTGCTCGAGCGCGGCCAGCGTCAGGGCGGTGTCGGCGGCGATCGTGGCGGTGAAGAAGCGGGTGAACTGCTCGTCGAACATCGCCTCCGGCGTCCCGGGCTCCACCGCGCAGCCCAGGCCCTCCAGCAGCTGCCCGGCCTTCGCGACGGCGGCCCGGCAGTCCGGATCGGCCACGAATCCCTGCCCCTCGGCGGCGTCGAGCAGCCCGACGCGCAGCCGCCCGACGGGCGCACCCACCTCGGCCGCCAGCGGGCGGGCGAACGGCGGCGCCGGGTAGGGGTCCCCCGGCATGGCGTGGCTGATGGCGTCGAGGACGGCGGCGGCGTCGCGGACCGTGCGGGTGACGGCGCCGTCGATGGTGGCGCCGGCCCACCCCTCCCCCACGTCGGGGCCCTGGCTCACGCGGGCGCGGGTGGGCTTGAGGCCGACCAGGCCGCACTCGCTGGCGGGGATGCGGATCGACCCGCCGCCGTCGTTGGCGTGCGCCACCGGGACCAGTCCGGCCGCGACCGCTGCTGCCGAGCCGCCGCTGGAGCCGCCGGTGGAGTGGCCGGTGTTCCAGGGGTTGCGGGCCGGCCGGTGCGCGACCGGCTCGGTGGTGATGGTGGTGCCGAACTCGGGCACGTTGGTGCGGCCGACGGAGACGAAACCCGCGGCGCGGAACTGCCGGGCGAGGTAGCTGTCGGACGGCCAGCGGACGTCGGCGTCGCGGAGGAACGAGGTCCCGTAGTTGGTGGCCTCGCCGGCGACGTGGCAGCCGAGGTCCTTGTAGAGGATCGGGACGCCGCGGAACGGGCCGTCCGGGAGGTCTCCGGCCGCCTCCTTGCGGGCGTCGTCGAACCGTTCGCGGATCACCGCGTCGAGCTGCGGGTCGACCCGCTCGATCCGCTCGATGGCGTCCTCGACGAGCTCGAGCGGGCTGGCCTGGCCGCTGCGCACGAGCTCGGCCTGGGCGGTGGCGTCCATCCACGTGGTCTGCGTCACGCCGTGCACCGTAGCGGCGCCGCCTGCGGGTTGGTGCCGACCATCCCGCCTGGCCCGTTACGCTGACCGAGCACCTCGCGGGTGTAGCTCAATGGTAGAGCCCCAGCCTTCCAAGCTGGCCATGCCGGTTCGATCCCGGTCACCCGCTCCGCGACGAATCGTCCGCGCTCTGCGGGCTCTTCCCTCGCATCGCGAGTGCCCGCCCGGGCGTCAACCCCTGAGCAGCTGCTCGGCGGCTGCGGTCTCCTCGCCGTCGTATCCCGGCGGCACGTCGGCCAGCGCCTCCGCGAGGAGATGGCGCCAGCCAGGGGGCCGGCAGGACGCGGGGAGCCGGGCGAGGTCGAGGGCTGCTCGGAGCCGGACGACGCGTGCTCCTTGCCCGGTCGCGGTCCGCACCGCCGCAACGAGGTCCTCCACGGCCGCCGAGGCCTCGCCTCCGCGCATCAGCGTCAGGCCGGCGCGCTGACGGAGCAGGTCGGGGAGGTGGATCTCCTCCCCCATCCGCCGCACCGCGTCGAAGGCCTCGGTCAGGTGCCGATCGGCCCGGTCCAGGTCCCCGGCCGCCGCGTCGAGCCGGGCGAGGTGGGCGAGGTGGAAGGGCAGGAAGGTCAGCCACCCCGTGCGTTCCAGCGTGGCGAGGGCATCCTCGAGGAAGTCGCGGTCCGGCGCCCCACCGGGTGTGCCCGTGGCGGCCCAGGCGGCCCCCCACGCGGACCGGAACGGGAGGCCGTGCTCGCGGCCCACGGCGACCATGTCCCAGCCCGCCCGTGACGCCGCGTCCTCGTCCCCGAGGAAGTACCGGATGATCGAGACGTAGCACTGGACCAGGACGAGGGTGAACGGACCCTGCGGGGAGCCGATCTCCGCCGCCCGTCCGAGGGCCACGCCCTCCCACCGGCGCGACGCGTCGAGGTCCCCGCGCATGGCGCCCACGGCGGCGAGGACGCTCCCCGACGCCGCGATCGGGTCGTCGGGCAGCGGCCACAGCGGCGAGACGCGCTCGTCGGCGTCGCGGGCGGCGAAGGCTCGCTGCGCCCGCTCCAGGTGCTCCTGCGCCGGCACGAGGTGGCCGCGGTGGAACTCCTGGAAGCCCGCCAGCACCGACACCTCCGGCCGGAAGGCGGCGTACGCCGGCTCCCCCACCATCGCGGTGAGCTGGTCGAGCACACCGAGAGCCGTGGTCAGCCGTCCGCTCGTGAGCCAGTAGGCCCACAGGGCGACCAGCGCGGGGAGCACCTCCGGACGCCCGAGCCGGGCGGCGATCTCCTGGGCCCGCCGGTGGTCGGCCTCCACCTCGGGCGAGGCGTAGCCCTGCATCGAGCTGACGGCCAGCCCGTGCATCAGGACGGCGTCGAGCTCGCCGAGGTCGCGTTCGTCCGAGGGGGAGACGGTGTCGAGCAGCTCCAGCACCCGCGAGAACAGCCTCCTGGCCTCCGGGTGCGCCCCGCGGCCGAGCTCGAGCCGGCCGGCGTCCGCGTACCGGGCGACCGCCTGCTCGACCGCCCCGGCGAGGTCCAGGTGCTGCGCGACGAGCGCGGGTTCCGCACCCCGGGCAGCGAGCGCGTCGGCCACACGGGCGTGCCTCCTGCGCCGCACGTCGAGCACCTGCGTCTCGTAGGCGGCGTCCCGCATCAGCGCATGGCGGAAGCGGTAGGTGCCCGCCGCGAGGCCGACCGGCTCGACGATGCCCGCGTCGGCCAGCACCCGCAGCTGGTCGGTCACGAGGTCGGCGTCGCCGGTGACCGCCGCGACGGTCGCCGGGTCGAAGGTCGACCCGATGGTCGCGGCCACCTGGACCACGCGCAGGTCGACGCCCGGCGCCTTGAGGCGCCAGGTCAGCAGCTCCTGCAACCGCAGGGGTATCGACTCGCCCCGCCGCGCGTCCAGGCTCGAGCGCGTGAGCTCCTCGATGAAGAGGGGGATCCCCTCGGCGTGCTCCAGGATGGCCGTCCTCGCCGGGCCGTCCAGGTGCTTCCCGGCCGCCAGGTTGTCGACCAGGCGGTTGGCGGCGGAGCCGTCGAGCCGGCCGAGCTCGACCACGGAGAGGCGGTCCCGCCACGGGACGGCGGCGACGTCGCGTGCCGTCACCACCACCAGCAGGCCCGCGGGACCACGGCGGATGACGCGTCCGAGCAGTTCCACGGTCGAGGGATCGGCCCAGTGCACGTCCTCGACGGCCAGCAGGTGCGGGCGGACCGCGGCCAGACCGGCCAGCCAGTCCACGAGCAGGTCGAGCGTCTCGTCGAGCACGGCGCTCGGATCGAGGTCCGGCGCCGGGAACTCCCCGGTCGGGGCGATCCCGACCAGGGGGCCGAGGAAGGGGATCCCTCGAGCCGGGTCCAGCCCGGCGTCGCGGAGGTAGCTCGCGAGCCGGTCCCGCCGATCGGCGTCCTCGCCCTCGCCGACCAGGCGCTCGAGTAGGCGTGCGACCGGCCACAGGGAGACGTTCGCGTAGTAGGGCAGGCACACCGCACCCACGACCTGCCCGCCGCTGGCCTCGACCCGGTCGAGGAGCTCGACGACCAGCCGGGACTTGCCGATGCCCGCCTCCCCGGCGACCAGGAACGAGGCCTCCTGCGGCTGAGCGCCCTCCCGTACCTCGCGCCAGGCGGAGAGCAGCCGGTCACGGGGCTCGTCCCGGCCGACGAGCCCGGCCTTGCGGTACCGCTCGGCCTGGAACCTGGCGGCGGCGTAGCGCGGGCGCTCCACGGCGAAGACCTCGACCGGGCGGCTGATCCCCTTGAGCCGGCGTTCCCCCAGCGAGCGCAGGAAGAAGTCGGAGTCGACCATCTGCTGGGTGACGTCGCTGACGACCACCGTGCCGGGGTCGGCCGCCTGCTGGATCCGCGCGGCGAGGTTGGGCACGAGGCCGACGACCGAGTCGCGCTCGGCGACGGCGCCGCCGTCGCTCAGGTCCGTGACCACCACCCGGCCGGTGTGCATCCCGACGCGGACCTCCGGCGCCACCCCGAAGCGGTCGGCGAGCTGCGGGGCGGCGTCGCGCAGCGCGACCACCAGGTCGAGGCCGGCCAGCACCGCCCGCCGCGCGTCGTCCTCGTGGGGCGACGGGTGGCCGAACCCCGCGAGGATGCCGTCACCGGAGTAGTGCAGGACGGTGCCGCCGTACCGGGTGACCGCCTCCTGGGCGGCCGAGCGGTAGAAGGCGAAGAGGTCGCGCAGCTGCTCCGGCTCCACCTGCTCGGACATCACCGTCGACCCCACGAGGTCGGAGAAGAGCAGCGTCATCAGCACGCGTTCGCCGGACGGGCCCACCTGCCGGGCCGCCACCCGCTGCAGGATGACCGCGGCGCGCCGGTTGTCCGGATCGACGGCGCGCACCTCCTCGGCCGTCGTCCGGGCAGGTTCGAGGTCGCCCGCCTCCAGGGAGGCCTCAGCGGCCGTGAGGAGTCGTTCGAGCAGGCGGGCGAGCCTCGTCTCCGCCGAGACGACGAGGCCGGTCACGTCCGCCCGCCCGGTGGGCCGACAGCACTCTCGCGGACCTCCACGTGACGTCCCCCTCACGACGCACATCGCAGCGTCCCCATGGTGGGTCGGTCGTCCGGGCGGGACAAGGGTGGGAGGTACGGCCGCGCGGTCGTGCCGACCCGGGCACCGCTCCGGCCCCTACGCTGCCGGCGTGACCGCTGACCGGCCGGCACGGGTGGAGGACGTGCACGAGCTCGCGCAGGCGATGCCGCACGTGACCGTGGTGCACGGGTCGCGGGGCAACGCGGTCTACCAGGTGGGCGGGAAGTCGTTCGCCTTCTTCCGCACGCCGCGCCCGGACGCCGTCGACGCGCAGGGGCACAAGCTGCCCGACGTGATCATGTTCTGGGTCGGGTCGGAGGCGGACAAGCAGGCGCTGGTGCAGGACCCGGCGACGCCGTTCTTCACCACCCCGCACTTCGACGGGCACGCCTCCGTGCTGGTGCAGGCCGGCCGGCTCAGCGAGATCGGCCGGCAGGAGCTCGCCGAGCTGGTGCAGGACGCCTGGCTCGCCCAGGCATCGGCGCGACGCCGGGCCGCCTGGCTGGCCGGGGCGTCGGCCCGCTGAGGCGACGGCGGGACCGGTTGCCGACGGGCACCATGGGGACGTGCCCGAGGGAGACAGCGTCTGGAAGGCCGCCCGGCGCATGCGGGGGCACCTGGTCGGCCGCACCGTCGTGCGCAGCGACTTCCGCGTCCCGCAGCTCGCCACGGCCGACCTGGCGGGCCGCACGATCACCGCGTTCGACTCCTACGGCAAGCACATGCTCACCCGCTTCAGCGGCGGGTTGACGCTGCACACCCACTTCAGGATGGACGGCGCCTGGCAGGTGGTCGGCCCGGGCAAGCGCCTGCCGCGCACCTTCGACGACGAGATCCGCCTGGTCCTGCACACCGACGGCCCGACGGCGTACGCGCTGCGCATGCCGGTGCTCGAGCTCCTCGAGACCGCGCGGGAGGACACGGTGGTCGGCCACCTCGGGCCGGACCTGCTCGGACCTTCGTGGGACGAGGACGCGGCCGTCGAGCGGCTGCTGCGCGATCCCGGGCGCCCGCTCGTCGAGGCGCTGCTGGACCAGAAGAACCTCGCCGGCATCGGCAACCTCTGGGCGGTGGAGACCTGCTACCTGCGCGGCCACTCCCCCTGGACGCCCGTCCGCGACGTCGACCTCCGGGCCACGGTCCGGCTGGCCCGCCGGATGCTGCAGCACTCCCTCGACCACCCCGGTCAGGTCACCACCGGCAACACCCGCCGAGGCCAGACCCACTGGGTCTACGGGAGGGCCGAGCGACCGTGCCGGCGGTGCGGCACGCCGGTCGCCTTCCGCGACTCGGTCACCGGCGCGCCGTACGCCCGCGAGACCTGGTGGTGCCCGCACTGCCAGCCCGGGCCCTTCCCGCCCCTGACCGAGCGCCCCACCCGGCCGGGGCTGCGGCGGGGGGTCGACGAGGAGTCCTTCGGCTCGCGCGGACGGCGCTTGCGCGGGGAGGCGGGGTACGCGCGGCGCCCCCCGAGGTGAGGCCGTGCCCCTGGATCACCGCGCACTCCCCCCTAGACGGTCGGGTCGCCTTCGGGCACCTCGATCGCGACCACGTCGGCCACCTTCGCGTCGGCGCCCGACAGGCCCTCGGCCTCCTCGTGCTCGTCGTGGAAGGCCAGCCAGCGCATGCCGAGCGCCTCGCGCTGCTCGTCGTCGACCGCCTCCTTGAAGGGCGGGAAGAAGTCGGTCTCCTCCTCGGCCATGTGGTCGGCGTTGACCTGCCGCGCGTTGCGGACCGCCGCCCACCAGCCGTCGCTGCCGAGCTCGTGCTCCCCGACGGCCGCCGCGGCGTGCCGGATCTCGTTGTGGTCGTGGACCCCTTCCGCTGTCTCCTGCTCGCCGTCGGCCTCCTGGGCCAGCAGCGGGTAGAACAGCTGCTCCTCGGCGACGGCGTGCACCTCGAGCCGGGCGTGCAGCGCCTCCCAAGCGGCGGCGAGATCCGGTCCGGACAGGTCGTCGAGGGCAGCGAAGTCCCGGCGGAAGATCTCGTGCTCGGCAAGGACCAGGGCGGTGATCTCGAAGTCGGACATGAGGGAGCCGCTACCCGCCCGGGCGCCCGCCACGCCCCGCGTCCTCCCCGGCGGTTTGTCCGCGCTCACGCACGGGGTAGCCGCGACGCAGCGGAGCGGGTCCGCTCCGACATCTGCGCTGGAGGAGAGACGATGGCAAGCGGTGTGGCGACGGTCTGGGTGCCCGTGGACGACATGGACAGGGCGGTGCGCTTCTACACCGACGTGCTGGGGCTGACGGCGAAGAACACCATGGCGGACTGGTCGGAGATCGACGCCGGCGGGCTGACCATCGGCCTGAACGCCCGCGAGGGGACGGCCGCCCATGCCGACGGCGGCGCCGTCATCAGCTTCACGCCCGACTCGGGCATCGAGGAGGAGGTCGAGCGCCTGCGCGGCGCCGGCGTGCAGTTCGCCGGTGACATCGCGAGCTACGACTGGGGCCGGATCGCCGCCTTCAAGGACAGCGAGGGCAACGACCTGCAGCTCTACGCGCCGCCGGCCGGCTGACGACGTCACCGGGCTCGTGGCAGCACGAGCCCGCTCCACCCCGGCGCCGCGGGGCGGGGACGGTCAGTCGAAGCCCGCCGGCAGGCCCAGCTTCACGAACAGCCCCGTCCCGACGTCCAGGAAGCTGGAGATGTGGGCGACCTTCCCGCCCTCGATCTCCAGCACGTGCAGCCCCCACGGCTCGTGCCCGCCACCCGCGCGGGGCCGGTACTGCGCCACCGCCGGCGTCCCGTTGGCCGAGGTGAGGAACACCTTCGACCCCTCGCACTCGCTGCCCGGGCCCCGCATCCAGGTGCCGATGTCCGAAGCACCGCGGAGCCACATCTCGAAAGGGGGCATGTGCTGGGTGGCGTCCTCGTGCAGCAGCTGCACGAACGCCTCGATGTCGTACCGCTCGAACGCGTCCAGGTAGCGGGCGAGCAGCTCGCGGTCGTCGTCGTCCAGGCTGCGCGGCGCCGGCCGGGCCTCCAGGTCGGCGAGCGTGGCCCGCGCCCGCTGCAGCGCGCTGTTCACCGAGGCCACGGTCGTGTCGAGCAGCCCGGCGACCTCGTCGGCCTTCCAGCGCAGCACCTCCCGCAGGATCAGCACGGCCCGCTGGCGGGGCGGCAGGTGCTGCAGGGCCGCGATGAACGCCAGCCGGATCGACTCCCGGGCCACCGCCTGCTCGGCCGGGTCGCCGTCCTCGGGGAGCACCTGGCGGTCGAGCACCGGCTCGACCCACGCCGTCATCGGCCGCCGGCCGGCCAGCGACGCCGGGACCGGCGGGTAGGGGTCGCCGGCGAGGTCCATCGGCAGCGCCCGCCGCTTGCGGCCGTTGAGCTGGTCGAGGCAGACGTTGGTCGCGATCCGGTACAGCCAGGACCGCAGCGCCGAGCGGCCCTCGAAGTCGCCCAGGCTGCGCCAGGCGCGCACCATCGTCTCCTGCACCGCGTCCTCGGCGTCGAAGGCGGACCCGAGCATGCGGTAGCAGTAGCCGGTGAGCTCGCGCCGGTGCTCCAGCAGCCGCGGGTCGAGCTGGTCGGTGGGGCCGAGGGCCACGCTGGTCACCTGGCAACTCCTCCTCCGGTGGGGTGTGCGCGCCAGCACACCACACCGGACCGACAGTCCGGGAGCCCCAGCAGCACGGTTCGGCTGTCGAACCGTGTGGGGGGCGGCCGCTACTGGTAGGAGACCAGGTCAGGAGCGGGGACGACCTGCTCCATCGTCTGCTGCGGGGTCAGCATCGGGGCGTCCTCGTCGTAGAAGTTCTTCCAGCCCCACCAGACCGGCGGCGCCCCCTGGTGCAGCGCCTGCCACGTGGCCTGCTTGTCCCCCTGCGAACCCTGGCCGTCCGCGTGCACCATGACCGCCAGCTCCTCGCGGGAGACGTCGAGCAGCTCGCGACCGGGCAGCATGTCCAGCCGGAACTGGTGCAGCACCAGCAGCTTCTGCGGCAGCCGCTGCTCGCGGGTGAGGTCGGCCAGCCAGGCGACGACGCGGTTGACCTCCTCCACGCCGACCGAGCCGATCTGGGTCAGGTGCACCTCGTCCGGCGCGAGCCGCCACTCCGGGTCCAGCGCCAGGCCGACGTGCGGCAGCTCCAGCAGCGGCCGGTACAGCTCCGCCTGCGTGACGAAGTCGGTGCGCCCGGGCTGCAGGTCCAGGACGACGTACACCCCGGCCGCCCCCGCCGCCTCGACCCAGGGCCGCAGCAGCTCGATGTCGGCCTCGGCCGAGTAGTTGCCGTCCGGGCCCGGGAACTCCGAGGCGACGGTCGCGATGATCTCGAACGACGGCACCACGGCCCGCCCCCCGGCCAGCGGCTCGTACGGCGCGGCGTGCTCGCGCGCCCGCTGGATCGCCGCGTCCACCGGCTGCTCGCCCAGCACGCCGAGGGCGGCGGTCCCGGGGTGGCCGTACAGCGCGACCAGCATCCGCTCGGGGAAGAGCAGCTGCCCGCCGCCCGGGAGCTCGGTCCCGGTCGCCGCCGTCTCCAGCTTCCAGTCCAGCCCGTCCGCGCCGGCCAGCTCCGCGCCCAGGACCACGACGTGCTCGGTCCCCTCGTCGGCCAGCGCCGTCCGCGCCGGCTCCGAGGCGCGCGGGTCGGTCGTGCCGTCGAGCACGACCACCTGCGCACCGGCCGCCCGGGCGGTCGCGGCGGCGGCGAGGGCCTGCTCGCCGGCGGGCACCAGGACGACGGTGCCGGCCTGCCCGTCCCCGGGCCGCACGTCCGGCAGGCGCTCGACGTCGTCGGCCGCGGCCGGCTCCTCGTCGTCGGGCACCAGCGCCACCGGCTCGTCCCGGTCCAGCCCGGCGACCGCGCCCACGGCGCCGTCCTCCGCGACCGGGTCGGCGTCCCCGAGCTCCAGGCCGGTCGCCTCGGCGACGGCGTCCGGCGACGCCGGCACCCGCACGACCTCGGGCCCGTCCCCGTCGACGTCGCCGTCGGCCTCGCCGACCGCGAGCACGGTCCCGGCGCCCAGCCGGTCCACCTCGTCCCCGAGGTCGGCGTCCTCCACCAGCAGCGGGACGCCCAGGCCGACGGCGGCGGAGGCGGCCAGCAGCATCCCGGGCCGGTCGTCCTCGCGGGCGGTCACCACCACCGGCGCGCTCTCGAACAGCACCCCGCTCAGGCCCGAGGCCAGGGCGCCGGCGTCGTCCTCCGGGAGCAGCGTGAGCGGCTCGGCGGGCGATGACATCCCGGCGGCCGTGGCCTCCCCCTCCGGTGCGGCACCCCGCGGCTCGTCCTCCGGAGCGGACCCGGTGCAGCCGGCGACGACCAGCCCCACGGCCAGGGCGACGGGCAGCGCACGGACGCGCACGGGGGACCTCCTCCAGCTCGGGAACGCGCCGACGGCGCTCCCCCGACCCTAGGCGGGTGCCGCGCCGCCCGTTCGCTGGACAGCGGCGGCCCGCAGCGGCCAGCATCGACCCGAGATGAGCGCGCGACGTTCGGGCCGGCCCGACCCCCGATCCACCAGCCAGCGGGCTGGGGCGGCACCCTGCCCGCGACGAGGCTCGACGGCATGACGACCGACACCGCCGTCCTCCCGATCATGACCACGCCAGCCGCCGACGAGGAGCCGCGCCGCTCGAACAGGCTGCGCCAGCTCGGCATCGACACCGGCTACACCCTGACCGGCTTCCCGCTCGCGATCGCCGCCTTCGTCGTCGTGGTGACCGGCCTGTCCGCCGGGGCCGGGCTGCTCGTGGTCTGGGTGGGCGTCGCCGTCCTGTCGCTGACCCTGCTGGCGGCCCGCGGGTTCGCCGCCGTCGAGCGGGCGTGGCTGCCGGCCGTGCTGGACCGGCCCGTGCCGGACCCCGCCTACCTGGTCGCCGAGGGCCGGCCGGTGCGCAAGCTGCTCACCCCGCTGCGCGACCCCCAGACCTGGCTGGACGCGCTGCACGCACTCGTCCGCTTCCCCGTCGCGATCGTCTCCTTCGTCGTCACGATCACCTGGTGGTCGGTCGCGCTCACCGGCATCACCTACGCCGCCTACGACTGGGCGCTGCCCGACTCCTCGACCGACCCGGACAACGAGGACCTGCTGGAGCTCGTCGGCCTCGACAGCACCCCGATCCGGCGCATCGCCCTCTACACCGCGATCGGCCTGGTCTTCGCCGTCCTGCTGCCGTTCGTCGTCCGCGCCGTCGCGCTGCTGCAGGCCCAGCTGGGCCGGGTCATGCTGACCTCGCGGGCCGCGGCCCAGGCCGAGATCGGCCGGCTGGCCGAGGGCCGCGAGGCGGCGGTCGCGGCGGAGGCGGTGGCGCTGCGCCGGCTGGAGCGCGACATCCACGACGGCCCGCAGCAGCGGCTGGTGCGCCTGGCCATGGACCTCTCCCGCGCCCAGCGGCAGCTCGACGCCGACCCGGCCGGCGCCCGCGCCACGCTCGGCGAGGCGACCGACCTCGCCCGCGAGACCCTCGAGGAGCTGCGCGCGCTGTCCCGCGGGATCGCCCCGCCGGTGCTCGCCGACCGCGGCCTCGCCGCCGCCCTCGCCGCCCTGGCCGCCCGCTCCCCCGTGCCGGTCGAGCTGACCGTCGACCTGCCCGCCGAGCGGCTCGCGCCGGTCACCGAGAACACCGCCTACTTCGTCGTCAGCGAGGCGCTGGCCAACGTGGCCAAGCACAGCGACGCCGCGCTGTGCCGGGTGCAGCTGTCCTGCGACGGGCTCCGGCTGCTCGTCGTCGTGGAGGACGACGGCCGGGGTGGCGCGGTGCTCGCGCCCGGGCACGGGCTGGCCGGCCTCGCCGACCGGCTGCAGGCGGTCGACGGGCACCTCGCCGTCGACAGCCCCCGGGGCGGACCCACGCGGCTGACCGCGGCGCTGCCGTGCACGTGAGCGGCCGCCCGCTGCGCGTGGTGCTGGCCGAGGACTCGGTCCTCCTGCGGGAGGGCCTGGTCCGGCTGCTGGCCGACGTCGGGGCCGAGGTGTGCGCGGCCGTCGGCGACGGGCCGTCGTTGGTGGCCGCGGTGGCGGAGCACCGCCCCGACGTCGCCGTCGTCGACGTGCGCATGCCGCCCACGCACACCGACGAGGGGCTGCGCGCCGCGGTCGAGGCGCGCAGCCAGGTGCCGGCGACGGCGGTGCTCGTGCTCTCGCAGTACGTCGAGGTGGCCTACGCCGACGAGCTGCTCGCCGACGGGGCCGGCGGGGTCGGCTACCTGCTCAAGGACCGGGTGGCCGACGTCGACACGTTCCTCGCCGCCCTGGAGGACGTCGTCGGCGGCGGCACGGTCCTCGACCCGCAGGTGGTCGCGCAGTTGTTCGCGCGTCGCCGGGCCGACGACCCGGTGCGCCGGCTCACCCCTCGGGAGCGCGAGGTGCTCGGGCTGATGGCCGAGGGCCACTCCAACACCGCGATCGCCCGTCAGCTGGTGGTGACCCCGGGTGCGGTGGAGAAGCACACCCAGCACATCTTCGCCAAGCTCGGCCTGGCTCCGGACGGCGACCAGCACCGCCGCGTGCTGGCCACGCTGGCCTACCTGCGGAGCTGACCGCTCAGCTGCGGCGCAGCGCCCGCTCCACGTTCTCGACCATCCGGGCGAGGACCAGCACGGTGCGCTCGTACTCCTGCCGGGACAGCCCGTCGGCGGTGTGCCGGCGCACCCGCCCGACCGCCCGCGAGACCCGGTCGTGCGCGGCGGCCCCGTCGGCGGTCAGGTGCAGCAGACCGGCGGCCGGCCGGTCCACCCAGCCGCGGCGGGCCAGGTCGCCGACGACGGCGGACGCGTCACCGGGGAAGTCCGCGAGGGCGGCGACGACCACGGGCTCCTGGTCGACACCCGCGGCGAGCTGGTGCAGCACCTGCCAGTGGCGGCGGGTCAGCCCCTCGCCGGCGACGACGGCGTCCAGCGCCTCCTCGAGGAGCGCGTCGAGGCGCTTCACCCACCAGCCGATCGGCCGCTCGTCGTCCATCCGCGCATCCTGGATACCGATCAGCGGCCCGACAACCCGTTGGCGCCCAACGTCCCCCGACCGGTAGACACGAGCCGTGCCCGAGGACCTCGCCGCCCAGCTCCGCCCGATCACCCGCGCGGAGTGGCCGCAGTTCCTCCGGACGATGGTCGGGGTCTTCGGCGACGAGCCCGCCGGCCGGTACCTGGAGACGCCGTCGCCGTGGGCCGAGCTCGACCGGTCGCTCGCGCTGTGGGAGGACGACCGCGTCGTCGCCACGGCGGGCATCTACAGCCGGGAGCTGACCGTGCCCGGCGCCGTCGTCCCGTGCGCGGGCGTCACCTGGGTCACCGTCGCCCCGACCCACCGCCGGCGCGGCGTGCTCACCGCGATGATGCGCCGGCAGCTCGACGACATCCGGGCCGCCGGACGGGAGCCGGTGGCCGCGCTGTGGGCCGCCGAGGCCTCCATCTACGGCCGCTTCGGCTACGCGCCCGCCACGCGGCGGGGCGGCTGGACCGGGCGCACCGAGCGGCTGCGGCTGCGCTCCGACGTCGACCTCGGCACCGGGGCCGTCCGCCCCGCCGGACCCGCCGAGTTCCGCGCGGCCGCCGCCGGCCTGCACGACCGGCTGCGCCGGTGGGTGCCGGGCAACCTGGCCCGCACCGACGTCTGGTGGGACCGGGTGATGCTCGACGAGCCCGAGGAGCGCAAGGGCCGGCCCGCCCTGCAGCTGCTGCTGCACACCGAGACCGACGGGACGCCGACCGGGTACGCCACCTACCGGCGGACGGCGCGCTGGAGCGAGCAGAGCGAACCGGA
Source organism: Blastococcus sp. SYSU D01042 (assembly GCF_054050515.1). NCBI lineage: Bacteria > Bacillati > Actinomycetota > Actinomycetes > Geodermatophilales > Geodermatophilaceae > Blastococcus > Blastococcus sp. SYSU D01042. The sequence continues at coordinate 78,499 of NZ_JBJGZM010000002.1, read as the reverse complement.
CGGCGAGATCACGGTCGGCGAGGTGCGCGCCGCGACGCCGGCGGCCTACGCCGCGCTGTGGCGGTACCTGCTCTCGATCGACCTCGTCCGCACGGTGACCTCCGGGATGGCCTCGGACGACGACCCGCTGCGCCACCTGGTCTCCGACGTGCGCGCGCTGCACGCCCGACCGGTCGACGCGCTGTGGGTGCGGCTGGTCGACGTCGGCCGGGCGCTGTCGGCCCGCCGGTACCCCGCGCCGCTGGACATGGTGTTCGAGGTGCGCGACGAGTTCTGCCCGGAGAACACCGGCCGCTGGCACCTGTGGGGTCATCCCGCCGGCGCGTTCTGCGACCGGACCGACCGCGACCCCGACATCGTGCTGGGCATCGAGGAGCTGTCCGCGGCCTACCTCGGCGGCGTCTCGCTGGCCTCGCTGCAGGCCGCCGGGCGGGTGCGCGAGGTGAGCCCGGGCGCGGTCGTGCAGGCCTCGACCGGCTTCGGGTGGCCGGTCAGCCCGTGGTGCCCCGACGAGTTCTGAGCCGGGGACCCGGACCTCAGGGGTGCTGCTGCGGCCCCGTCGGCTGGCCGCCGGCCGGGCGGTGCCGGTCGCGCTCGTAGTCGCGGATCAGCCCGATCCGGCGCACGTGCCGCTCGTCGCCGCTGAAGTCGGTGCGCAGGAACTCGAGCACCAGCTCGGTGGCCTCGTCCACGCTGTGCTGCCGAGCACCGATGGAGACGACGTTGGCGTCGTTGTGCTCCCGGGCCAGCTGGGCGGTGGCGGTGTTCCACACCAGGGCGGCGCGGACGCCGGGCACCTTGTTGGCGGCCATCTGCTCGCCGTTGCCCGAGCCACCGATGACGACGCCGAACGAGCCCGGCTCGGCAACGGTCCGCTCGCCCACCTCGAAGCAGAACGGCGGGTAGTCGTCCTGGGCGTCGTACTCGAACGCCCCGCAGTCGACGGGCTCGTGCCCGGCCTCGGCGAGCACCTTCTTCAGGTGGTCCTTGAACTCGAGGCCGGCGTGGTCGGTACCGACGAAGACGCGCATGGCGTCGAGTCTGTCAGGCTGGCCGCGTGGCGGTCCTGGGGGTCGACGGCTGGCGCGGCCGCTGGGTGGGCGCGCTGCTGGAGGGCCGGTCGGTGCGGCTGCTCGTGCTCGACGACGTCGATGCCGTCCTCGCCGTGCCGGACGTCGAGCTGGTCGCCATCGACATGCCGATCGGGCTGTCCGACGACGGCCGGCGCTTGTGCGACGACGAGGCCCGCGCGCGGCTCGCCCGTGCCGGTAGCTCCGTCTTCCCCGCTCCGTTGAGGCAGGTGCTCGGCGCCGCCGACTACGTCGATGCCTGTCGCATCTCCGTCGCGGCGTCCGGAAAGGCGCTGTCCAAGCAGGCGTGGAACCTGGTGCCGGCGATCCGGCAGCTCGACGACGCCCTGGGGGACCCGCCGTCCGACCGCGTGGTGGAGGTGCACCCGGAGCTGGCCTTCCGGGCGATCGATGCCCGCGTCACCGATCCGAAGGTCACCGCCCGCGGCACCGTGCAACGGCTGTCCGCGCTGCGCGAGGTGATGGACGTCGAGCAGGCGCTCGCCGACGCACCACGCCTCGTCCCGATGATCGACGCGCTGGACGCCTGTGCGGCGGCGTGGTCGGCGCAGCGCCTGGCCGACGGCCGTGGTGGATGCGTCGGCGACGGGGCGCTCGACAGCCGCCGCCGGCCGATGCGGATCTGCTGGTGAACCCGCTCAGGAGCCGGTGAGCCGCCGCACGACCGACAGCGGCAGCAGCCGCAGCAGGGCCGCGACCGGGCGCCACGGCCACTCGGGCACGTAGCCGCGCACCGGCTCCCGCTCGATCACCTGGACCAGCGCGTCCACACCCTTGTCGAGCCCGACGGTCAGCGGACCGCGCCGTCCCTCGTTGATGTCGGTGGCGATGTAGCCGGGCAGGATCGCCGAGACGACGATGCGCGAGCCGTAGGTGTCGGAGCGGATGCCCTCGGCGAGCGAGTTGAGCGCCGCCTTGCTGGCGCCGTAGGCGGTCCGGGTGCCCGGCATGCCCCGCACCGAGGCGACCGACGAGACGATCACGAGGTGACCCGCACCCTGGCCGCGGAAGATCTCCATCGCCGCCTCGCACTGCGCGTGCGAGCCGAGCACGTTGGTCAGCAGGACGGCCCGGTTGTCCGCGGCGGACCCGGTGCCCACCGAGCCGCCCTTGCCGATGCCGGCGTTCACGACCACCCGGTCGAAGCCGCCCAGCTCCTCGGCCAGGCGCGGCATCACCGCCGCGACCGAGGCGGGGTCGTCGACGTCCATCGCCGCGACGGTGACGCGGATGCCGGGGTGGGCGGCGAGCAGCTCGTCGCGCAGCGCCTCCAGCCGGTCGAGCCGGCGGGCGGTCAGCGCGAGGTCGCGGCCCATGGCGGCGAAGCGGCGGGCCATGCCCTGGCCGAGGCCGGCGCTGGCGCCGGAGATGAAGATCCGCTGGCGGGGAGGGTGCGGCACCGGCTCAGCATGCCCGATCCGGCGGGCGACCGATGAGCCGGCGCGTCCCGCGAGGTCGACACCGAGCAGGCAGGACGGGCACGAGCCGAGGAGGACGCATGCTGCAGGCCGACGCAGGAACGGGCCGCGTGGTCGTGACGCGGGAGGTCGACGCACCGCCGGAGGCCGCGTGGCGCGCGTGGTCCGACCCGGAGATGGTCCGGCAGTGGTGGGGGCCCTCCGGCTTCACCTGCCCGCGCGCGGACGTCGACCTCCAGGTCGGCGGTCACACGCTGGTCGCCATGCAGGCCCCGGCCGAGTACGGGGGCTTCGTCATGCACAACCGGTGGACGTACGGCGTGGTCGACGAGCCGCACCGCCTGGAGTTCGTCAGCGAGTTCGCCGACGGCGACGGGCACGTCATCACGCCGGCCGCCGCCGGCATCCCGCCAGGGGTGCCGGAGCAGGTGCCGCACGTCGTGGAGTTCGATCCGCTGCCCGGTGGCCGCACCCGCGTGACGGTCACCGAGACCGGCTACTCCAGCGATGAGGCCCGCGCGCAGTCGCACGCGGGGCAGGAGCAGGTCATGGACAAGCTGCAGGCGCTGCTGGCGCGGCCCTGACGGCCGCCGCCGTCCCCTGCCTTTCCGCGGAATCGCGGCCTGCTCTTCCGCGGAAAGGCAGGGGTGGGTCAGCGGCCGGTGATCTGCAGGGTGTCGGCCGGGACGGACTCCATGTCCGGGCCGGCGGTGCGGGTCCGCTTGAGCTCCCAGAAGTCCGGGAGGTTGGCGAGCAGGACGGCGCCGTCGAAGGCCTTGCCGGCGTCCTCGCCGGTGGGCACCTTACTGATGACCGGGCCGAAGAAGGCGACGCCGTCGATGTGCATGACCGGCGTGCCGACGTCCTCGCCGACGGGGTCCATGCCCGCGTGGTGGCTCTTCTCCAGCTCCTCGTCGTACTCGGTCGAGGTCGCGGCCTCGGCCAGCGAGGCGGGCAGCCCCGCGCGCTCGAGCGCGGGGGCGACGAGGTCCTCGAGCTCCACCTTCTCGTGGTGCCGGAGCGTGCCCATCGCGGTGTAGAGGTCGCCGAGGACCTCCTCGCCGTGCTGCTGGGCGGCGGCGATCGCGACCCGGACCGGGCCGATCGCCTTCTCCATCATGGTCTGGTACTCCTCGGGCAGGTCCCGCCCGCGGTTGAGCACCGACAGGGACATGACGTGCCAGTGCAGGTCGATGTCGCGGACCTTGGCGGCCTCGAGCACCCAGCGGCTGGTCAGCCAGGCCCACGGGCACAGCGGGTCGAACCAGAAGTCGACGCGGGCCCTCACGGGGGCGCTCTGCACTGCCTCGGTCATGCGGTTCTCCTCGCGGTCGGGAACCCGGGTGCGCGTCACCGGGTCTCGGTGGTGCCAATCAGCATCGGCGTCCCCTTGTTCCCGCGCAGGGTGTGCCCCCTCTCCCCCCGCGGCCGCGAATGCCGTCGTCCCCCCGTGGGAAGCTGCCCGACGTGGCCGCACCCAACCTGACCCGCATCGATGCCGCTGCCCGCGCCGAGCTGCTGACCGTCGAGAGCTACGACCTCGCCCTCGACGTCACCGACGGCGCCGGCCACCCCGGCGAGCGCACCTTCCTGTCGACGACGACGGTCGTGTTCGGCTGCCGGGAGCCCGGCACCGCCACGTTCATCGACCTCGTGGCGGAGGACCTCCGCTCGGCCACCCTCAACGGCGTCGAGCTCGACGTGAGCTCGTGGCGGGAGGAGATCGGGCTGCCGCTGCCCGACCTCGCCGAGCAGAACACCCTCGTCGTCACCGCCGACTGCCGGTACTCCAACAGCGGTGAGGGGCTGCACCGCTTCCTCGACCCCGAGGACGGCCAGGTCTACCTCTACACGCAGTTCGAGCCGGCCGACGCCAAGCGGATGTTCGCCTGCTTCGACCAGCCCGACCTCAAGGCCACCTTCACGCTGCACGTGACGGCGCCCTTCGACTGGCAGGTCGTCTCCAACAGCGGCGACCGCACCATCGAGGCCGGCGAGGGCGGCTCGCAGCTGGTGCACTTCGCGCCGACCAAGCGCATCTCGACCTACCTGGTGGCGCTCGTCGCCGGCCCCTACGCCAAGGTCACCGACTCCCACGAGGGCATCCCGCTGGGCCTGTACTGCCGGGCCAGCCTCGCGCAGTACCTCGACCCCGACGAGCTGTTCCGGGTCACCAAGCAGGGCTTCGACTTCTACCACCGGGTCTTCGACTACCCGTACCCGTTCGACAAGTACGACCAGCTCTTCGTGCCCGAGTTCAACGCCGGGGCGATGGAGAACGCCGGCGCGGTGACCTTCCTCGAGGACTACGTCTTCCGCTCCAAGGTGAGCCGCGCCCGCTACGAGCGCCGGGCCGAGACGATCCTGCACGAGCTGGGCCACATGTGGTTCGGCGACCTGGTGACCATGCGCTGGTGGGACGACCTGTGGCTCAACGAGTCCTTCGCCACCTACATCAGCACCCTGTGCCAGGCCGAGGCCACCGAGTACACGACCGCGTGGACGACGTTCGCGAACACCGAGAAGTCGTGGGCGTACGCGCAGGACCAGCTGCCCTCGACCCACCCGATCGCCGCCGACATCCCGGACGTCGCCGCGGTCGAGGTCAACTTCGACGGCATCACCTACGCCAAGGGCGCCTCGGTGCTCAAGCAGCTGGTCGCCTACGTCGGCCGCGAGGAGTTCCTCGCCGGCGTGCGGCGGTACTTCCGCACGCACGAGTACGGCAACACCACCCTCGCCGACCTGCTCGGCCCGCTGTCGGAGAGCTCCGGCCGCGACCTGTCCGAGTGGGCCGACCAGTGGCTGCGCACCAGCCAGGTCAACACGCTGCGGCCGGTCTTCGAGCTGACCGACGACGGCCGGTACGGCAGCTTCGCCATCGAGCAGACCGCGGTGGCCGAGCACCCGGTGCTGCGCAACCACCGGCTGGCCGTCGGGCTCTACAGCGAGGGCCCCGACGGGCTCACCCGCACCGCGCGGGTCGAGCTCGACGTCGCCGGAGCACGCACGGAGGTCCCCGACCTGGTCGGGCACCCGGCCGCCGACCTGGTGCTGGTCAACGACGACGACCTGACCTACGCGAAGCTGCGGCTCGACGAGCGCTCGCTGGCCACGCTGCGCGGCCGGATCGGCGCGATGACCGACCCGCTGGCCCGCGCGCTGTGCTGGTCGGCGGCCTGGGACATGACCCGCGACGCCGAGCTGCCGGCCCGCGACTGGGTGGAGCTGGTGCTCGCCGGCGTGGACGCCGAGACCGAGATCAGCGTCGTCCAGTCGCTGCTGGCGCGGGTGCAGACCGCGCTGAACAGCTTCGCCGACCCGACGTGGGCGCCCACCGGCTGGGCCCGGTTGGGCGACCACGCGCTGGCGGCGCTGCAGGCCGCGCCCGCCGGCAGCGACCAGCAGCTGCTCTGGTCGCGGACGCTGGCCAGCGCCGCCCGCACCGACGAGCACGTCGCCGCGCTGCGCGGCCTGCTCGACGGCTCCCGCACCGTCGAGGGGCTGGTCGTGGACGCCGACGCGCGCTGGGCGTTCCTGCACGGGCTGATCGCCATCGGGGCGGCCGGCGACGCCGAGATCGAGGCGGAGTCCGCGCGCGACGCGACCGCGACCGGCGTGCGACGCGCGGCCACGGCCCGGGCGCTGCGGCCCACGGAGGAGTCCAAGGCCGAGACGTGGCGGCTGTCGTTCCACGACGACGAGGTGCCCAACGCCGTGCACGAGGCGATCGTGGCCGGCTTCTGGCACCCCGCGCAGCGCGAGCTCACCGCGCCGTACGTGGACCGCTACTTCGCCGACATCCGGCCCATCTGGGACCGGCGCTCCGGCGAGATCGCGAAGAACGCCGTCCAGTACCTGTTCCCCTCGGTGGTCGAGCCGCGCACCATCGCCGCGGCCGACGCCTGGCTGGCCGACGCCGAGCAGCCCTCGGCGCTGCGCCGGCTGGTCCACGAGGGCCGGGACGGGATCGCCCGCGCCCTGCGCGCCCGCGAGCGGGACGCCGACGCCGGCCTCCGGGGCTGAACGACGGAGGCCCCGCCCACCGGAACCGGTGGGCGGGGCCTCTGACGTCGAGCGGTCCGGAGGACCGCCAGGTCCTAGTGCTTGCGGTGCGTGGGGCGGCCCGCCTGGTCCGACATCTGGCGCAGGCCGTTGATGATGCCGCCGACGAGGTCGCCGCCGGCGAACGCCGTGGTCATCGACAGCACCGACAGCGCGCAGGCGCGGTCGGGCAGCCGGCGGGCCGCGGCGGAGCCGGTGACGATCTCGACCACGCGCTGCCCCGGGGAGACGGCGATGAGCACCGCCTCGGCGGTGTTCCCGCCCGAGTAGGCATGCAGCTCCTCGGCGCGGGCGCGGGTCGGCGTCCCCAGGTCGCCCACGTAGAGCGTGAAGCGCAGGCCGGTCTCCCGCGAGGACATGGTCAGCGCCTCGTCGAGGCGGGCCAGCTCGCGGAAGCTGAAGATCTGGTCGATGCCCTCGTCGGTGCGCGCCGGCGCCGTCGCGGACGTCGCGGTGTCGTGGGACTCGACTTCGAGCGCGCGGGTCACTGCGGGCCTCCGGGCAGGTCGGTCGCGGGTGCGGCGGGGGTCGTCGGCTGGGCGGTCACCCGGATCACCAGGTGCCCCGGGCGCCGCCGAGCGGGCCGGCCGGCTGGGGGCGGGGAGCGGTCGAGGCGCCACCGGTGTGCGCGGCGCTGCCGTCGGCCGACGTCCCGCCGCTCACGGCGTGCGTCGCGGCGGCATCGGCTCCGTGCCGCTCCCCGTAGACCGAGGAGCCGATGGCCGCGGTCTCGCCGTGCCCGTCGCCGTGCGCCGGGCCCTCCGGGTGCGGCTCGTACCAGATCGGCTCGTGGTCCCACGGCTGCCCCGGCTTGTAGCGGGGACGCCGGTTGCGCACGCCGGGCCCGATGGTCAGCAGCGCGAGCACCAGGACGACGGCCAGCGGCACCCCGGCGAAGACGAGGATGGTCTCGGCGACGGTCACGGGGGTCAACTTACCGGCACCGGCCGCGGTCAGCCCGCCCCGCTCCCCCAGGCGGCGGGGTGTCGACCCGCCCAGGGCCGGGCGGCCTCCAGCTGCGCGGACAGCGCGATCAGGGTGACCTCGTCGGCGGGCCGGCCGACCAGCGCGCTGCCCACCGGCAGGCCGTCGGCGGTCCAGTGCAGGGGCAGGCTGACAGCCGGCTGGCCCGTCACGTTGAACAGCGCGGGGAAGGCCGCGTAGCGCTTGTTGCGCTCGAAGTCCTCGGCGCCGTCGTCGGTGAACCAGCCGACGGGCCGCGGTGTCATGGCCACCACCGGCGCGAGCAGCACGTCGAAGGCCGCGGTGGCCCGCAGGAAGCGGCGGGCGAACACGCGCAGGGCGCCCATCGCGAGCATCGCGTCGCGGGCCGACATCGCCAGACCCCGCTCGCGGAGCACCCGCGTCAGCGGCCGCAGCTCGCCGACCCGCTCCTCCGGCACCGGCAGCGTGGCGGCGGACAGCGCCCACACCTGCTCGAAGGCCGGCATCACCTCGGGCCCGACCAGCCCGCCCGGCGCCTCCTCGACGGAGTGACCGAGCCCGGCCAGCAGCCCGGCGGCCTCCTCCAGCGCGTCCACGACCTCGCGCTGCAGCTCCAGGCCGGGCAGCGGTGACCGGAGGACGCCGATGCGCAGTCGCCCCGGCGCCCGGTCGGCCGCGGCCAGGAAGGTCTCCCCCGGCGGCAGCGGCGGCGCCCAGCCGGGGTCGCCGATCTCCGGTCCGGCCATCGCGTCGAGCAGCGCCGCTGCGTCGCGGACGGTCCGGGCGAGCGGGCCGTGGGTGACCAGGCCGGTGGTCTCGCTGCCGAGCGGGGCGTTGCTCACCCGGCCCCGCGACGGCTTGAGCCCGACCAGCCCGTTGATGCTCGCCGGGATCCGGATCGAGCCGCCGCCGTCGCTGCCGTGCGCGACCGGGACGAACCCGGCGGCGACCGCGACCGCCGCTCCCCCGCTGGACCCACCGGCGAGCATGGTCGGGTCCCACGGGCAGCGGGCCGGGCCGACCAGGTCGTTGTCGGTGTAGCAGGGGAAGCCGAACTCGGGGGTGTTGGTCTTGCCCACGCTGATCGTCCCGGCGGCGGCCAGCCGGGTGACGACGGCGTCGTCCTCGGCGGGCACGTGGTCGGCGGTGATCCGCGAGCCGGACGTCGTCCGCACGCCGGCGGTGTTCGTGAGGTCCTTGATCGCGGTCGGCACCCCCAGGAGCGGAGGCAGCTCCCCGCCGTCGAGGACGCGGCGCCCGGCGGCCGCCGCGGCGGCGAGGGCGCGGTCGGGGGTCACGGTGACGAAGGCGCCGAGGCCGGCGTCGTGCGCGGCGATGCGGTCCAGCGCGTGGGTCACCAGCTCGGTGGGGCTGACCTCGCGGGCGCGGACGGCGGCGGCCTGCTCCAGCGCCGTCAGGTCGTGCAGCTGCGTCACGGCCGGCGACGCTAGTCGTGCCCGCGCGCACGCCCGGTCCGGCGGTGACGTACACAAGGGGACATGGACCTCTCCCGTGCCGCCGCGGAGGCCCTCGACGCGGCCGACCCCCTCGCCGGCTTCCGCGCGCGCTTCGCCGGTGCCGCCGACGAGGGACCGGAACGGATGCTCTACCTCGACGGCAACTCGCTGGGCCGCATGCCGCTGGAGACGCCGGCGGCGCTGGCCCGCGTGGTCGAGCAGGAGTGGGCGCTGGGGCTGGTCGGCTCGTGGTCGCAGTGGATCGGCGCGGCGACGCGGCTGGGCGACCAGCTCGGCGCGGGCGTCCTCGGTGCCGGCCCCGGCCAGGTGCTGGTGGGCGACTCGACCACGGTCAACCTCTACAAGCTGGTGGCCGCCGGCGCCGCCGCCCGACCGGGCCGCGACGTGCTGGTCTGCACCGCCGACGACTTCCCGACCGACCGGTACGTCGTCGCCGGGGTCGCGGAGGCGCGCGGCATGGGCGTGCGCGAGATCGAGGCCGACATCGACGAGGGCTTCGACCTCGGGGTGCTGGCCGCCGCGCTGGACGAGCGCGTCGCCGTCGTCGTCCTCTCGCGGGTGGCCTACCGCTCCGGCGCGCTGGCCGACGTCGCCGAGGTGACCCGGCTGGTGCACGAGGCCGGCGCGCTGCTGCTCTGGGACCTCTCGCACGCCGTGGGCGCGGTGCCCGTCGACCTCGACGCGACCGGCGCCGACCTGGCCGTGGGCTGCACCTACAAGTACCTCAACGGCGGGCCGGGGTCGCCGGCCTTCCTGTACGTGCGCCGCGAGCTCCAGGAGGAGCTGCGCTCGCCGATCCAGGGCTGGTTCGGCCAGCGCGACCAGTTCGCGATGGGCCCGGCCTACGAGCCGGCCGAGGGCATCGAGCGCTTCGGGGTGGGGACGCCGCCGGTGCTCGGCATGGCCGCGGTCGAGGTCGGCGCGGGGCTGGTCGCCGAGGCGGGCATCGAGGCGCTGGCGGCGAAGGGCCGCACGATGACCGACCTGGTGGTGGCGCTCGGCGACGAGTGGCTGGTGCCGGCCGGGGTCGCGCTGGCCTCGCCGCGAGAGGCCGCGCGCCGCGGCTCGCACGTCACCTTCGCCCACCCGCAGGCCTGGCAGCTCACCCAGGCGCTCATCGAGCGCGGCGTGGTGCCGGACTTCCGCACCCCCGACCGCGTGCGGCTGGGCCCCGCGCCGCTCTACACCCGGTTCGTCGACGTCTGGGACGCGATGGACCGGTTCCGCGCGATCCTCGCCGACCGCTCGTACGAGGCCTTCCCCGCCGAGCGCTCGCGCGTCACCTAGTCCGGGTCGGGGACGCCGATCGGGTTGCCGGCCGGCCACAGCCCCGCGACGAGGACCGCGCGGCGCACCGGCCCGAGGAGCTCGACCAGCCGGTCGCACCCCCGGGCGCCGAGCGCGCGCCACGGGCCGAGCGCCAGCCGGTCGGTGTCGGCCTCGATGGCGGTCACCATCGCCAGGCCCTCCGCGGTGAGGGCGCCCTCGTGCAGCCAGCCGCGGTCGGCCAGATGCGCGGCGGCGGCGTCCCATGCGGCGTCGTCCCAGCCGCGCGCCTTCTGCAGCCAGGCGCGGTCGGAACGCCCGGCCGCGGCGGCCAGCACGTGCGACTGCACGCCGTCGACCTCGCGCACCACGAGCGCCGCGGTGTGCCCGTCGCCGCGGTGCTCACGCAGCGTGGTGAGCGCCTGCCACAGCGCGAGGTGCGGCTCGCCGGGGGCGGCCAGGGCGGCGTTCGCGGCCGCGAGCGGGCGGCCGGCGACGTCGACGGCGGCGGCCGCGACGGCGGCCAGCCGCACCGCCTCTGCCGCTGCCTCGGACCGCGGCCAGTCGTCCCCCAGCACGCGGCGGACCGCGGCGTCCACCCCGGCCAGGCGGGCGTCGAGCGCCGCCGCCGGGCTCGCCGCCGACCAGACCGCCGGCACCCGGCGGGCCACGAAGCCGGGCTCGAAGCCCACGAACGCCGCGCCGACGACCTCCGCGCCGACGGCGCCCAGCGGGGCGGCCCGGCCGGCGAAGTAGCCCGACCAGAACCCCGTCAGCCCGACGGCATCGAACGCCGCCTGCGCCTCCGCGGCGAAGTACGTCAGCGCGTGGAACGGCTCCGCCAGGCTCCAGAGCAGTCGGGCGGTTCCGGGCGACGTCATGCGCTGACGCTCTCGGGCATGCCCAGCCACTCGCGCCAGCGCGGGTCGACGGTGCGGTGCCCGAGCAGCCGCCAGGCCGCACCGCTGGGTGTCCGGGGCGGGTGCGGCAGCGCCCAGCCCAGCTCGGCCAGCGAGCGGTCGGCCTTGGTGTGGTTGCACCGCCGGCACGCGGCGACCACGTTGTCCCAGGTGTGCGTGCCGCCCCGGCTGCGCGGGACGACGTGGTCGATCGACGTCGCCGAGCCGCCGCAGTAGACGCAGGTCTGCCCGTCGCGGGTGAAGACCGCGCGCCTGGACAGCGGCACCGACGAGGGGTAGGGCACCCGGACGTACCGGGTCAGCCGCACCACGACCGGGACCGGCAGGCTCACCGTCGCGGCGTGCACGACGTCGGCCGTGCAGTCCACGGCGACGGCCTTCTCGGCGAGCACGAGCACGATGGCCCGCCGGCTGGACACGACGCACAGCGGTTCGAACGTGGCGTTGAGCAGCAGGGACGCGCCCGTCGTGCCCGGCGAGGGCAGGGGCGTGACCGTCGGGGCGGGGTCGCGACGCGGGCCTGGGTGACCCGCCGACGACGACCCGGGCATCGAACGCGGCACGGATCACCTCCGGTCGCCCCGGACCGCCGGTGGCTCCGAGACCCGCGGGCGGTCCCCATTCTGACCCGCCGCGGCGCCCGGCGTCGCCTGCGAACCCTCCGGAGGCCGTCGCAGGGGCTCTACCGTGGCCGGATGCGCTATCCCGACGCCCCCCGGCTCGACCTCGTCGAGGACCTGCACGGACACGCCGTGGCCGACCCGTACCGCTGGTTGGAGGACGCCGACGACCCGCGCACGGTCGCCTGGAGCGAGGCGCAGGACGCGCTGGCCACCGAGGTGCTGGGGGCCCTCCCGTCGCGCCCGGCGTTCGCCGCGCGCATGGAGCAGCTGGTGCACGCCGGCGCCGTCGGGCTGCCGGTCTGGCGGGGCGACCGGGCGTTCTCCACCCGCCGCGACCCGGGGCAGGAGCACGCGGTGCTGCGGGTGACCGAGGCCGACGGCACGGTCCGCGTTCTGGTCGACCCGATGGTCCTGGACCCGGCCGGCACCACGACGCTGGACGCCTGGTCCCCCTCGGTCGAGGGCGACCGGCTGGCCTACCAGCTCTCCGTGGGCGGCGACGAGGAGTCGCGGCTGTACGTCGTGGACGTCGCCAGCGGCGAACTGCTCGACGGGCCCGTCGACCGCTGCCGCTACTCCCCCGTGGCCTGGCTGCCCGGTGGGGAGGAGCTGTTCTACGTGCGGCGGCTGGCGCCCGAGCTCGTGCCCGAGGGCAAGGAGCAGTTCCACCGCCGGGTCTGGCGCCACCGCGTCGGCGCACCGGCCGATGAGGACGTCCTCGTGCACGGCGAGGGCAGCGATCCGGCCAGCTACTTCGGCGTGCACACCAGCCGCGACGGCCGCTGGCTGGTCGTCTCCCGCTCCGTGGGCACCGCCCCCCGGGACGACGTCTGGCTGGCCGACCTCTCCGGCGACGCGACCCTGCGCGAGCTGCAGGTGGGCGTGGACGCGCAGACCTCGGCCTGGGTGGCCCGCGACGGGCGGCTGTGGCTGATGTCGGACCGCGGCACCCCGCGCTGGCGGCTCGCGGTCGCCGACCCGGCCGACCCCGCGACCTGGGCGCCGGAGTCCTGGCGGGACGTCGTCCCCCAGCAGCCGGACGCCGTGCTCTCCGACGTGACGCTGGTCGACGGCCCCGACGGCGGGCTGCAGGTGCTGGCCGTGCACGCGGTCGACGCGACCGACCGGCTCTCGGTGTGGGCGGCGGACGGCTCGGGCCGGCGCGCCGAGGTGCCCGCACCGGGCGCCGGCAGCATCTCCGGAGTGGTGAGCCGACCGGAGGGCGGCACCGAGGCCTGGGTCGGCTACACCGACTACGCGACGCCGCCGTCGGTGCTGCGCTGGGACGCCGGGACCCCGGAGGTGCTCGCCGACTGGGAGCGGGCGGCGGTCGCAGGCGCGGTCCCCGGGCTGGTCGTCGTCGAGACGCACGCCACCTCGGCCGACGGGACGCCGGTGCACCTGTTCGTGCTGTCGCCGACCGGCGCCCCGGACACCCCGCGGCCCGCGGTGCTCTACGGCTACGGCGGCTTCAACGTGTCGCTCACCCCGGCGTACAGCGCGCAGGCGCTGTCGTGGGTCGCCGCGGGAGGTGTGTGGGCGGTGGCCAACCTGCGCGGCGGCTCGGAGCACGGCGAGGAGTGGCACCGGGCCGGTATGCGCGAGCGCAAGCAGAACGTGTTCGACGACTTCGCCGCCGCGGGCGAGCACCTGGTCGCGGAGGGCTGGACGACGCACGCGCAGCTCGGCGTCTTCGGCGGCTCGAACGGCGGGCTGCTGGTCGGCGCCACGCTCACCCAGCGGCCCGACCTCGCGGCCGCCGTCGTCTGCAGCGCGCCGCTGCTCGACATGGTCCGCTACGAGCTGTTCGGGCTCGGGCGCACCTGGAACGACGAGTACGGCACCGCCGAGGACCCGACGGAGCTCGGCTGGCTGCTCGGCTACTCGCCCTACCACCGCGTCCGGGAGGGGACGGCGTACCCGGCGGTGCTCCTCACGACGTTCGAGTCCGACACGCGCGTCCACCCGCTGCACGGCCGCAAGCTCGCCGCCGCCCTGCAGCACGCGACCAGCGCCGAGGCGCCGGTCGTCCTGCGGCGCGAGGTCTCGGTCGGCCACGGCGCGCGGGCGGTCAGCCGAACGGTGGGGCTGGCGGCCGACCAGCTGGCGTTCCTGGCCCAGCACACCGGCCTGGCGCCCGCGGAGGACGATGACGACGCCCGTGGCTGACAGAGGGCCGGGCGCCTGACACAATTTCGGTGATTGTCAGATCACTAATCGTGGCGGCGCTCCGCGCCGACGGGGACGAGATGCCGGGGGGTCCCATGCGCAGGTCGGACGGCACCTCGCGCCCGCCGGTGCGCCGCGGGTCGGCCCGCCGGTGACCGCCACCGCGTCGGAGGACACCGACCCGGTCGGCTTCGCCCGGCCGGCCACCTACCGCGAGGTCTTCGCCGTGCCGGAGTTCCGGCCGCTGTTCGGGACTTTCCTGCTCTCCACGGCCGGCGACGAGCTGGCCCGCGTGGCGCTGACCGTGCTGGTCTACCAGCGCACCAGCTCCCCGCTGCTCTCCGCCCTGACCTTCGCGATCAGCCACTTCCCGTGGCTGATCGGCGGCCCGTTCCTCTCCACGCTGGCCGACCGGCTGCCCCGGCACCGCGTGCTCGTCGCCACCGACGCCGTCCGGGCCGTGGTCCTCGGGCTCATGGCCATCCCCGGGATGCCGCTGCCGCTCCTGCTCGGGCTCCTGCTGCTCGTGTCCCTGTGCGCACCACCGTTCGAGTCGGCGCGGTCGGCGCTCATGGCCGACGTGCTCGACGGCGACAGGTACGCCGTCGCGACCTCCCTGACGACGGTCACCCTGCAGGTCGCGCAGGTGGTCGGCTTCCTGGTCGGCGGGGCGCTGGTCGCGCTGCACCCCTCGCTCGCGCTGGGCATCGACGCCGCCACCTTCGCGGTGTCGGCGCTGTGGCTCTCCGCGCGCCTGCAGCGCCGCCCGGCGCCCGCGCCCCCGGCCGGAGGCGCCTCGCTGTGGCGGGACACCGCCGCCGGCCTGCGCTTCATCCGCGGCAGTCGCCGGATGCTGGCGATCATAGCCGTGCTCTGGATCGGCGCGCTGTTCGCCAACGCCTGGGAGGGCATCGCCGCCCCGCTGGCCACCGAGCTCGACCGCGGCAGCATGGTCATCGGCGTGCTGCTGGCCGCCAATCCGGCGGGCGTCGTCGTCGGCGGGCTGCTGCTGGGCCGGTTCGTCCCGCCCCGCCGCCGCGAGCGGCTGGTCGTGCCGCTGGTGGTCCTCTCGCTGGTGCCGCTGCTCGCCGGCGGCCTCCTCGTGGGCGCGGCCGGGCCCCCGTCGTTCCCCGCCCTGCTGGCGCTGCTGTTCCTCTCGGGCCTCGGGGCGGCGTGGCTCGTCCCGCTCAACATCTCCTTCGTCCAGGCGACGCCGCCGGCCTACCGCGGCCGCGCGTTCGGCGTCGCCGTCAGCGGTCTGTACGGCGTGCAGGGCCTCGGCGCCCTCGCCGCCGGTCTGGCCGCCGAGGGCCTGGCGCCCAGCAGCGTGCTCGCCCTCTGCGGCGGCGTCGGAATGATCGCCGTCGCCCCGGCGCTGGTTGCCTATCGACGGACCCAGGGGTGGTCGTCCGTCGGAACCGAGGCTGAGGGAGCATCGCAGGCATGAGCGAGTCGAGGCGGCTGCCGTCGGCGCGGACCTTCTACGAGGAGGTCGGCGGGCCGGCGACGTTCGAGCGGCTCGTCTCCCGGTTCTACGCCGCCGTCCGCACCGACCCGGTGCTCGCGCCGCTGTACCCCCAGGACGACTGGGAGGGCGCCGAGACGCGCCTGCGCGGCTTCCTGGAGCAGTACTGGGGCGGCCCGACGACCTACTCCGACGAGCGCGGGCACCCCCGGCTGCGGATGCGGCACGCGCCCTTCGCCATCGGTCCCGCCGAGCGCGACGCCTGGCTGCGGCACATGCGCGACGCCGTCGACTCCCTCGAGCTGCCGGCCGAGCAGGACGCCACGCTGTGGGGGTACCTGTCGATGGCCGCACGCAGCATGCAGAACCGCTTCCCCGCCGACGCCGGCGGCGACCTCTCCCCCTGAGGGCCCGGCGCCCCCTTCCCACCCGCGACCTCCGAGGAGCCCCGTGAACCCGGAGCCCAGCACCGCGCTGCCCACCGAGTGGTGGCGGGACGCGGTCTTCTACCAGGTGTACGTCCGCAGCTTCGCCGACGGGAACGGCGACGGCGTCGGCGACCTGCACGGTCTGCGCGAGCGGCTGCCCTACCTGCGCGGTCTCGGCGTCGACGCCCTGTGGATCACGCCGTTCTACCCCTCGCCGATGGCCGACCACGGGTACGACGTCGCCGACCCGCGCGACGTCGCCCCGGTCTTCGGTGACCTGGCCGCCTTCGACGCGCTGCTCGCCGAGGCGCACGCGCTGGACCTGCGGGTGACCGTCGACCTGGTGCCCAACCACAGCTCGTCCGAGCACGCGTGGTTCCAGGCGGCGCTGGCCGCCGCGCCGGGCTCGCCCGAGCGGGCGCGCTACCTGTTCCGCGACGGCCGGGGTGCCGACGGCGCCGAGCCGCCGAACAACTGGCCGTCGGTCTTCGGTGGGCCGGCGTGGACGCGGGTGCCCGACGGCCAGTGGTACCTGCACATCTTCGCGCCCGAGCAGCCGGACCTGGACTTCACCAACCCCGAGGTGCTCGCCGACCTCGAGGAGACGATGCGGTTCTGGCTGGACCGGGGGGTCGACGGCTTCCGCATCGACGTCGCGCACGGCATGGCCAAGCCCGAGGGGCTCCCGGACATGGTGCCGATGGAGGACACCGGGCTGCTGGACGACCACGGCCCCGGCGACCTCCGGTTCGACCAGGACGGCGTGCACGCCGTGCACCGGCGGATCCGCGCGGTGCTGGACGAGTACCCCGACCGGATGGCCGTGGGCGAGGTCTGGGTCTCGGACGACACGCGGCTGGCCCGGTACCTGCGCCCCGACGAGCTGCAGCTGGCCTTCAACTTCAAGCTGCTGACCGCGGAGTGGGCGCCCGACGCCCTGCGCGAGGCCGTCGTGCACTCCCTCGAGGCGGTCGCGGACTCCCCCGCCCCGGCCTGCTGGGTGCTGTCCAACCACGACCGTCCCCGCCACGTCACCCGCTACGGCGACGGCGAGCTGGGCACCCGCCGGGCCCGGGGGGCCGCGCTGCTGCAGCTGGCGCTGCCCGGCGCCGCCTACCTCTACAACGGTGACGAGCTCGGCATGCCCGACGTCGACCTCCCCGACGAGGCGCTGCAGGACCCCATCTGGTTCCGCTCCGGCGGCACCGAGCGCGGCCGCGACGCGTGCCGCATCCCGGTGCCGTGGTCGGGGAGCGAGCCTTCCTACGGCTTCTCGTCGCAGCTGGGGACCTGGCTGCCGATGCCCGAGGGCTGGGCGGAGCTGACCGCGGAGGCCCAGGCCGACGATCCGGGCTCGATGCAGTCGCTGTACCGAGCCGCGCTGGCCTTCCGCCGCTCGTCGCCGGCCTTCGCCGGCGAGGGCCTGGAGTGGTTGCCGTCACCCGACGGATGCCTGGCGTTCCGCCGTCCGGGCGGCCTGGTGTGCCTGCTCAACCTGTCCGGCGCCGCGGTGCCGCTGCCCGAGGGCAGCGTGCTGCTGGCCAGCTCGGACGTCACAGGCGGGGAGCTCCCGCACGACGCCGCGGCCTGGCTGGTCGCCTGACCGGCGTGCACCCGGTGGGTGACACCGGCGGGCGCGCCGTAGTGCAGACTCTCCGGTGATCTCGGGCGCCGGCCGTGCCGCCGGCGCCGACCCGCCGTTCAGGAGGATTCGTGGCCACCGCTTCGATGCCCGCGCAGCCGTTGCGCCCGCTCGTTCTCGCCGACCTGGTGCCCGCCGTGCGCGCGCGCAACGTCGTCCTCGTGGCGCTCGGCGTGCTGCTCACCGCCGTCCTGGCGCAGGTCTCGGTGCCGGTGCCCGGCTCGCCCGTGCCGATCACCGGCCAGACGCTGGCGGTCGTGCTGACCGCGGCGGCGCTCGGCCCGGTGCGGGGCATCGCCGTGCAGGTCGCCTACATGGCCTGCGCCCTGGTGGGCCTGCCCTTCTACTCCGAGGCCACCGGCGGCGTCGACGTCGTCTTCGGCGCGACCGGCGGCTACGTCGTCGGCTTCATCCCGGCCGCGTTCCTCATCGGCCTGGGCGCCCGCCACGCCATGGACCGCAACCCGCTCAAGGCGGTGCCGCTGTTCATCGCCGGCCAGGCGGTCGTCTTCGCCGTCGGCGTGCCGTGGCTGGCCGTCTCGGCCGACATGTCGGCCGCGCAGGCGCTCGACGCCGGTTTCTACCCGTTCATCCTCGGCGGGCTGGTCAAGGCCGGCATCGCCGCCGCGGTCCTCGGCGCCGCGTGGCGGGCCGCCCGCAAGGCCTGATCCCCGCTCGGTCAGCGACCCCCGGACGCCCTCGGCGTCCGGGGGTCGCTGCGTCCCGGGTCAGACCCGGGGCTCGTCGGCCCAGCAGGCGAGGAACTCCTTCTCCTCCGGCGTGAGCCGCCGGGGGCGCCCGAGGGCGAAGTCGAAGGGCACGATCTTCGTGCTGCCGGTGACCGCCAGGTTCCCGTGGTCGAACAGCTCGTAGCGGCAGAGGAAGGTCGCGGCGCGCACGTCGGTCACCCAGACGTCGACCTGCAGCGGCTGCGAGGAGTAGACGACCTGGCGCTTGTAGGCGATCTCGTGCGCCGCGACGATGAGCCCGCGCCGCTGGCCGGTCCGCAGGTCGTGCGTGGGCTGCTCGCGGAACAGGCTGATCCGCGCCATCTCGAAGTAGCCGAGGAAGGCGACGTTGTTGATGTGCTGGTAGGCGTCCATGTCCGACCAGCGCATCGGGACCGCAGCGGTATGCCTCACACCGCCACCCTGCCGTACGGCGCGCGGGTCGCTGCTCGGGGACCCGTCGGCGGCCCTACGGTGGCCCCGTGGGCGACTCCTGGCCCGAGGACCTGCCGGGCGTGCTGGTGCTGCCGTCGGGACGACGGGTGCTCGGTCGTGGCATGCGCCAGGCCGTGCCGCACCCGGAGCCGGAGTTCGGCGTCTACCTGCGCGGCCGCCGCCCGCCGGAGACGCCGTGGGAGCAACGCTGGGTGCGCTGGCGGGACTTCGGCCTCCCGTCGGACCCGGCCGACCTCCGGAGGGCGCTCACGGCGGCGTGGGAGCGGGCGGCGGCCGAGCGGGTGGAGATCGCCTGCACCGGTGGGACCGGGCGCACCGGGACCGCACTGGCCTGCCTGGCCGTCCTCGACGGCGTGACCCCCACCGAGGCGGTCGCCTTCGTCCGCCGCCACTACCGGCCCCGGGCGGTCGAGACGCGGTGGCAGCGCCGCTTCGTCCTGCGCTTCGAGGGGCCCTGAGACGACGACGGCCGGCGCGGAGCGGGTGCTCCGGCCGGCCGTCGTGGGTGTCCGCTGGGTCGTGCTAGTCGCGGGTGAGCTTGCGGTAGGTCGCCCGGTGCGGCCGGGTGGCCTCCTGGCCGAGCCGCTCGACCTTGTTCTTCTCGTAGTCGGCGAAGTTGCCCTCGAACCAGAACCACTTCGACTCGCCCTCGTAGGCGAGGATGTGGGTGGCCACGCGGTCCAGGAACCACCGGTCGTGGCTGACCACGACGGCGCAACCGGGGAACTCGAGCAGCGCGCTCTCCAGGCTGGTCAGCGTCTCGGTGTCGAGGTCGTTCGTCGGCTCGTCGAGCAGCAGCAGGTTGCCGCCCTGCTTGAGGGTGAGCGCCAGGTTCAGGCGGTTGCGCTCACCGCCGGACAGCACGCCGGCCGGCTTCTGCTGGTCCGGGCCCTTGAAGCCGAACGCGGCGATGTAGGCCCGAGAGGGCATCTCGACGTTGCCGACCTTGATGTGGTCCAGGCCGTCGGAGACGACCTCCCACAGGGTCTTCTTCGGGTCGATGCCGCTGCGGGTCTGCTCGACGTAGGAGAGCATGACCGTCTCGCCGACCTTGATCTCGCCGTCGTCGGGCTTCTCCTCGCCGACCAGCATCTTGAACAGCGTGGTCTTGCCGACGCCGTTGGGGCCGACGACCCCGACGATGCCGTTGCGCGGCAGGTTGAACGACAGGTCGTCGATGAGCACCCGGTCGCCGAAGCCCTTGGTGAGCTTGTTGGTCTCGACGACCACGCTGCCCAGGCGGGGGCCCGGCGGGATCTGGATCTCCTCGAAGTCCAGCTTGCGGAACTTGTCGGCCTCCGCCGCCATCTCCTCGTACCGGGCCAGACGCGCCTTGCTCTTCGCCTGCCGGGCCTTGGCACCGGAGCGCACCCACTCCAGCTCCTCCTTGAGCCGCTTGGCGCGCTTGGCGTCCTTGGCCCCCTCGACCTGCAGGCGCGCGGCCTTGGTCTCGAGGTAGGTGGAGTAGTTGCCCTCGTAGGGGTAGGCGCGGCCGCGGTCCAGCTCGAGGATCCACTGCGCCACGTTGTCCAGGAAGTACCGGTCGTGCGTGACGGCGACGACGGTGCCGGCGTACTTCTCCAGGTGCTGCTCCAGCCACGCGACGCTCTCGGCGTCCAGGTGGTTGGTGGGCTCGTCGAGCAGCAGCAGGTCCGGCGCCTCGAGCAGCAGCTTGCACAGCGCGACACGGCGGCGCTCACCACCGGACAGGACGGTGACGTCGGCGTCACCCGGCGGGCAGCGCAGCGCGTCCATCGCCTGCTCGATGCGGGCGTCGAGCTCCCAGCCGTCGGAGTTCTCGATGACCTCCATGAGCTCGCCCTGCTCGGCGAGGAGTGCGTCGAAGTCGGCGTCGGGCTCCCCCATCGCCGCGCTCACCTCCTCGAAGCGGGTCAGCGCGTCGCGCAGCGGCTTGACCGCCTCCTCGACGTTGCCCCGCACGTCGAGCGCCTCGTTGAGCGGCGGCTCCTGCAGCAGGATGCCGACCGTGGCGTCCGGCGCGAGCGTCGCCTCACCGTTCGAGGGCTGCTGCATGCCGGCCATGATCTGGAGCACCGTCGACTTGCCGGCACCGTTGGGGCCGACGACGCCGATCTTCGCGCCGGGCAGGAACGACAGGGTGACGTTGTCGAGGATCACCTTGTCGCCGTGCGCCTTGCGCGCGCGGACCATCGTGTAGATGTACTGAGCCACTGGGCTTCGGAGCCTTCCGTCGTCTCGCGAGCGGGGGGCGGGCCGGCGTCCCCGGCCCGGCCCCCATGCGTTCTCACCTCCGATCCTCCCAGCCCGGGGCAACTAGGCGTGCGCGGGCTGCGCGGCGAGGTCGGCGGCGTCCACCGGGTGCAACGCGTCGTCGGCTGCGAGGTAGTCCCGGCCCCGGCGCGGCTCGCCGTCGGAGCCCGGGAAGTCCGCCTCGTCGGCGGCGTCCCGCGCCGGCGGCACGGGAGTCGTCTCCTCGGCCGCCCGGCCGCTCCGGTCGCGGGTGAACAGCGAGCGGCCCTTCTGCAGGTTGGGCCCGACCGCGAACGCCCGGATCCGGGGCTTGCTGCGGGGGCCGGCGTCGGACTCCCAGCTGTGGGTGGTCAGCGCCCCGTGGACCACCACCGGGTCGCCCTTGCTGAGGCTCGCGGCCACGTTGCTGCTCAGCGCGCCCCAGCACTCGACGTCGACCCAGAAGGTGCCCGAGTCGACGTAACCCTCCTGCGCGGAGTCGTAGCGGCGCGCGGTGGAGGCCATGCGGAAGTTGGTGACCGCGCCCTTCTCGGTGGTGACGCGGCGGGGTGAGTCGGCGACGTTGCCGACGACGGTGACGGTGGTGTCGTTCACGGTGCTCCTCGGAGGTGCTGCGCCAGCGGCGCGGCCGGCGCGGTGCCGGTGTCCTCCGACCCTGGGGGGCGGCGCGCCCGGACGGGTGCGCTCCGGCTCATCTGTGGACGCACCCCACCCCTGTGGACGACGCCCCGCCCGCCGCCGCACCCCCGCCCTACCGTGCGGTGCGATGATCGGCGACCGAGCGCCCGTAGCTCAGCGGATAGAGCAGGTGCCTTCTAAGCACTTGGCCGCAGGTTCGAGTCCTGCCGGGCGCGCTCCTCCGGAGTGCTGCGCGCACCCGTCGGCCCCGGGTCCGGTGTTCGGCTCGATTCCCACCGGTCCCGTCCGTTACCGCTCGTGGGAGTGCTGCGGCGCAGGGGGCGCCGCGGCACCGAACGGGAGGAGGGCCGGTGGCGGTGCGCGTGGCCGCGGGCCTCCCCGGCCTGACCGCGCACCGGTACCTGGCCCTGAGCAGCGCCCGCACCGACCGCTCGCTGGAGCGCCTGACCTCGGGCCTGCGGATCAACCGGGCCGCCGACGACGCCGCCGGGCTCGCCATCTCCGAGGGGCTGCGGGCCCGGCTCGGCGGCGGCGCGCAGGCGCTCCGCAACACCTGGGACGCCGTCTCGCTGGTGCAGGTCGCCGACGGCGCCCTGCACGAGACCACCGCGGTGCTGCAGCGGATGCGCGACCTCGCCGTCCAGGCGGCCAACCGCGGGGTGGTGGACGCCGACGCCGGCTCGGCGATCCAGCGCGAACTCGACGACCTCAAGGCCGAGCTCACCCGGATCGCGTCGGTGACCTCCTTCGCGGGGCGGCCGTTGCTCGACGGGAGCTACGCCGGCTCCTTCCAGGTCGGCGCCGGCCCGGGCGACGTCCTGGACGTGCGGATCAGCGCCGCGACGGGTGCCACGGGCCTCGGGGTGGACGGCGTCAACGTCTTCGCCACCGCCGACCCGGCGTCCGTGCACGTCACCCCCGCGACGGGCTCGGTCGAACAGCCCCGGCTGGGCCAGGTCGTCCTCGTGGGGGTCACCGCGGGCGGGGACCTGGGCGCGGTGAGCGGGACGATCAGCTACGGCGGCAGCAGCCTGGACCTGGGTGCGGTGGTCTACGCGGACACCGACGCCGACGGCACCGTGAGCACCGCCGAGCAGGTGGCCCAGCTCAACGCCGCAGCCGCCGCCGCGGGCATCACCCACCGGCCCGACCCGTTCGTCGACGACGGCGACGACCTGATCTTCCGCGGAGCCGACCCCGCACCGGACGCCACCGACGCCGAGCTGGCCACCCTGAGCCCCGGCTACGGCGGGCCGCACGCCGACGTCCTGGTGGAGCCGGCGCGGACCACCATCCCCCCGCGCGCGGGGCTCATCACGTTCCCCGGCACCACCGCCGAGCAGCTCCCCACCCTGCGCGGCCGCGTCACGGTCGGCGGCGCGAGCCTCGAGCTGGGCTCCGTCGACTACACCGACACCGACCAGGACGGCGTCGTCAGCGGCGCCGAGGCGCTGGCCCAGCTCAACGCGGCCGCCGCTGCCGCCGGTCTCTCGGCCGGTGGGGCGGCCTTCGCGCAGGGGCCGCTGCGCACCCTGGCCGCCGACGAGCACGTGGACCACGGCAGCGTCCTGCACTTCCGCGGACCGGTGCCCGCCGACGGCGCGACGCCGGAGGAGGTCGACTACGCCGGACCGCTGTTCCGGCAGGGCCAGGACATGATCTCGACGATCGACCTGGCACTCGAGACGGTCATGTCGCAGCGGGCGCAGCTGGGTGCGCTGCAGAACCGGCTCGAGCACACCGTCGCCGCTCGCGGCGTCGCGGACGAGAACACCGCCGCGGCGCTGTCGCGGATCCGGGACGCGGACCTGGCCGCCGAGATGGCCGCCCTCACCCGCAGCGACGTCCTCCGGCAGGCCGGCCTCGCGATGCTGGCGCAGGCGGGCGACGCCGGGCGGAACGTGCTCCGCCTCCTGCAGGCCTGAGTCCCGCGCCGGATCCCGGCCGTCGTCGTTCCGCGGACACCTCCTCCGACCTGCGCGGATCCCTGTGATTGAGACCACGTGTCACGGGTACCGGTCGCCCGGCCACGGAGTCAGCTACGGCACCAGGAGCGATGGATGCGACGGTCGACGCACGCCCGCCTGCGCGAGAAGCGGCAACCGATCCCGCCGGCCGCCGACCGGCGGCACCGGGCGCTGCTCCTGGCGGCCGCGGTCGTCGGCTCCGCCGGCCTGGTGAGCGGGCTCGGCGCCACCACCGGCGACGGCGGGCTGCAGGAGGCCGACGCCGAGACCAGCACCGCGCAGCCGACCGCCTCCGAGCTCTCCCGTGGCGCGCCACCCGGGGCCATCACGCTGCCGCCGCTGCCCGTGGCCGTCCCGCAGCCGCAGCCGGCCACGCCGGCCGTGATCACCGGCCTGGCCGAGAACGGCATCCCGAACGTCGCCCTCAACGCCTACCGCGTGGCCGCCGCCCGGATGGGCGCCTCGGACCCGGGATGCGGCATCGACTGGTCGCTGCTGGCCGCCATCGGCCGGGTGGAGTCCAACCACGGCCGGTTCGGCGGCGCCCAGCTGAACCCGGACGGCACCTCGACCCCGGAGATCCGCGGCCCGGCGCTCGACGGGGGGAAGTTCGCCTACATCGCCGACTCCGACGACGGCGCCTTCGACCACGACCCCGCCTACGACCGCGCGGTCGGCCCCATGCAGTTCATCCCGACCACCTGGCGCTCGTACGCGGTGGACGGCGACGGCAACGGCACGACCGACCCCTTCGACATCGACGACGCCGCCCTGGGCTCGGCCAGCTACCTGTGCACCGCCGGCGGCGACCTGCG
This sequence comes from Blastococcus sp. SYSU D01042, assembly GCF_054050515.1. Classification (NCBI taxonomy): domain Bacteria; kingdom Bacillati; phylum Actinomycetota; class Actinomycetes; order Geodermatophilales; family Geodermatophilaceae; genus Blastococcus; species Blastococcus sp. SYSU D01042. Next base: position 54,152 of record NZ_JBJGZM010000002.1, on the reverse strand, counting down.
CACCGCGGCCGGGCAGCGCCGTGCGGTGTTCGCCTACAACCACTCCGACGAGTACGTGGACCAGGTGCTCGCGCTCGCCCGCTCCTACGCGACAGGCATCCCGGTCGACTCGCTGCCGCTGCGCGGCGACACCAGCAGCCCGGTGCCGGCACCGTCCGGCGGCGTGCGCGGGCCGGCCGCACCCGGGCCGGCCCTCGGGCTGCGCGACACGACCCCCGCGTCGGCCGACACGGTGCTGCTCGCGGGGAGCGCCCCGGCGCCGGCTCCCGCCCCGGCACCAGGGCCGGGCGAGCCACCGGCCCCCGCGCCGGCGTCGGGCCCTGCGGCGCCCGCACCGGGCGGATCGGCCGCGCCCCCGGCCGGCGGCGGCTCGGCAGCGCCCGCCCCGGCGGCGCCCGCCCCGGCTCCCGCTCCGGACCCCGCGCCGGCCCCGCCGGCGCTCCCGCTGCCGGCCCTGCCGCTGCCACCGCTGCCCCTCCCGGCACCGCCGCCCGCACCGGCTCCGGCTCTGGAGGCTCCGCCGGGGGTCGCGCTGGTCCCCGGCGTCACCTGCTCGCTGCTGGGCCCGCTGGGCGTCAAGCTGCTGCCGGCGCTGCCGCTCTGCCCCTGATCACGGACCCCCACGACGACGACGGACCCCCGGCCGCGCGAGCAGCCGGGGGTCCGTTCGTCCGTCGCGCCGTCGGCTCGGCGGCCTCGCGCGGAGGCCGACGCCGACGGCCGGCTCAGTACCAGTGCCTCCGCCCGCCGACCGCACGGCCGGTCGAGCCCAGGACGTACAGGACGGCCCCCACGACGAGCAGGATGATGCCGATCGTCCACAGGATCGAGATCTCCAGGAAGAACCCGAGCAACAGCAGGACCAAGCCCAGAACCAGCACGTTCGTCTCCGTTCCACGTTCCGCGGTGTGTCGGCGCGGACGGTAGCCACGCCGCCCGGATCCATGCCTCGCCGCTCCGCCATGTCACCCGTTCGTGATCATGGGCGGTCCGGTCGCCCTCAGCGCGCGGACGGCGGCCGGAACACGGCGAACGGGTCGGTGACCTCGAGCTCCGGCGCGGCGAACCGGTAGAGCGCCGCCGGCCGCCCGCCGGACCGGCCCGACGGCGCCTGCTCCCCCGTCGGCTCCAGCACGCCGCGGCGCAGCAGCACGCGCTGCAGGTTGGTGGCCGTCACCTCGTAGCCGAGCGCGGCGACGTAGAGCTCGCGCAGCTCGGCGACGGTGAACTCGGGCGGAGCCAGCGCGAAACCGACGTTGGTGTACGAGAGCTTGGCGCGCAGCCGGCCCAGCGCCGAGCGCACGATCGAGCCGTGGTCGAACGCCGTCCCGGGCAGCGCGTCGACCGGGTGCCAGGCGGTGTCGTCGGGCAGCGCGGGGTCGACGTGCGCGGGGACCAGCCCGAGGTACGCCGTCGCCACCGTGCGGCCGCGGGGGTCGCGGTCGGGGTCGCTGCGGGTCTCCAGCTGCTCGAGGTGGCCGAGGTGGGCGACCTCCACCTTCGCCGCCAACTGCCGGGCCACCGACGCGCCGAGGGTCTCCTCCGCGAGCAGCGGTCCGCCGGGCAGCGCCCACGCGCCGGCGAACGGCTCGTTCGGCCGCTGCCAGAGCATGGCGTGCAGCCGCCTGCTCCGGACCTGGAGCACGACGGCCAGCGCCTGGTGCGGATAGGCCGGGCGCTCCGGCGACGACCAGACGGATCCCACGTCCGGGAATGCTAGTGTCTTGGCGCGAGGTTTTAGCCTGGTAGTCAGAAACCACTCCGACGGAGGTCCCCGTGACCGCGACGCTCCCCGCCCCGACCGCCCCCGCGTGGACCCCCGACCAGTGGCAGCACTGGCGCGAGGAGGTCCGCCGGCTCGCTCGCGAGAAGGACGCCGTCGTGCTGGCGCACAACTACCAGGCGCCCGAGATCCAGGACGTCGCCGACCACGTGGGCGACTCCCTCGCGCTCTCGCGCCTGGCCGCCTCCAGCGACGCCGGGACGATCGTCTTCGCCGGCGTCCACTTCATGGCCGAGACGGCGAAGATCCTCGCGCCGGAGAAGACCGTCCTCGTCCCGGACGCGGACGCCGGCTGCTCGCTGGCCGACACCATCACCGCCGACCAGCTGCGCGCCTGGAAGGCGGAGCACCCGGGCGCCGTCGTGGTCTCCTACGTCAACACCTCGGCCGAGGTGAAGGGCGAGACCGACATCTGCTGCACCTCGTCCAACGCCGTCGAGGTGGTCGAGTCGATCCCCGCCGACCGCGAGATCCTCTTCCTGCCCGACCAGTTCCTGGGCGCGCACGTCCAGCGGGTCACCGGCCGGGCGAACATGCGCATCTGGATGGGCGAGTGCCACGTGCACGCCGGCATCTCCCCCACCGACCTGCGGGCCAGCGTCGCGGCCGCGCCCGACGCCGAGCTGCTCGTGCACCCCGAGTGCGGCTGCGCCACGAGCGCGCTGTGGATGGTGTCGGACGGACAGCTGCCCTCGGAGCGGGTGCACATCCTCTCCACCGGCGGCATGCTCGACGAGGCCCGCCGGACGAAGGCCGACCGCGTGCTGGTCGCCACCGAGATCGGCATGCTGCACCAGCTGCGGCAGGCCAACCCGACCACCGCGTTCGAGCCGGTCAACTCCCGCGCCGCCTGCCCGTACATGAAGATGTCGACGCCGGAGAAGCTGCTGCGGGCGCTGCGCGAGGGCCGCGACGAGGTGACCGTGGACCCGCAGGTCGCTGCCCGCGCCCGGGCCGCCGTCGAGGCCATGGTGGCCATCGGCACGCCGTCGCCGGTCGGTGAGTGAGGTGCACGGGGTCGCCACCCTGGCGCCGCCCGTCGTCGCGGAGCTGCCCCTGCCCGCGGCCGAGGGCGAGCGGGTCACCGACGTCGTCGTCGTCGGCAGCGGCGCGGCCGGGCTGATGACCGCCGTCGCGCTGGCCGATGCGGGGCGCGCGGTCACCGTCGTCACCAAGGGCGAGCTGGGCGCGGGCAGCACGCCGTGGGCGCAGGGCGGGCTGGCCGCCGTCCTCGGGAACGACGACGACGCCGAGCTGCACGTGCGCGACACGCTCGTCGCCGGCGCGGGCCTGTGCGACGAGGCGGCGGTGCGCACCCTGGTCGCCGAGGCACCGGAGGCCGTCGCCGAGCTGCGGGCGCTCGGCGCCCGGCTGGACCTCGCCGCCGACGGCCGGCCGGCGCTCACCCGCGAGGGCGGGCACAGCCGCGACCGGATCGTGCACGCCGGCGGCGACGCCAGCGGGGCCGAGGTCACCCGCACCCTGGCCGCCGCACTGCGCGCCCGCGGCATCACCGTGCTCGAGCGGACCGTCGCGCTCGACGCGCTGCGGGCCCCCGACGGCCGGGTGGCCGGGCTGCGCATCGCCCGCACCACCGACGGCGGCGCGCTGGTCGACGTCGAGGACCTGCGGGCCCGCGCCGTCGTGCTGGCCACCGGCGGATTCGGCCAGGTGTTCACCGCGACCACCAACCCGGCCGGTGCCACCGGCGACGGGCTGGCCCTCGCGCTGCGCGCCGGCGCGGAGGTCGCCGACGTCGAGCTGGTGCAGTTCCACCCGACCGCGCTGTGGACCGGTACCGGCGCCCGCGGGCAGCAGCCGCTGGTCTCCGAGGCGGTGCGCGGCGAGGGCGCGGTCCTCGTCGACGGCGACGGGACCCGGATCATGGCCGGCGCGCACCCGCTGGCCGACCTGGCGCCGCGCGACGTCGTCTCGGCGACCGTCGCCGCGCACCTGCGGGCCAGCGGCGCCGAGCACGTGTTCCTGGACGCCCGGCACCTGGGCGCCGACTTCCTGGAGCGCCGCTTCCCCGGCATCACCCGGGCCTGCCGCGACGCCGGGATCGATCCCGCCCTCCAGCCGGTCCCCGTCGTGCCCGCGGCGCACTACGCCTGCGGCGGGGTGCTGGCCGACCTGGACGGGCGCACCGGCGTGCCCGGGCTCTTCGCCGTGGGCGAGGTCGCCTGCACCGGCGTGCAGGGGGCCAACCGGCTGGCGTCGAACTCGATCACCGAGGGGCTGGTCGCCGCCCGCCGCTGCGCCGCGCTGCTCGCCGCCGCCCTGCCACCGCTCGCCGACGTGGTCCCGCCGGCCGGTGACGGAGCCGCGATCGACCCCGCGGCGCGCGCCGTCGTCACGACCGCCACGACCCGGCACGCCGGGGTGCTGCGCGAGGCCGAGGGACTGGCCGAGCTGACCCGGGCGCTGGGCGCCGTCGACCGGGCGCCCGCAGCGCCGCTGGACCTGGCGACCGTCGAGACCACCGCGCTGCACACCGTGGCCACGCTGCTGGCCTCGGGCGCGCTCGCCCGAGCGGAGAGCCGCGGCTGCCACCGCCGCCTCGACCTCCCGGCCACCCGGCCGGAGTGGCAGGTGCGGCTGGTGCACCGGCTGGACCGCACCGGCCACCTGCGCACCCGCACCGTGCCGGTGCAGGCCGCCGCCGACGAGCTGGTGGTCGCGTGAGGACCCCGCTGCGCGACGGGACCGCCTCCGCGCTGCGCGCGGGCGGGCTCGACCCGGCCGACGTGGAGCGCGTCGTCCGCACCGCGCTGGACGAGGACCTCGCGTTCGGCCCCGACGTCACGACGGGGTCCACGGTGCCGGCCGACGCCGTCGCGACCGGCGACGTCACGCCGCGCAGCGTCGGCGTCCTCGCCGGCGTGCACGCCGCGGCCGCCGTCTTCGAGCTGGTGGGCGGCGCGGCGGTCGAGGTCCTCGTGCACGAGGCCGACGGCGCGGCCACCGAGCCGGGCCTCCCGGTGCTGACGGTCACCGGACCGACCCGCTCGCTGCTCACCGCGGAGCGCACGGCGCTCAACCTGGTCTGCCACCTGTCCGGCATCGCCTCCCTCACCCGGCGGTGGGTCGACGCGATCGAGGGCACCGGCGCGGCGGTGCGGGACACCCGGAAGACGACGCCGGGCCTGCGGGCGCTGGAGAAGTACGCGGTGCGCTGCGGCGGCGGGGTCAACCACCGCATGGCGCTCGGCGACGCCGCCCTGGTCAAGGACAACCACGTCACCGCGGCGGGGGGCATCGCCGCCGCGGTGGAGGCGGTGCGGGCCTCGGCGCCGGGCATCCCGCTCGAGGTCGAGTGCGACACCCTCGAGCAGGTGCACGAGGCGGTCGAGGCCGGCGTGCAGCTCGTGCTGCTGGACAACTTCTCCACCGCCGACACCCGGACCGCCGTCGACCTGGTGCGCGGCACGGGGGTGCGGCTGGAGGCCAGCGGGGGGCTGTCGCTGGACCGGGCGAAGGAGGTCGCGGCGACCGGCGTCGACTTCCTGGCGGTCGGCGCGCTCACCCACAGCGCGCCGGTGCTGGACCTGGGCTTCGACCTGCGCTGACCCTCCGCGAGATCTGCACACTCGGGGCTTTGAGCGCCCTGAAGGGCCCGAGTGTGCAGATCTCGCGGCCGGACGCGACCGTCAGGCGGCGCGGCGGTCCGGGTGCACCCAGCCGATGGCCGGGGCCACGTGCTCGACGACGTTCTGCAGCAGCCGGGCGTTGTACTCGACGCCGAGCATGTTGGGCACGGTGATGAGCAGGCTGTCGGCCTCGCGCACCGCGGCGTCCTTGGCCAGCTCCTCGGCGAGCTGGTCGGGCTCGCCGACGTAGCTCTTCCCGAACCGCGCCCGCACGCCCTCGAGCACCCCGACCTGGTCATCGCCGCTGTCGCCGCCGAAGTACTGCCGGTCCAGGTCGCTGACGATCGGCAGCACGCTGCGGCTCACCGACACCCGCGGCTCGCGCTCCCAGCCGGCCTCGCGCCACGCCGCCCGGAAGCGGGCGATCTGCTCGGCCTGCAGCTCGTCGAAGGGGACGCCGGTGTCCTCGACCAGCAGCGTCGAGCTCATCAGGTTCAGTCCCTGCTGCGCCGTCCACTCGGCGGTCGCGCGGGTGCCCGACCCCCACCAGATGCGGTCGGCCAGACCCGGCGACTGCGGCAGGACCGGCAGCTGCCCGGGGCGGCCGCCGGTCATCTTCGGGTCGGCGTCGACGATCGGCTGCGCGGAGATGGCGGCCATGAACAGGGCGGTCTTCTGCCGGGCGAGGTCGGCGTCGCTGCTGCCCGGTCCGGGCACGTAGCCGAAGGCCTCCGAGCCGCGCAGCGCCGTCTCCGGTGAGCCGCGGCTGACGCCGAGCTGCAGCCGGCCGTCGCTGAGCAGGTCGGTCGCCGCGGCCTCCTCGGCCATGTACAGCGGGTTCTCGTAGCGCATGTCGATGACGCCGGTGCCCAGCTCGATCCGGCTGGTGCGGGCGGCCATCGCGGCCAGCAGCGGGAACGGCGAGGCCAGCTGGCGGGCGAAGTGGTGCACCCGCACGTAGGCGCCGTCCAGGCCGATCTCCTCGGCCGCGACGGCCAGCTCGACGCTCTGCACCAGCGCGTCGCGGCCGGTGCGCACCTGCGACCCGGGGATGGGCTGCCAGTGCCCGAAGGACAGAAAACCGATCCGCTTCTCCACGCCTCCCCCAGCGCCGCCGCGGCGCACCGTGTTCCCGGGATGACGGGGGCCTGCGGCGACGTTCCGACGACGAGCGACCGCATCGGGCGGTCCCGGTGGGAGGGGATCCCATGCGCGCCACCGTCAACGGCACCGTCGTCGCCGAGGCCCCGGAGTCCGAGCTCGTCCGGATCGAGGGCAACTGGTACTTCCCGCCGTCCGCGGTGGTCGACGGAGCGCTCGCGGAGAGCCCGACGGCCTACACCTGCCCGTGGAAGGGTGCGGCCCAGTACTGGGACGTCGTGACCCCGTCCGGGACCGCCTCGGACGGCGCCTGGAGCTACCCGGACCTCAAGCCGTCGGCCGTCGAGCGGGTGGGGACGGACTTCGCCGGCTACGTCGCCTTCTCCCCGGGGGTCGTGGTCGGGGACTGACCACGTGGCCGCCGGCGGGCGGCACCACAGCAGCTTCCACCGGGGACGACGCCGGGCCCTGTGCACATCTGCCGAGACCGTGACCGCATCTCACCCGCTGTGACGGCACGATCACGACTCTCCGCGTACGGCTTCCGTCACTTCACGCCTCCGATGCGTAACCCTGGCCCGGTGAGCATCCCCGCCTCCGAGACGCCGTGGCAGCCCGCCGGCACGCCCACCGCGGCGGCGCGGCAGCGCATGCGCGCCATCGACACGCTGCTCGCCGACCGCGGCCAGCTGTTCCAGGCGCTGTTCATGTCCGCGCCGATCGCGAAGGCGCTGGTCGACCTCGACGGTCACGTGCTGGTCGCCAACCCGGTGATGTGCGCGCTGACCGGTCGCGGTGCCGACGAGCTCGCCGGCCGGCACGTCGACCTGCTCGCCCACCCCGACGACCCGCCCGTCGGCGACCTCGCCCTGGTCCCCGCCCCCGGCGAGCCGCCGCTGGACCCCAACCTGCTGCTCGACGGCGAGCGCCGGCTGCGCCGCTCCGACGGCACCGAGCTGTGGGTCGTGCAGGCGCACGAGGTGGTCCGCCACAACAACGGCGTCCCGCAGTTCGTCGTCCTCTCGCTGGTCGACGTCACCGACCGCCGCCGGGCCGAGGACGACCTCGTCCGCCGCGCGTTCACCGACCCCCTGACCGGCCTGCCCAACCGCCGCGCCCTCACCGACCGGCTGCGGCACGCCGTCGCGCTCTCCCGGCGCCGCGGGCTGCAGGTCGGCCTGGTGCACCTCAACATCGACCGGTTCCGCGCGGTCAACGACACCCTCGGCCACGAGGCCGGCGACCTGCTGCTCAGCCAGGTCGCCGACCGGCTGCGCTGGAGCACCCGCGTCGAGGACACCGCCGTGCGGCTGGGCGCCGACGAGTTCCTCGTCGTCGCCGAGGACGTCGAGGACCTCGAGGGCCTGCGCGCCCTGGCCGAGCGGCTGCTCGGCGTCCTCGACGAGCCCTTCGTCGTGCACGGCCGCGAGATCACCCTCTCGGCCAGCGTGGGCCTGACCCTCGGCTCCGACCTGACGCCGGACGACCTGCTGCGCCAGGCGCAGAGCGCGCTGAACCGGGCCAAGGTCGACGGCAGCCGCGCCCGCGTCGAGGTGCACGAGGGGGCCCTCAGCGACAGCGACGTCGACGCGCTGCAGCTGGAGACCGACCTGCGGCACGCGCTGGACAACGACGAGCTGCGGCTGTTCTACCAGCCGATCGTGCACCTGGCCGACGAGGCGCTGCTGGGCTACGAGGCGCTCATCCGGTGGCAGCACCCCACCCGCGGGCTGCTCCCGCCCGGTGCTTTCCTCGACGCCGCGGAGAACAACCGGCTCACGTCCAAGCTGGGCGCCTGGGTGCTCCGGCGGGCGTGCCTGGACGCCGCCACCTGGCCCGAGGACCTGCGGGTGCACGTCAACGTCTCGGCCCGGCACCTGGCCGAGGAGGGCTTCAGCGAGCTGGTCGCCGCGGCGCTCGAGGAGTCGGGGCTGGCGCCCGGGCGGCTGGAGCTGGAGATCACAGAGTCGACGGCGCTGTTCGCGGCCGAGGCCACGCTGCACTCCGTCGCCGTCGTCACCGACCAGGGCGTGACCCTGGCGCTGGACGACTTCGGCACCGGCTACTCGGCCATCACCGCGTTGCACCGGCTGCCGATCCACACGCTCAAGATCGACCGCTCCTTCGTCGCCGACGTCGTGGCCGAGCCCGCGACCGCCGCCCTCGTGCAGGGCCTGCTCCAGCTCGGCCGCGGCATGGGCCTGCAGGTGATCGCCGAGGGCATCGAGGACCTCGACCAGGCCGCCTGGCTGCTCGACCACGGCTGCGCCATGGCCCAGGGCTACGCGTTCGGCCGGCCGGCGCCGCTGCCCAGCCCGGCGGACGTGCTCATCGGCGAGGTCACCCAGGCCCCGGCCGAGGAGGTCGCCGGCGCACTGCTGCCCGACGAGCTGGAGACGCCGATCGTGCCGCAGCAGCGGACCGCGGACCCGGAGCCGCCGCGCCGGGTCGTGCTGGCCACCGACGACACCGGCAAGTTCGGTCTGTTCGACCAGTTCGCCGACGAGGCGGAGGACTCCTAGGCCTGCTCCGCGCCCCAGCGCCCGAGTGCGTCGATCGCCTCGCGCAGGCCGTGCCCGCGGTCGGTGAGCGCATAGGCCCGGGTGTTGTGCCGGAGGGGCAGCCGGGTCAGCACGCCGGCCGCTTCGAGCTCGCGGAGGCGGGTCGCGAGCATGTTGGTGGGCACTCCGAGGTCGCGCTGCAGGTCGCCGTAGCGCTGCGGCCCGTCGAGCAGTCGCTCCACGACGAGCAGCGCCCATCGCGCCCCGACGACGCCGAGGGCCGCGGCGAGATCGCTCACGTGGTCGGGTCGGCGTCCGGCTTCATCCAGAACGGCGAGTAGTGGTAGCCGTCGGGGTCGTCGAACTGGCGCTGGTACATGAAGGGGTAGTCGTCCACGTCGCCGATCCGCCCGCCCGCGGCGCCGGCGCGCTCGACCAGCTCGTCGACGGCCTCGCGGCTGCCGAGGTCGAACGAGACGGTGACCTTCGAAGGGGTGTGCGGTCCGCCGACCAGCTCCTCGACACCGCCGACGCCGGCGTACATCTCGCGGCTGCCGAGCATCACGTACTGCTCCGGTGCGATCGAGAAGCACGCCACGTTGTGATCGGACATCTCGGCGTTGAGCGTCCAGCCGAGCGCGGTGTAGAAGGCGGTGGCGCGCTCGACGCTCTCGACCGGGCAGGTGATGAAGAGGCTCACGGCGGCAAGACTTGCAAAATGCAAGTGAGCCGTCAAGTGCCTCAGGGCCGGGGCAGGGCCAGGGGCACCGGGCGCTTGGGCTCCCGGCCGTCGCCCGAGGAGGTCCCCCGCAGCCGCCGGCCGATCCACGGCGCCACGAAGCCGCGGACCCAGGTCGCCTCCTCGACGACGGCCACCCGCAGCGCGCGCGGCGCCGCCGGGGGCAGGGGCGTGCGCCAGTCGACGTCGTCCCCGGTGGGCACGCCCAGCGCGGTCGCGGCGGCCAGCGCCGTGCGCCGGTGGCCCTCGGGTGTGAGGTGGATGCGGTCGGTGTCCCACATCCGGACGTCCTGCACCCAGCCGGCGCCCCACTGGTCGAGGACAGCGGCGCCGGTGCGCGCGGCGATCGACCAGATGTCGGCGTTGAAGACCGCGATCTTCCCGCGCGCCCGCCGCAGGATCGGGGTGTTCCGGGTGTCCACGCCGGTCGCGAGCAGCACGTCGGCCCCGGCGTCCCGGAACCGGATCACGGCGGCCTCGAGGGTGGCCGCGAGCTCGTCTGGGTCGGCTCCCGGGCGCATCAGGTCGTTGCCGCCGGCGACCAGGCTGACCAGGTCCGGACGCGCCTCCAGCGCGACGGGGACCTGCTCCTCGACCACCTGGCGCAGCAGCCGCCCTCGGATGGCGAGGTTGGCGTACTCGACGTCGTCCCCGGTGGCGGCGGCGAGGTGCCCGGCGAGCCGGTCGGCCCAGCCGAGGTACTCGCCGGGGCGCGACGGGTCGGCGTCGCTCAGGCCCTCGGTGAAGGAGTCGCCGAGGGCGATGTACCGGCGCCAGGGCGCCGAGGAGGCGGAGAACTGCACGGCGGCAACTCCACCACAGCCGCTCAGGCCACCGACGGCGGCCAGCGGTGCACGCGCCACGCGTCCCAGGTGGCGTGCCCGGCCGGCGGGTCGCCGACCGGTTCGCTGCCGTCCAGCTCCCCCGGCGTCGGGACGTCGAAGGCGGCCGCCCAGGCCGCGAGCTCCGCGTCGGACATCGGCCACGTCGTGTGCGGCGCTGCGGCCTGCCGCTCGTCGAGCCGCCGGCGCTGCTCGGCCGGGGTGCACGCGCAGTAGCGCAGCTCCACCGCGGCGCCGCGGTCGGCTGCGGCCTGCCGCAGGGCGGAGCGCTCGTCCCGGCTCCACAGGCCGAAGTCGAGGACGACGTCGGTGCCGAGCTCCAGGGCGCGCAGGCCGATGTCGACGAGCCGCCCCTCGATGACGTCCTGCGCCGACGACGGGTTCTCCGCGCCGTAGAGGGCCTTCACCCACTCGTCCTTCGTCAGCCGGAGCGCTCCGTGCTCGACCTCGATGCGCCGGGCGGTCGTGGTCTTGCCGGTGCACGGGAGCCCCACGGTCAGGTACGGCGTCGCCCGCCGCATCGCAGCTCCTCCCGGCACCCGCTCACGCTACGGCGGCGTGAGAACGGCGTGACCATCGCGTTGCCGACCGGCGGCGCCCGCGAACGCCGGTCACGATGCCCGCATGCGCACCGACGTCGCCGCCTCGCTGACCCTCTCCGCCCCCGCCCCGTCAACCGCGCTGCTGCAGGTGGCGGTCACCGCACCGCTGTCCGAGCAGCTGACGGTCATCTCGGGCGGCGAACCGGTGGAGGCCGAGGAGTTCGAGGTCGACGGCGCCCGCGTGCACCGGCTGGAGCTGCGGGCCGGCGACACGACCGTCAGCTACTCGGCCTCGGTCGCCGACGGCGGTGCCCCGCGCCGGGTCACGCCCGCGGAGTGGGCGACGGCGCTGCGCCCGAGCCGCTACTGCCCGTCGGACCAGCTGGAGGGGTTCGCGCACGGCGAGTTCGACGCGTCCCTGCCGCGGGCGGAGCTGGTCCCCGCCGTCGCGGAGTGGGTGCACGGCCGGCTGACCTACACCTCGGGGTCCAGCCGGCCGGTCGACACCGCCGTCGACACGCTGCTCATGGGGCAGGGCGTGTGCCGCGACTACGCGCACCTGACCGTCACCCTGCTGCGCGCGCTCGAGGTGCCGGCCCGGCTGGTCGCCGTCTACGCGCCCGGCCTGGACCCGATGGACTTCCACGCCGTCGTGGAGGCCGACGTCGACGGCACCTGGTGCGTCGTGGACGCGACCCGCCTGGCGCCGACGCGCTCGCTCGTGCGCATCTGCGCGGGCCGCGACGCCGCGGACACCGCCTTCCTCACCACGCTCGGCGGCGTCGCCCGGTTCGAGGGCATGACCGTCACCGCCACCACCGACGGCGACCTCCCCGCTCCCGACCACTCCCCCTTCGCCCTCCCCTGACGAATCGGGATGTCGACGTGTCGAGGTGTCGATCAGTCGCCGTCGCGCCAGGTCTCCAGGAGGCGCAGCCAGATCTCGCTCATCGTCGGGTAGGACGGGACGGCGTGCCAGAGCCGGGCGATCGGGACCTCGCCGACGACGGCGACCGTCGCCGAGTGCAGCAGCTCGGCGACGCCGCGGCCGATGAAGGTGACCCCGAGCAGCACCTCGCGCTCGGTGTCGACGACGGCGATCGCGGTCCCCTCGTACCCGTCCGCGAACAACGAGGCCCCGGCGATGCTGCCGATCGGGTACTCGACCACCCGGTGCGGCAGGCCCTCGCCGGCGGCCTGGGCGGCGGTGCGCCCGACGCTGGCGACCTGCGGGTCGGTGAACACCACCGACGGCGTCGCGGCGTGGTCGGCGGTGGCCGACGTCGGGGCCCACGCCGCCCCGTCGAGCTGCTCGCCCCGGGCCCGCGCCACGATGGCCGCCGCCGCCTGGCGCGCCTGGTACTTGCCCATGTGGGTGAGCAGCTGCCGGCCGTTGACGTCGCCCACGCCGTACAGCCAGGGCCGCCCCTCGACCTGCAGGGTGTCGTCGACCGGCAGGTACTCCCCCGGCTCCAGCCCCACGGTGTCCAGCCCGAGATCGGCCGTGCGCGCCGCCCGGCCGACGGCGACCAGCACCTCGTCGCCGCGGTACTCCTGCTGCGACGTCGTCAGCACGACCTCGGTCCCCTCGCGCCGGGCCGCGCTGACGTCGGCGCCGAACACCACCTCCACGCCGGCCGCCCGCAGGGCCGCCGTCACCGCCTCGCCGGCCTGCGGCTCGGCCCGCGGGAGCAACCGGTCGCCGCGCTGCAGCAGGGTGACCTGCGCGCCGAGGGCCTGCCAGGCGGTCGCCATCTCGCAGCCGACGTACCCCCCGCCCAGCACGAGCAGCCGCCCCGGCGCCTCCTTGGCGCTGGTCGCCTCGCGCGGACCCCACGGGGTGACCTCGGCCAACCCGTCGACCGGCGGCAGCTTGCCCACCGACCCGGTGCAGACGGCGACGGCGCTGCGCGCGGTCAGCCGCAGCTCCCGGCCCTCGTCGTCGGTGACCACGACCGTGCGCTCCCCGTCGAGCCGGCCGGTGCCGCGGACCAGGTCGATGCCGGCGCCTTCGACCCACCGCACCTGGCTGCCGTCGTCCCAGCCGTGGGTGAAGGTGTCGCGGCGGGCGAGGGTGGCGGCGACGTCCTGCTCGCCGGTCACCGCCTGCGCGGCGCCGTCGACGGCGCGGGCCTCGGCCAGCACCTCGGTGCCGCGCAGCAGCGCCTTGCTCGGCATGCACGCCCAGTACGAGCACTCCCCGCCCACCAGCTCGCTCTCGACGAGGACGGCGGACAGCCCGCCCTTGACGACGACGTCGGCGACGTTCTCGCCGGTCGACCCGGCTCCGAGGACGACGACGTCGTAGGTGCGCTCTTCCGTGGCAGTCACGGCCGCGATCTTCGTCGTGTGGTCGACTGTCCGCCATGCCGGTCGACGCCGCGGAGTTCGCCGCCGCCCTGGGCCAGTACGCCGCCGGGGTGTGCCTGCTGACCGTGCGCGACGGCATCGACGACGTCGGGACGACGGTCAGCTCGGTGATGAGCGTGTCGGCGCGGCCCCCGCTGCTCGGCGTCGGCCTGACCGCGGCCGGCTACCCCGCGGAGGTGCTCGAGGAGGTCGGCCGCTGCGCGCTGACCGTGCTCGCCGCACCCCACGCGATCGTCGCCTCGCGGTTCGCCTCGGCCGGCCGGCCCAGCGCCCGGCACCTGCTGGAGGCGGTGCCCTGGACCCGCGCCCCGGGCAGCGACGCCATCGTCCTGGCCGGCGGGCTCACCGCGCTGGACTGCCGGCTTCAGCGGCTCGTCGAGGCCGGGGACCACGTGCTCGCGCTGCTCGAGGTGACCGACGTGCTGCCCGGCGACCCGGCCGCCGAGCCGCTGCTGCGGCACCGCGGCCGCTACGTCGACCCGACCGGATCGGCCGCCGGCAGGGGCTGATCCAGGCGTCGGCCGCCGGGATGTCACATCCGGGGGCCCGGCGGTGCTTCCCTGGCATGGACCTCGTGCGGCATCCCCGCCACCTCCCGGGTGCGGCGGTCCCCGCGCTCGCCGGGGCGGCGCCCGCCGGTGTGCTGGGGCGGATCGGAGGGAGGGACCGGGTGCCGGCTGCCGACTCGTCCGCCCGCAGCGGCCTGCGCCCCGATCTCGACGCCGTCTTCCGCCGCGAGTACCCGCGCGTGGTGGCCGTCGCCGCCCGCGTGCTCGGCGCCCGGGACCAGGCCGAGGACGTCGCCCAGGAGGTGTTCCTGGCCTTCAACCGTTCGTCGGTGCCGGCCGGCGAGGCGGCCGGCTGGCTCTCGGTCGCCGCGGCGCACACCGCGCTCAACGTGATCCGCTCGGGCCGCCGCCGCTCCGCGCGCGAGGAGACCGCCGCCGCGGCCGGGCCGGCCGACGTGCCCGACGTCGCGGACACCGTCGTGACGCGCGAGGAGCGCAGCCTGGTGCGCGCCGCGCTCGGCCGGCTCCCGCGCAAGCAGGCCGTGGCCCTGGTCCTGCGGCACAGCGGGCTGAGCTACGCCGAGGTCGCGGCCGCCCTGGACCTGTCCCCCGGCAGCGTCGGCACCACCGTGCGACGCGCCGAATCCGCCCTGCGCGAGGAGTTGACCCGTCATGCGTCATCCCACTGACGGCGTGGTGCGCCGCCTGCTCGACGAGCCGGCCGGCGTCGCCGACACCGACCGCCGGCACGTCGCCGGCTGCCCCCGCTGCCTGGGCGAACTGGCCGCGGCCCGTGAGGACGCCGACCTGGTCGGCGAAGCGCTCGCGGCCGACGCCGACGTCGACGTCCCCGCCGCGTGGGCCCGGCTGTCGACGGCGGCGACGACTCCCGCACGGGTCCCCGTGGCGGCCTCCCCGCGGCGCGGGCGGTTCGGCGAGCTCGTCCGGCGTCCTGCGGTCGCGGCCCTCGCCGTCGGCGTGGTCCTCGCAGGAGCCGGCACCGCGGCCGCCACCGACTGGCTGCAGATCTTCCGCACCGAGGAGGTCGTGGCGGTGGGCCTGCGCAGCGCCGACCTCGTCGCGCTGCCCGACCTCGAGGCCTACGGGGACGTCGAGGTGACCGGCGACGGCGACCTCCGCTCGGTGCCCGACGCAGCCACCGCCGAGCGCGAGAGCGGCCTGCAGGTGCCCGAGGTCGACGCGCTGCCCGCCGGCGTCACCGGCGAGCCCGTGTACCAGGTGGGCGGGCAGGTCACCGCCACGTTCACCTTCTCCGCCGAGCGCGCCGCGCGGTCCGCCGGCGAGGACGTCCCGCCGCCTCCACCGGGCGTCGACGGCAGCTCGGTCCGCCTCGTCGCCGGCCCCGGCGTGGCCCAGGTGTGGAGCACCTCGACCGGTGCGCCCGGCCTGGTCGTCGGCCGCGCGGTGGCGCCGACCGCCTTCTCCGACGGCGTCGCCTTCGAGACGGTGCGCGACCACCTGCTCTCGCTGCCCGGCCTGCCCGAGGACGTCGCGGCGCAGCTGCGCGCCTTCACGGCGGACGGCTCGACGCTTCCGCTGCCGGTGCCCTCGGACTACGTGACCACCTCCACCGAGGACGTCGACGGCGACCAGGCGACCGTCCTGGCCACCCGCGACCGCACGCTGGCTGCGGTCGTCTGGGTCTCCGACGGCGAGGTGACCGTCGTGGCCGGGCCACTGGACACCGACGAGGTGCTCGCCGTCGCGCGGGGGCTCCGCTGACCGCGGCGGCCGGGCCGACCGGCGGGGCCGCCCTGGAGGACGCGGCCCGGCTGGTGGCCGGGTTGCCGCCGACGGCCGCCGCCTGGTGCACCGGCCTGCGCAAGCGCTACGGGAAGCGGACCGCCGTCGACGGGGTGTCGCTGGAGGTGGGCCGCGGCGAGGTCGTCGGCCTGCTCGGGCCCAACGGCGCCGGCAAGACGACGGTCATCAAGATGGTGCTCGGCCTGGTGCGCCCCGACGCCGGCGAGGTGATGCTGCTCGGCCGGCCGGCCACCGACCCCACCGCACGGGCCCGCGTCGGCTACCTCCCGGAGCTCTTCCGGTACCAACCGTGGCTCAGCGCCACCGAGGTGCTGGACCTGCACGTCCGGCTCTCGGGCACCGACGTGCCGCCCGCCGAGCGCCGCGACACCCTGGCACTGGTCGGGCTGGACGGCCGGGCCGGCGACCGCGTCGGCGGCTTCTCCAAGGGCATGCAGCAGCGGCTCGGGCTGGCCGTCGCGCTGGTGGCCCGGCCGGAGTTCGTCGTCCTCGACGAGCCGACCAGCGCCCTGGACCCCCTGGGCCGCGTCGACGTGCGCGACATCGTGCTCTCGCTGCGCTCCCGCGGGGTCGCGGTGCTCCTCAACTCGCACCTGATCGGCGAGGTGGAGCGGGTCTGCGACCGCGTGGTGATCCTCGACCGCGGCCGGGTCGCCGCGGCGGGCACGCTGGCCGAGCTGCTCGGCCAGCACGAGGTGCGGCTGCACCTGACCGGCCTCCCTCCGGACGGCGGGACGCGGCTGGCCGCTGCCGGCCGCGTCGAGCGGCAGGGCGACTGGTTCACCGTCGCGTTCCCCGCCGACGACGAGGCCACCGTGCCCGACCTGGTCCGCGACCTCGTGGGCCTCGGCGCGCGGGTGCACGCGGTCGAGCCCGGGCGGATCAGCCTGGAGGAACGCCTGCTCGGCATCCTGCGCGACGGGCAGGACCAGCCGTGACCCGCGTCGTCCTCACCGTCGCCGGGCTGACCCTGCGCGAGGCCTCCCGCCGCCGCGTGCTGCTGGCGCTCGGGGCGCTCACCCTGGTGCTGCTGGCGCTGAGCGGCTGGGGCTTCTCGCGGTTCGCCGCGGAGTCCGGCGGCACGCTGACCAGCGGCGAGGCGCGGCTGACCGCCTCCATCCTGCTCAACCTGGTCATGTTCGGCTACAGCCTCATCGCCGCGCTGGGCACCGCGTTCCTCGCCGGCCCGACGCTGTCCGGCGAGACCGAGTCGGGCATCGCGCTGGCCGTGCTGGCGCGGCCCATCCGGCGCTCGGCGTTCCTGCTGGGCAAGTGGCTGGGCCTGGTGACCTTCGGCGCCGGCTTCGTGGTGCTGGCCGGGCTGGCGCAGGTCCTGGTCGTCCGGGCGACGGTCGACTACTGGCCGCCCTCCCCCGTCACCGCGCTCGCCCTGCTGGCCGCCCAGACCGTCGTCCTGCTGACGCTCGCGGTGCTGCTCTCGACCGTCGTCTCGCCCATGGCGTCGGGCGTGGTGGCGGTCGGGCTGTTCTGCACCACCTGGGTCGCCGGGGTGGTCGGCGGCATCGGTGCCGCGCTCGGCAACGACGCCGTCGCCCGGGTGGGGTCGGTGTCGCGGATGCTGCTGCCCACCGACGGGCTGTGGCGCGGAGCGATGCACGGCTTCCAGGACCCGTCGGCGCTGCTGCAGTTCGGCGGTGCCGACGGCGAGGCCTTCCCGTTCCTCAGCGTCGCGCCGCTGACCCTCGCCTACGTGGTCTGGGCGGCGGTCTGGGTGGCGATGGTGTGGGGCCTGGCCGCGGTCTCCTTCGTGCGCCGGGACCTCTGAGCCGCCGGTGGTGGGGCGGAGATCCCCCTCGGCCGTTCGGCGGACTAGCGTCGGACCCGCCATGACCGCCTTGCCCGCACCCACCGAGTCCGCCCTGCGCCGTGCGCTCACCCGCGCCGAGCGGGGCGTGACCCTCGACGCCGTCGAGGCCGAGACGCTGCTGCACGCCCGCGGCCTGGGCGACGGCGAGCCGCTGGACCGGCTGCTCACCGCCGCCGCGCGGGTGCGCGACGCGGGGCTCGCCTCCGCGGGCCGGCCGGGCGTCGTGACCTACAGCCGCAAGGTGTTCATCCCGCTCACCCACCTGTGCCGCGACCGCTGCCACTACTGCACGTTCGTGACCACCCCCGGCGCGCTGCGCAGGGAGGGCAAGGCGCCCTACCTCTCGCCCGACGAGGTGCTCGACATCGCGCGGGCCGGTGCGGCGATGGGCTGCAAGGAGGCGCTGTTCACCCTCGGCGACCGCCCGGAGGACCGCTGGCCGGTCGCTGCCGAGTGGCTGGAGGCGCACGGCTTCGACTCGACGCTGGGCTACCTGCGCGCGATGGCGATCCGGGTCCTCGAGGAGACCGGGCTGCTGCCGCACCTCAACCCCGGCGTCCTGTCCTGGGAGGAGATCCAGCGGCTCAAGCCGGTGTCGGCGTCGATGGGCATGATGCTGGAGACGACCGCGACGCGGCTGTGGTCCGAGCCCGGCGGCCCCCACTTCGGCTCCCCCGACAAGGAGCCCGCCGTCCGGCTGCGGGTGCTCGAGGACGCCGGCCGCTCCGCCGTCCCCTTCACCACCGGCGTGCTGCTCGGCATCGGCGAGGACTACGCCGAGCGGGTCGACGCCGTCCTGGAGATCCGCGCGAGCGCGCAGCGGCACGGGCACGTGCAGGAGGTGATCGTCCAGAACTTCCGGGCGAAGCCGCGCACGGCCATGCAGGCCCATGACGACCTGGAGCTGCAGGAGTACGTGGCTGCCGTCGCCGTCACCCGGTTGCTGCTCGGGCCGAAGGCCCGGGTGCAGGCCCCGCCCAATCTGTCCGACTCCACCGAGCTCGGCCTGCTGCTGCGCGCCGGCGTCGACGACTGGGGCGGGGTCTCCCCGCTCACGCCGGACCACGTGAACCCCGAGCGGCCCTGGCCGAACATCGACAAGCTCGCCGAGCTCTCCGCGGACGCCGGGTTCGAGCTGCGTGAGCGGCTGGCCGCCCAGCCGCCGTACGTGCGGCAGCCCGAGCCGTGGCTGGACCCGCGGGTGCGGCCACACGTGGACGCCCTGGCCGGCCCGGACGGCCTGGCCGTCGAGGGGCGGCTGCCGGTCGGCCTGCCGTGGCAGGAGCCGGACGAGGCCTGGACGTCGTCGGGCCGCGTCGACCTCCACGTCGAGGTGGACACCACCGGGCGCACGAGCGACCGGCGCAGCGACTTCGACGCCGTCTACGGCGACTGGTCGGAGCTGCGCTCGCGCACCGAGTCCGCCCGCGACGGGCACTCGACCGCGCTGCCCACGGGCGACCCGGAGGTGCGGGCCGCCCTGGCGCACGCCGAGACCGATCCGGCCGGGCTCTCCGACGCCGAGTACCTCGCGCTGCTGGGTGCCGACGGCGCCGACCTGGAGGCCCTCACCGCGCTGGCCGACTCGGTGCGCCGCGACGTCAACGGCGACGACGTCACCTACGTCGTGAACCGGAACATCAACTTCACCAACGTCTGCTACACCGGCTGCCGGTTCTGCGCCTTCGCCCAGCGGCGCACCGACGCCGACGCCTACACGCTGTCGATGGAGCAGGTGGGCGACCGCGTCGACGAGGCGTGGGCGGCCGGGGCCACCGAGATCTGCATGCAGGGCGGCATCCACCCCGACCTGCCGGGGACGGCGTACTTCGACCTCGCCCGCGAGGTGAAGAAGCGGCAGCCGGGCATCCACCTGCACGCGTTCTCCCCGATGGAGATCGTCAACGGCGCGGCCCGCACCGGGCTGTCGTTCCGCGAGTTCCTCACCGGGCTCAAGGAGGCCGGCCTCGACTCGGTCCCCGGCACGGCGGCGGAGATCCTCGACGACGACGTCCGCTGGGTGCTCACCAAGGGCAAGCTGCCGACGGCGACCTGGCTGGAGATCATCGGTACCGCGCACGAGGTCGGTCTGCCGACGACGTCGACGATGATGTACGGCCACGTCGACACCCCGGCGCACTGGGTCGGGCACCTGCGCACCCTGGCCGCCCTGCAGGACCGCACCGGCGGGTTCAGCGAGTTCGTGCTGCTGCCGTTCGTGCACCACAACTCGCCGATCTACCTGGCCGGCGTCGCCCGCCCGGGCCCCACGGTGCGGGAGAACCGGGCGATCCACGCCGTCGCCCGGCTGCTGCTGCACGGCCGCATCCCGAACATCCAGACCTCGTGGGTCAAGCTCGCCGACGCCGGCACCAAGGCGGTGCTGCAGGGCGGCGCCAACGACCTCGGCGGCACGCTGATGGAGGAGACGATCAGCCGGATGGCCGGCAGCGAGAACGGCTCGCTGAAGACCATCGCCGAGCTCGAGGCCATGGCCGCCGCGATCGGCCGCCCCGCCCGTCAGCGGACGACGGAGTACGGCACGCCGTCGGCCGAGCGGATCGCCACCGCACGGTCCGAGGAGGGCCGGGCCCGGCTCACGCTCTCCATCACCCCGCGCTGAGCTGCGGGAGCGGTCAGCCGTCCGCGGCGGCGAGGGGCCGGATCCGGAACACCGGGTGGTCGGCAGCGATCGGCTCGAAGGCCTCGACCGGCTCGTGCCGGTCGACCGTGATGTGCGCGCGGGCACCCGGGGCGAGGTCGAGGTAGCGCTTGAGGACGGGGGCGCGCTCGGCCACCGGCACCTCCTCGAGGCGCACAGCGGTCCGCGTGCCCCGGCGCAGCACCGCCGCTCCCCCGGCGGCGCGCACGTTGTGCACCCAGTTCGCCCGTTCGCCCAGCATGGCCACCAGGTACCGCTTCCCGTCGAGGTCGGCCACCACGACGGGCACGGGCACCACCCGGCCGGTGCGCCGGCCGGCCACCTCGAGCGTGACCGCCCGCTCGACCGGGAGCCGGCCGCTGCCGAGCACCACCGCATCGAGCCGGTTGAGCACGCGGGCGAGACCGTGGGGATGGCCGTCGCGGTACATCCACCGCCGCAGCCGCCGACGCGGTCCCGCCGCCGTCCAGGAGGCGAGCACGACGTCAGACCTCCTTGGGCATGTGCCCGACGCCGAAGGTGTGCATGACCTTGTGCCCGAAGTCGGCGGTGGGCCCGAACATGCACGGGCACCCGCCGTCGATCACGGTGACGCCGTGCGCGCGCCCGAAGGCGGTGGCCTCCTCGCTCACGCTCCCGGCGCCCGGTCCGCGGTGCATCCACACGCGGTCGATGCCGAGCTCGACGCACTCGCGCATCGTCTCCTCGGCATGGGCCGGGCTCGTCCCGATGACCACCGCCTCGACCCCGTCGGGCACGGATCCGAGGTCGCGGTGAACCGGGTCGCCCTCGACCTCGTCGGCGTGGGGGTTGATCGCGAAGACGGTGTAGCCGCGGTCGCGCAGCCGCTTGTAGACGACGTTGGCGCCGTGGTCCTTCGGAGATCGGGACACCCCCGTCACCGCGACGCGCTGGTGGGTGAGGAACTCCTCGGCGGCCTGCTTGACGGGGATCACGGATGCCTCCTGGTGAGGTCGGGCGGACGCCGCCGACCCTTCCGACCGGTACCGCTGCGCCACCACGGGCGTTCGGCCCTGGGCGGTACTTCCGTCGGTCCCGGGACGGGCGGTGCGGGCGTCTAGCCTCGCCCCGTGGGTCTATTCGGGACGTTCGCGTACAGCGACGGGCGGTGGAGCAGAGGCGCCCCGACCGCGGTGCCGTTCCTGCTGGTCGACGTGCACGACAGCCGGATCGCCACCGTCGACCACCGCCGCGCCGACGCCGGCGGCGGCCGCTTCTTCCTGGGCTACGAGCCGCGCATCTACTTCGAGGAGCCCGACGCCTCGCCCGCGGTGGACGTCGACGCCGAGGCCGAGGGCTTCGCCGCCTGGGCGAAGGAGGCGACGGGCACCGAGCTCGACCCGGCCGACGTCGCGCCGCTGCTCGCCTCACCGAGCGGGGCGCCGCCGGCCGACGAGTCGGTCGAGCTCACCGTGGACCGGCTCGCGGCGCTGGCCGGCCTGCCGCCGCTGGACTGGCCGACCGAGGCCGACGGCTACGCCGGCTGAGCCTCAGCGCTGGGCGAACGCGAGTCGGGCGCCCAGGGCGACGAACGCCCCACCGAACACCCGACGCACCCAGGTCAGCACCCGCGGCCGGGAGATGACGTGGTCGCGGACGGCTGCGGCGAACAGCCCGTAGCCGACGAAGACCACGAAGGTCACGGCCATGAAGACCGCGCTGAGCCACAGCATGCCGGCCAGCACGTTCGGCGAGCCGGGCGCGACGAACTGCGGCAGGAAGGCGAGGAAGAAGATCGTCAGCTTGGGGTTCAGGATGTTGACCAGCACCCCGGAGAGGATGACCTGCCGTGCCGAGCGCGTGCCCGACTCCGACCGGACGGCCAGCGCGCCGGTGTCCCGGACCGTGTTCCAGGCCATGTGGAGCAGGTAGGCGACGCCGGCGTACTTCACGACCTGGAACGCCACCGCGCTGGTGTGCAGCAGGGCGGCCAGGCCGGTGATCGCCGCCAGCACGTGCGGGAGCGTGCCCAGCGTGCAGCCGACGGCGGCGATCACGCTGGCCCGGGCACCGCGGGCCAGGCCAGCGGCCACCGTGTACAGGACACCGGTCCCCGGGGTGGCGACGACGACCAGCGTCGTGATCAGGAACTCGACGCTCATGGCTGCTCCTCGGCCCGGCCGGTGCGACGTGGCGCGGACGCTACGCGCCGACCACGACATGGGGCACCATCCACCCGACCGCGCGGCAGCTGCGCTGCGCCCGGGAGAGGAAGACCCGTGCCCGTCCAGGACCGCCTGACCCCGCGCACCCGCCGCCTCGTCTCCCTGCTCGCGCTCCTGGTGGGCGTCCTCGCCGCCGTCCAGCTGGTGCGCGGCGTGGTCGCCCTCGCCGGCCCCGGGCCCGAGGTCACGTTCGTCGCGGAGAGCACGGTCGACAGGGTCGAGGGCACGGTCCCGGCCGCTGACGCCGGGCAGTACCTCTCGGGGGAGCAGCGGTCGGCCCTGGACGAGCAGCGGCGGACCGACGTGCGGGAGACCGCCGCCGCCGGCACGGTCCTCGTCCTCGCCGGCGCCGTGCTCGCCCTGAGCAGGCGTCGAGCGGGGGCGTCCGGGTAGGGGCCCTGCCGTGCGCGCCATCTCCTACCGCCGTACCGGCGGCCCCGACGTCCTCGAGCTGGTCGACGCCCCGGTCCCGGAGCCCGGCCCGGGTGAGGTGCGGGTGCGGGTCGCCTTCTCCGGCGTGAACCCGACCGACTGGAAGTCCCGCAGCGCGGCGCAGCCCGGCCCGGACGGCCAGGTGCCGAACCAGGACGGCTCGGGCACCGTCGAGGCCGTCGGCCAGGGGGTCGACCCGGTGCTGGTCGGCGAGCGGGTGTGGATCTGGGAGGCCGCCTGGCAGCGCCGCTGGGGCACCGCCGCCGAGCACACCGTCGTCCCGGCGTGGCAGGTCGTGCTGCTGGGGGCCGACCCGTCCTTCGAGCTGGGTGCGGCTCTGGGCATCCCCTTCCTCACCGCGCACCGCTGCCTGACCGTGGCGGAGGCGCTGCCCGACCGGCTCGGCGCGGGCGCGCTCACCGGGCACACCGTGCTCGTGTAGGGCGGCGCCGGCGCCGTCGGCAACGCGGCGATCCAGCTGGCCCGCTGGGCCGACGCCACGGTGATCGCGACCGTGAGCAGCCCGCGCAAGGCGCAGCTGGCCGCGGCCGCCGGCGCGGACCACGTCGTCCACTACCGGGAGCAGGACGTCGTCGCAGAGGTGCGGAAGATCGCCCCGAAGGGCGTGGAGGCGATCGTCGAGGTCTCCGCCGCCACCAACGCGGCGGTCGACGCGCAGGTCGTCGGCATGCACGGCGCCGTCGCCATGTACGCCGACGACGGCGGCGCCGAGGTGACCGTCCCGGTCCGCACGCAGATGGGCCCGAACGCCCGCTGGCAGTTCGTGCTGGTGTACACCGAGCCCGAGCGCGCCAAGGTGCTCGGCATCGAGGACGTGGCCACCGCGGTCGCGGACGGCGCGGTGCGGGTCGGCGAGGACGCGGGGTTGCCGCTGCACGTCTTCCCGCTGGGCGAGACGGCCGCCGCGCACCAGGCGGTGCAGGACGGTGCCGTCGGGAAGGTGCTCGTCGACGCGCGCGCCTGACCACGGGGGCCGCGGCGGCCCTAGGGTCGGGCCATGACCACCGACGCCCCCGTCGACCTGCACGCCCTCGCCGGCGACCTGCTGGAGAAGGCGACCTCGGAGCCCGCCGGCCGGGCCGCCCGCACCCTCGCGCACCCGGTGGACGGGTTGCGCCAGACGGTGATCGCGCTGCGCGCCGGCGCCGAACTGGGCGAGCACGAGAGCCCCGGCCCGGCCAGCCTGCTGGTGCTGCGCGGCAGCGTGCGGCTGGTGGCCGGCGAGCGCTCCACCAGCCTTGCGGCCGACCTGTTCAGCCCGGTCCCGGACCGCCGGCACAGCGTGCACGCCGACGAGGACAGCGTCGTGCTGCTCAGCGTCGCAGTCCCCGACCGGGCGCCGCAGGCCGACTGAGCGCGCACCGGACCCACGCGCGGACCGGGCCGCCCCGCGGGGCCGCCCGGTCCGCGCTCCGGCTCAGGGGCGACGCCGCGCGCAGCCGCGCAGCACGGAGTAGCCGGTGAGGACCAGCACGACGAACAGGATCCCGACGCCGGTCACCAGGCCGGCGGTCAGCAGCCGGGTGTCGCTCTCCGTCTGCAGTTCGGGTGCCTCGTCCGCGGCGACCAGCGTGGTACCGCCCGGCAGGGAGTTGCCGGGCACCGAGCCGGTCGACGGGGCCGGGGGCTGCGCCGCGTCCGGCTGCGGGGCCGGATCCTGCTCGACCTGCGGGGCCACGACCTCGCCGGTCACGGCACCGGCTCGCGGCGCGGTCCGGGCCGTCGCAGTGCCGGCGCCACCGGGGGTCGCGCCGGCGCCGGCGGCACCCGGGTCGCCCGTCGCACCGGCGACCGGCGCCGGGGACGTGGGGACGGCGGGGGTGCCGGACGGCGCCGGGGTGGGCGCGGCCGGCGTCCCGTCGGTGCCCGCGGTCGGACCCGCGGGAGTGGTCGTCGGGGTGGTCGGCGTGGCGGGCGTCGTCGGCTCGCTGCCGGTCCCGCCGTCGCCCTCGCCGTCGCCCTCGCCGCCCGGCTCCGCGACCGGCGTCAGGGCCAGGTCGACCCGCCAGGTGTCGTCGGTCTCCTCGGCCCCGGTCTCGAGCAGGAAGGTCTGCGGCTCCGTCTCGCCCTCGACCGCGAACGACCACTCCCCCGGCGCGAACCAGCCGTGGAAGGTGGCCACGCCCTGGTCGTCGGTGGTCATCGGGAAGGTCTCGTAGGCCGGCCACGCGGTGACCGGGTCGTCGGGGCCCGGCTCGGAGCCCGTGGCCACGAAGCCGGGGCCGGTCAGCGTGACCTCGGCGCCCTGCTCGAGGACGCCGGAGCGGCGCACCTCGGCCTCGACCGTCCGGCGGAACAGCGAGGCGTTCTGCACCGTGACCGTGGTCGCGCACGCCTCGGCGTCGATGGAGACGCAGAGCTCCAGGAGGGGGATCTCGGCCGCAGCTGCCAGGCCGACGGGCGCCACCGTCTGGCGCACCTCGTACTCGCCCGCGGGCAGGGCGATGGCTGCGCCGGTCAGCGGCAGCTCGCTGGTCTCCTCGTCCGGGAGCACCTGCACCGAGCAGCTGCCGAGCTCGTCGGTGACGCAGGTGCCCACGGTCCCGGCACCGGTGAGCTCGAACTCCGCACCCGAGAGGTCCAGCCCGGACGGGGCGGTGCCCACCGTCTCGATGACCAGGGTCGCCGACCCGGTGGCCGGGAGCTCCGGCGCGGGCGGCGGGCCGAGCCGTACGGTGCCCAGCTGGAGCGCCCTCGGTCCGACGTCGGCGGCCGTGGTCGTGACCTGCAGTGCGGCTCGGTCGTACCGGGGGTCGAGCTGCACCGGTGTGAGCGTGTAGTCCCCCGGCAGGAACACCGGCGCGGTCAGGAAGAACGGGAACAGGGAGAACGGGCCGTCGAAGGTCAGCTGGCCGCCGCGGTCGCTGGTGGCGTAGCGGTCCGCCGTCGAGCCGGGGGCGTCGAGGCGGAACGTGGCCCACGGGACAGGCGCCCCCGTGGTCGCGTCGACCACCCGCGCGGTCACGGCGTCGCGGTACAGCGAGTCGTTGGTGATGGTCAGCTTCTTGCTGATCGGCAGGAAGAACCGGTTGCACTTGCAGATCTCGACGGTGGCGACGTCCCCGCTCGCAGGCGTCACCCCGGCGAGCGCCAGACCCGAGGGCTGGGTGACGGTGTAGAGCCCCGTGGGCAGCGAGAGCCGCGACGTGGAGCTGCCCTGCACGGACTTCCCCGAGGTCCAGTCGACCTCGCACCGGCCTGACGAGTTCGTCAGGCAGGTGCCCTGGTGGGTCGGCGAGGTGAACCGGATCCCGGCGCCGGCCCGGTCCACCCCCGGCGGGAGGTCCCCGGTGACGTCGAGCTGCACGGTGAGCTCCCGGACCTCCCCGAGCGCGGTCGGCTTCGGCGCGGCGGTGGCCGCGGGTGCGACGACCACGCCCAGCGCGAGGGCGAGGACTGCCAGCAGGGAGCCCAGGGCGGTGATCCGCCACCGGGCACGAGGGGCGTGGACGGCCGACTGCTTCACGATGCGCTCTCCGGCGGTCTCGCGACGACCGTCGTCGCGAGCCGCGCGCAGCCTGTCCGGCGCGACCCCGGGCGACCCACGACACGCCGCCCCCGACCCGGGCCCGGGCGACGCCGCCCCCTCGCCTCCCAGCAGTCCCACGCGCCACCGGCGGCGTGGTGCGGAACTGCCAACCGGCCTGTCGACTCGTGGTCGCCGTTGACGGTGAAAGCCCAGGTCAGCGGCCGATTTGGTACCGGATCAGCCCAGGCCGAGGTCCCGGGCGATGAGCATCCGCTGCACCTCGCTGGTGCCCTCGCCGATCTCCAGGATCTTCGCGTCGCGGTAGAACCGGCCCACCGGGAACTCGTTCATGAAGCCGTACCCGCCGTGCACCTGGGTGGCGTAGCGGGCGTTGTCCATCGCGACCTCGGAGCTGTACAGCTTGGCGATCGACGCCTCGCGCTTGAACGGCTCGCCGCGGAGCATCTTCTCCGCCGCCCGGTAGTAGGCCAGCCGCGCAGTGGAGGCGCGCACCTCCATGTCGGCGATCATGAACTGGATGGCCTGGTTGCGGCCGATCGCCTGCCCGAAGGCCTCCCGCTCGCCCGCGTACTTCACCGACTCGTCGACGCACCCCTGCGCCAGCCCGACCGAGAGCGCCGAGATCGCGATCCGCCCCTCGTCGAGGATCGAGAGGAACTGCGCGTAGCCGCGGCCACGCTCCCCCACCAGGTTCTCCTCGGGCACGCGGACGTCGGTGAAGGACAGCTCGCGGGTGTCCGAGGCGTTCCAGCCCACCTTCGAGTACCGCTGGCCGACGGCGAACCCCGGCGTCCCCGACGGCACGATGATCGCCGAGATCTCCTTGCCGCCGTCGGGCCGCGTGCCGGTGACGGCGGTGACGGTGACCAGCGCGGTCAGGTCGGTGCCCGAGTTGGTGATGAAGGCCTTGGAGCCGTCGATCACCCAGTGGCCGTCCTCGAGGCGCGCGGTGGTCCGCGTGGAACCGGCGTCCGACCCGCCGCCGGCCTCGGTGAGCCCGAACGCGCCGAGCGCCTCGCCGGCGCACAGCCGCGGCAGCCACTCGCGCTTCTGCGCCTCGGTGCCGAACCGGAAGATCGGCATGGCGCCGAGGGACACACCGGCCTCGACGGTGATCGCCATGGACGAGTCCACGCGCGCCAGCTCCTCGAGCGCCACGCACAGGTCGAAGTAGGTGCCGCCCCCGCCGCCGTACTCCTCGGGGAACGGCAACCCGAACAGCCCCAGCTCGCCCATCTGCCGCACGATGTGCGTCGGGAACTCGTCCCGCTCGTAGAACTCGCCGATCTGCGGGGCGATGACCTCGCGGGCGAACTCGCGCACCGTCGTCCGCAGCGCCTCGGTCTCGGGCGAGAGCCGGTAGTCCAGCATGTCAGTCCTCCTGCCCGGGAGCGGCCGGGGTCACCAGCGCCACCCGTTCGTCCAGCGCGACCGTCCGGCCCGCCGTCACCAGGAGCTCGGTCACCGTCCCCGCGACCGGGGCGGTGAGCACGTGCTCCATCTTCATCGCCTCGACCACCAGCAGCGGGGTCCCCGCCGCCACCTCGTCGCCGACCGACGCCTGCACCACCGTGACCGTCCCGGGCATCGGGGAGGTCACCACGCCGCTCCCGGCGCTCCCGGCCGCGGTCGACGCCAGCCGTTCCTGCTCGCGCAGCGCGGTCACGTGCCCATCGGCGGCCAGCCACACCGTGCCGCCCTGGTGGACCACGGCGTAGGAGGTGGTGAGGTCGCCGACGGTGACCGTCAACCGCTCGCCGTCCCGGACCGCCCGGGCGGGCACCACGCCGTCGTCGCCGACGCGCACCTCGGCCGCCGTCGACCGACCGCGCAGCCGCACCTCCACCGGCTCGCCACCGGCGGCCTGCAGCCGGCGCACCGTCCAGGCCGGCTCGCCGAGCCGCCAGCCGTCCGGCACGTCCCACCGGTCGACCACCGGCCCCGACGGCTCGCTCTCCACGAGGAGCGCGAGGGCGGCCGCCACGAAGACGGTGGAGGGCACCGGGTCCGGCGTCGTCAGCGCCTCGCCGCGGCGCTCGATGAGGCCGGTGTCGAGCCTGCCCTCGACCACGTCGGGGTCGGTCAGCAGCGCCCGCAGGAAGGCGGCGTTGGTCGTCACCCCGAGGACGGCGGTGCGGCCGAGGGCGGCGACCAGCCGGGCGCGGGCGGTCTCCCGCGTCGGCGCCCAGGCCACGACCTTGGCCAGCATCGGGTCGTAGTCGGTGCCGACGGCGGTGCCCACGGCCAGCGAGCTGTCCACCCGGATGCCGGGGCCCTCGGCCTCGACCAGCCCGAGCACGGTGCCGGCCGAGGGCAGGAACCCGCGCGCGGGGTCCTCGGCGTAGAGCCGGGCCTCGATCGCGTGCCCGTCCAGGGAGACGTCGCTCTGCTCGACCGGCAGCCGCTCTCCGGCGGCGACCCGGACCTGCAGCTCGACCAGGTCCAGGCCGGTGATCGCCTCGGTGACCGGGTGCTCGACCTGGAGCCGGGTGTTCATCTCGAGGAAGAAGAAGTCGCGCGGCCGGTCGGCGTCGACGATGAACTCGACCGTGCCGGCGCCGGTGTAGCCGACCGCCTTCGCCGCCTCGACCGCCGCGCGGCCCATGGACGCCCGCATCGCGGTGTCCAGCAGCGGCGACGGCGCCTCCTCGACCACCTTCTGGTGCCGGCGCTGCAAGCTGCACTCCCGCTCGCCGAGGTGGATGACGGTGCCGTGCGCGTCGCCGAGGACCTGCACCTCGATGTGCCGGGAGTTGCCGACGTAGCGCTCCACCAGCAGCGTGTCGTCGCCGAACGAGCCGCGCGCCTCGCGGCGGGCCGCGGCGATGGCGTCGGGCAGCTCCTCGGCCGAGCGCACCACCCGCATGCCCTTGCCGCCGCCACCGGCGCTCGGCTTGAGCAGCGCCGGGAACCCGACGGCGACGGCGGCGTCGGCCACCTGCGCGTCGGTCATCCCCGGTTCCGTGCGGCCGGGCACGACCGGCACCCCGGCGGCCGTGACGGTCTGCTTGGCGCGGATCTTGTCCGCCATCGCCTCGATCGCCGCCACCGGCGGGCCGATGAAGACGATGCCCGCGGCCGCGCAGGCCTTCGCGAAGTCGACGTTCTCGGACAGGAACCCGTAACCCGGGTGCACCGCCTGCGCGCCGGTGCGGGTGGCGGCGTCGAGCACCCGCTCGATCGACAGGTAGCTCTGCGCCGCGGGCGCCGGCCCGATCGGCACGGCGACGTCGGCCAGCCGGGTGTGCAGCGCACCGGCGTCGGCGTCGCTGTGCACCGCGATCGAGCGGATGCCCATCGCGCGCAGCGTCCGGATGACCCGGACGGCGATCTCGCCCCGGTTGGCCACCAGCACGGTCTCGAACACCTACGCCACCGCCCCTTCCTGCTTTTCCGCGGAGAAGCGGTCCGCTTCTCCGCGGAAAAGCAGGGAGCTGATGGGGTCACATGCGGAAGACGCCATAGCCGACCTCCTCGAGGGGCGCGTTGGCGCAGGCGGAGAGCGCCAGGCCGAGGACCGTGCGGGTGTCCGCGGGATCGATGACGCCGTCGTCCCACAGGCGGGCGGTGGCGTAGTAGGGGTGCCCCTGCTGCTCGTACTGCTCGCGGATCGGCGCCTTGAAGGCCTCCTCGTCCTCGGCCGGCCACTCCTCGCCGCGGGCCTCCAGGCCGTCGCGGCGCACCTGGGCGAGCACCGACGCCGCCTGCTCGCCGCCCATCACCGAGATGCGGGCGTTGGGCCAGGTGAAGAGGAAGCGGGGCGAGTACGCCCGGCCGCACATCGAGTAGTTGCCGGCACCGAACGAGCCGCCGATGACCACGGTCAGCTTGGGCACCCGGGCGCAGGCGACGGCGGTGACCATCTTGGCTCCGTGCTTGGCGATGCCACCGGCCTCGTAGTCGCGCCCCACCATGAACCCCGAGATGTTCTGCAGGAAGAGCAGCGGGATCTTCCGGCGGTCGCACAGCTCGATGAAGTGCGCGCCCTTGAGCGCGGACTCGCCGAACAGCACGCCGTTGTTCGCGACGATCCCGACCGGGTGCCCGTGCAATCGGGCGAAGCCGGTCACCAGCGTCGGCCCGTAGAGCGGCTTGAACTCGGCGAACCGGCTGCCGTCGACCAGGTGGGCGATGACGTCGCGGACGTCGTACGGGGTGCGCGGGTCCGGCGGCACCACCGAGGTCACCGACGCGGGGTCGTGCACCGGCTCCTCGACCGGCTCGACGTCCCAGGGTCGGGGCTCGCGCGGGCCCAGCGTGCCGACGATCCGGCGGACGATCTGCAAGGCGTGCGCGTCGTCGTCGGCCAGGTGGTCGGTGACCCCGCTGACCCGGCTGTGCAGGTCTCCCCCGCCCAGGTCCTCGGCGCTGACCACCTCACCCGTTGCCGCCTTCACCAGCGGCGGGCCGCCCAGGAAGATCGTGCCCTGCCCGCGGACGATGACCGCCTCGTCGCTCATCGCCGGCACGTAGGCGCCGCCTGCCGTGCACGACCCGAGGACGGCGGCGATCTGCGCGATCCCCGCCTTGGACAGGTTGGCCTGGTTGTAGAAGATCCGGCCGAAGTGCTCGCGGTCGGGGAAGACGTCGTCCTGCATGGGGAGGAAGGCGCCGCCTGAGTCGACCAGGTAGACGCAGGGCAGCCTGTTCTGGCGCGCCACCTCCTGCGCGCGCAGGTGCTTCTTCACCGTCATCGGGTAGTAGGTGCCGCCCTTGACGGTGGCGTCGTTGGCCACCACCACGCACTCGCGCCCGGCGACCCGGCCGATGCCGGTGATGATCCCGGCGGCGGGGGCGTCGCCGTCGTACAGGCCGTGCGCGGCCAGCGGGGAGAGCTCCAGGAACGGGCTGCCCGGGTCGAGCAACGCGTCCACCCGCTCGCGCGGCAGGAGCTTGCCGCGGGAGACGTGCCGCTCGCGGGCGCGCTCGCCGCCGCCGAGGGCCACCGTGCGCAGCTGCTCGGCCAGGTCCGCGGCCAGCGCGGCGTGGGCGGCGGCGTTCCGCCCGGCGGCCGCGGCGTCGGTCGACGAGCTGGGGGAGAGCACCGGGGCGTCCACGGCAGCAGGTTAACCATCGTTCACTCCCGGGGGCCAGCCCGCGCGCCGACGGGATGAACCGCGGTTCACGCCTGGCTACGATCCGCGGGGTGACGACCACCGGCCCGGCGCGGGACACCGCCCTGCACGCCGACGCCGCCCGGCCCTCGCGGCGGGAGCAGATCCTGCAGGCCGCCGCGCAGCTCTTCGCCGAGCGCGGCTCGCGCGCCGTCGGCGTCGACGACGTCGGCGCGGCGGTCGGCGTCACCGGTCCCGCGATCTACCGGCACTTCGCGGGCAAGGACGCGATGCTCGCCGAGATGCTGCTCCGGATCAGCGAGCGGCTGCTGGCCGGCAGCACCCAGCGGGTCGCGGCCGCGGGGGCGGACCCGGTCGCCCAGCTACGGGCCCTCATCGCCTTCCAGGTCGAGTTCGCGCTGGAGAACCCGGCACTGATCACCGTGCACGACCGCGACCTCGGTTCGCTGGCCGAGGCCGACGCCGCCCAGGTGCGCCGGCTGCAGCGCCGCTACGTGGAGGTCTGGGTCGCGGTGCTCGCGCGGCTGCACCCTGCTGCGGAGGCCGCGGCCTGCCGCGCCCGCGCGCACGCGGTCTTCGGGCTGATCAACTCCACGCCGCACAGCGCCGGGCAGCTCGACCGGCCGGCGATGGCCGCGCTGCTGGCCGGGATGGCCGAGGCCGCCGCCACGTCCTGACCCCCTGAGCTCCACGAGATCTGCACACTCGGGGTGTTCAGCGGTCTGAAGACTCCGAGTGTGCAGATCTCGCGGCGGGGGGCCGTCAGCCGGCGGGGAGCTCCGGGGTCACCAGGGAGAGGCCGTCGGTGGCGATCTTGTCGATCTCGGCCTCGGTGCCGCCCGAGTTCTGGTCCACCCAGGCGCTCTCGACGATGGTCACCGTCGGTCCGGACACCGCGCTGGCGTACTCGGCGCTGCGCAGCTGCTCGGGCCCGCCGGGGTAGCGCACGCCCTCGCGCAGCAGGTCGTTGACGTTGCCGCTACCGCTGGTGTCGGCCCGCCCGCGCAGGTCCCGGGCGGCAGCGGTGTCGGGCATCCGCACCCGCGCCACCGAGACGACGACGTCGCGCCCGCCGACCTGCGCCGAGTACAGCGCGCGGGACAGGCCCGAGCAGTCCGAGGTCTGGAAGAACGTCGCGATCTGGCCGTAGGCGCGCCCGGCGCACGACTCCTGCGACTCGGCGGCCTGGACGGTGAAGGCGACGCCGCCCACCTCCTGCACGCTGCCGAGGGCGGGGCCGGCCGGGCCCGTCTCCTCCGTCGGCTGCTCCGGGGCCGCAGCGCCTTCGCCGCCGCCGTCCCGGTCGGCGAGCGCGAGGCCCACGCCGACGCCGGCCAGCACCAGGACGAGGACGCCGAGCACGGCCAGCAGCGTCCGGCGGGTGCGCCCCGGCGTGCGGTCCGCGCGGTCGTCGTCCTCCGCGCTGCGGTCCCAGAAGTGCTGCGGAGCCGGCTCGGCCGCGGGGACCGGCGCGACGGGGGCGGCCGGCTGCGGCTGCTGCGCCGGGAGGACGGCGGTGCGCGGCGGAGCGGGTGCCACGTCGGGCTCGGCGGCGGCGAACAGGCCGCCGATCCCGCCGTCGGACGGCGGCTCGGGCGGCCCGTCGATGGCCACGGTCTCCCGAGCGGGCGCGGTCGGCGGCGCCGAGGCGGGGGTGACCAGCTGCACGCCCGGGGGCGGGCCGGCCGCGGGCAGGGGCGGCACGGACGCGGGGACGTTCGGCAGGGGCGCCGGTGCGGTGGACCGGGACGACGACTCCGCCGCGGCGGCCGCGTGCGCAGCGGCGACCGAGGCGGCCACCGCCTGGTCGATCGACGCCCGCGTCGGAGCGGCCGGGCGGGCCTCCTCCGGTGCGGGGGCCGGGGCCGGCGGGGTTTCCGGGGGCGGGCCGCCCGGCGTCGCGGCCATGGCGGCCGGGGTCAGCAGCTGCGGCCGGCGCAGCACGTAGGGCGAGTAGGGGAAGCCCTCGCCGTTGAGCTCCTCGACCGAGGGGCCGCGCCCCTCCAGGCCGAGCGCCTCGAGCGCGGCCCGCACGTCGGCCGTCGTCCACAGGCGGGGGTTGTCGACGCCGGTGTACCGGCTGGCGCGGGCGATGCCGAGCAGCAGCGAGCGGGTGTCGAGCTGGGCGACCTGGTCGCCCTCGCCGAGGTCGCCGTCGGCGGGCAGCAGACCCTCCACGCTCCCGACGAGCACCGTGAGCCGGGCGATGCGGCCGGGCTCCAGCCCGGCGCGGCGCAGCCGGACGGCGGTCTCCATCCCGGCGCGCATGAGCCCGTCGAGCGGGGTGGACCCGCCGCCGGCCAGCTGCAGCACCGCGCCGCCCGTCCCGGCGGGGCCGATCGTCCAGGGCCCCTCGGGCGAGGCGGTCACGACGCCGGTCTGGCGCACCACCTCGGCGACGCGGACGACCGCGATGCCCTCGGGCACGAACAGGACGGCGTCGGAGAGCCGGCGCTGCAGGGGCCCGTCGGCGAACGGGATCGAGGCCACGACCGCGCCCCGGACGGCGTTGCCGGTGTCCCAGCGGACCAGCTCGGCGAAGAAGGCGCGCTCCCCGTCCGTCTGCGGAGGCAGCGGGGTCAGGGGCAGCACGGCGTGGTCCTCCGGGCGGTGGCGTGGGCGGTCTCGCGGTGCCGGGCGGGCCGGCGGTGGTCGTCCCCGTGGTCGCTCCCGACGCTACGTCACGTCGTGCTGACGCATCGAGGACCGCGCCGGATCCCGCACGGATCACACGAGCACGCCGGCGCGGCGCGCCCGGCGGGAGCGGCGCACCTGTCGGAGGGGGTGCGTACCCTCGGTCGCCGTGGCTGACAGCGCAGGGCACCTGGTCTGGATCGACTGCGAGATGACCGGGCTGGACCTCGAGAAGGACAAGCTCATCGAGGTCGCGGTGCTCATCACCGACTCCGAGCTGAACGTCCTGGACCCGGGCCTGGACCTCATCATCGGGGCGGAGGACGCCGACCTCGACGGCATGAACGAGGTCGTCCGGGAGATGCACGCCAAGTCGGGGCTCACCGAGGAGGTGCGCGCCTCCGCGCTGACCGTCGCCGAGGCCGAGCAGCAGGTCCTCGCCTACGTGAAGCGCTTCGTCCCCGAGCGCCGGACGGCTCCGCTGTGCGGCAACTCGATCGGGACCGACCGCGGCTTCCTCGCCCGCGACATGCCCGAGCTCGACGACCACCTGCACTACCGGATGATCGACGTCTCCTCGGTCAAGGAGCTCGCCCGCCGCTGGTTCCCGCGGGTCTACTTCGCCCAGCCGGCGAAGGGCCTGGCACACCGGGCACTGGCCGACATCATCGAGTCGGTGCGCGAGCTGGCCTACTACCAGCGCACCGTCTTCGTCCCCGCGCCCGGACCCAGCAGCTCGGACGCGAAGAAGGCCGCGCAGGACGTCGTCGGCGGGTTCGCCGCGCTGCTCGGCGGCGAGGGCGGGGAGTCCTCCACCGTCGCGTGAGGAACGCCGCTCCCCCGGCCTCGTCGGCGCGCGGAGGCGCTCCGGTATCGTTGCGCCGGTTCCCCTCCCGCGCCTGCGCGGGCGGACGGACGTGGTGGGTGTAGCTCAGCTGGTAGAGCACCAGGTTGTGATCCTGGGTGTCGCGGGTTCGAGCCCCGTCACTCACCCCACGCGAGAGGCCCTGGTCGGTACGCCGGCCAGGGCCTCCGCCTTTCCCGGAGTCCGCGCGGAGCCGGGCCGGAACCCATTGACCGGGGGCCGACCGCGCAGGAGGGTGCGGGTCGGCTCGTCGGGCGGCTGTGCGCGGCCGACGCGTCGCCCCGCCGTCCTCCCGCCCCCTGGAGCACCCCCTGACCGTCGCCATGGACCATCCCGGCGCCAGCGCCGCGACGTCGACGTCCGCCGGCCTCGTGGCGCTCGGCGGGCTCACGTCGCTCGGCGCCGGGGCGATCCACGCCGCCGCCATCGGGGTCCACAGCGAGCACCGGCCGGCCGTCCTCGCGTTCACCGCGGTCGCCGCCGCCCAGCTGGCGTGGGGCGTCCTGGCGCTGGTCCGCGGCACCCGCCTCATCGCCGTCCTCGGCCTGCTGGTCGGAGCGGGCGCCCTCGGCGGCTGGGCCCTCGCCAAGGTGAGCGGCATCCCCTTCGTCGCAGGGCTCGACGTCGCCGAGCCGGTCCAGACGGCGGACGCCCTCGCCGCCGGGCTCGGCCTGGCGTCGGTGTCCGCCCTCGGCGTCGCCCTGTGGCCGGAGCACGACGCCCGCCCCGTGGTGCGGGCGCCGTTGCCGCTCCTGGCCGTGGGGGTCGCCGCCCTCACCGTCTTCGGCATGGTGACGGCGGGCTCGCACGCCCACGCCGCCGGGGACCACCACGGCTCGGGCGGGACGCTCGCCGCCGGCCACGACCACGCCGACGGGGCCGGGGACCACGTCGAGGACGCCTCGGCGGCCACCGTGCCCTACGACCCCACCAGGCCGATCGATCTCAGCGGCGTCGAGGGCGTCACCCCCGAGCAGCAGGCCGCGGCCGAGAACCTCATCGCCGTGACCCTCCACGGCCTCCCGCAGTGGGCCGACCCGGCGTACGCCGAGGCCCACGGGTTCCGCTCCATCGGCGACGGCTTCACCGGCATCGAGCACCTCGTCAACGAGGCCAACATGGACGACGACGTCATCCTCGACCCGGACGTCCCGGAATCCCTCGTGTACGACACGAGCGGGGGCGACCGCCGCCTGGTGGCGGCCATGTACATGCTCAAGCGCGGCACGCCCCTCGACCAGGCGCCGGACCTCGGCGGCAACCTCATGCAGTGGCACACCCACGACAACCTCTGCTACAACGCCGAGGGCAAGGTGCGGGGCATCACGGACGCGAGCGGCGCCTGCCCGGCCGGCCTGGTCAAGCCGGTCGAGACGCCGATGATCCACGTCTGGCTGGAGCCGCACCCGTGCGGGCCGTTCGCGGCGCTGGAGGGCATCGCCGGCGGCCGCATCCCCGACGGCGAAGAGGTCCTCTGCGACCACGCCCACGGCGACTGACCGACGTCACGGCGAGCCCGACGCCCCCTCCGGGAAGAGCGGCTGCGGCTCGCCGTAGCGGAAGGTCCGGTAGCGGTCGGCGCCGAGGAGGTCGCGCAGCGCCGCCTCCGCCTCGGCGACGTCGTACGCCGGGGCCACCGGGGGCAGCAGCGGGTCGTGGTGGCACAGGGCCACGGCGGGACGACCGAGCAGCTCCGCCTGCTCGACGAGGAACTGCGTCATCGAGCCCTGGTACGGCTCGCCGTCGAGGTTCGGGCGCCCGGCGGCAGCGAGGACGGCGACGTCGGGCCGCAGGCCGTCGAGGATCCCCCGCCAGTAGCCCGGGCTGGCGCTGACCAGCAGCGACCCCTCCGGTGTCTCGAGCAGGTAGGCCAGCTGGCCGCCGTCCCGGTGCGACGCCCGTCCGGAGGCCGCCTCGAAGTACTCCCGCGTCTCCGCGGAGAGCGTGGGCAGGAGGTCGAACAGCGCGCCGGCGGCTCGCGCCCGGTCCTGGGCGCTCACCCCGAGGTCGCCGAGGCACGCCGCACCGCTGTCCCCGCCGCCGGCCGCGAAGAGGCAGGAGTGCAGGGCGGGCAGCACCCGGACCCGGATGTCGTCGCCGCAGTCGACCGTCTCGCCGCCGGACACCGCCAGCACCTGCTCGTCGGGCACGCCGTTGGCGGCCATCAGGTGCGCGACCTCGTGGTTGCCGACGACGAGGGCGCCGGTCGCCCGCGCGATCACGTCGGCACCGAGCACGTGGTCGAAGTGCGCGTGCGAGATGAAGACCAGGTCGGCCTCGTCGATCTCCGCGGAGCCCAGCCCCGGGCTCGGGACCCCGGGCGCCTTGTCGAGGTAGGTGTCGAAGAAGAGCGTCGTCGTCCCGATCCGCACGCGGAACGTCGCGCAGCCGAACCACTCGATCGTCGCGTCGGTCACGGCCGCAGTCTGCCCGCTCCCCCGCCGGCGGGCCCGTGCCCGCCGGCGGGGACGGCCTCAGCCGATGCGCACCGGGAGCGCCCGCGGGCCCCGGATCTGCCCCGCCGACCACCGCACCGCGTCCGGGTCGGCCAGGGAGAACTCCGGGATGCGGTCCAGCCAGACGTCCAGCGCCACGGTCAGCTCCATCCGCGCCAGGTGGGAACCCACGCAGCGGTGGATGCCCAGCCCGAAGGCGGCGTGCCGGTTGACCTCCCGGTCGATGACGACCTCGTCGGCCCGCTCGAAGCGCTCCGGGTCGCGGTTGGCCGCCGGGAACGGCAGCAGGACCCAGTCCTCCTTCTTCATGTGCACGCCGCCGAGCTCCACGTCCTCCTTGACCAGGCGGGCCATGGTGACCGGGGCGTAGGCGCGCAGGAACTCCTCCACCGCCCTCGGCCGCAGGGAGCGGTCCGCGACCAGCCGCTTCCGGTCCTCGGGGTTCTTCGCCAGGTGCCACAGCGAGGCGCCGATCGCGCTCCACGTGGTGTCGATGCCGGCGATGAGCAGCAGCGTCATGGTGCCCACGACGTGCTGCGGGCTCAGCTTCTGCCCGTAGAGCTCGGCGTTGATGAGGTAGGTCGTCAGGTCGTCCCGGGGGTTGTCCAGGTGGTCGCGGACCTGCTCGAACAGGTAGTCCGAGAGCTGCATCCCCCTCGCCTGACGCTCCTCGATCGGCCCGTTGACCCCCTCGAGAGCGTTCTCGACGAAATGCGCGAACTTCTCGCTGTCCTCCTGGGGGAAGCCCAGCATGTCGGCGATGACCCGCATGGGGATGTACATGCCGTACTCGGTCGCGGCGTCCACGACGTCCCGGCCGGCGAAGGCGTCGATCAGCGAGTGGCAGAACGCCTCGGTGGTCACCGCCTGCTTGGCCACGTTGGACTTGGTGAACGCCGGCAGCAGCAGCTTCCGTGCGTCGTGGTGGAACGGCGGGTCCGAGGAGATCGGGGGGGCGAATCCCACCGGCGCGATGTCCAGCGGGGGCCGGACGTTGCTCGCGATGATCGCCCGGGACGTGAAGTGCTCGGTGTCGTAGGCGATCGCCGCGACGTCCTCGTACCGTGTGGGCAGCCACGCCCCGCC
The DNA here is from genome assembly GCF_054050515.1 of Blastococcus sp. SYSU D01042. Classification (NCBI taxonomy): domain Bacteria; kingdom Bacillati; phylum Actinomycetota; class Actinomycetes; order Geodermatophilales; family Geodermatophilaceae; genus Blastococcus; species Blastococcus sp. SYSU D01042. Next base: position 15,655 of record NZ_JBJGZM010000002.1, on the reverse strand, counting down.
GAAGCGGTCCGTGTGCGCGATCGGGCAGCGGGCCCGGAGGTCGTCCCAGACCTCGATCGCGTTCTCGGCGTACTCGGGTTCCATGTGCGAGAAGTCGGTGGTCCAGTCGGTCACCGGCCCGGCCACGATCTCGTTGACCGTGCCGAGCTGGGCCTGCGCGATGCGCTGCTGGCGGGCCTCCTCGGTGAACCTGTCGTCGACGGTCATACCCGGGCCTCCTCGTGGACCAGGACGGCGGACTCGGGGCAGTTGGCCGCGGCCAGGCGGACGTCGCCCTCCCGGTCGGCGGGCACGTCCCGGTCGGCGGTGAGGGCGGTCAGGACCGCGTAGCCCTCCTCGTCCTCGCCGAACAGGTCTGGGGCGAGGTCGTAGCAGCGGCCGTGGCCCTGGCACCTCGCGGAATCGATGCTCACTCTCATGTGCGGCTTCCGATCTGTTCTCCGGTGTGGACGGGTTCGAGGCAGGTGACGACGCGGACGAGCAGCTCGGTCCACTCGTCGTCGTCGACGTCGTGCAGGTCAGGACCCAGCAGGGTCGTGCCGGCCGCGAGGGCCAGGCAGAAGTGGGCGACCGCGCGGGGGGAGAGCCCGGCGTCGAGCTCCCCCCGGGCCTGGCCGTCCCGGACGAGGGCGGCGAGCCAGCCGGCCCGCTCCTCGGTGTACTCGTGCAGCGCCGTCGTCACCTCGCCGTGGTGCCGGGCCGCGATGAGCGCCTCCACCGCCAGGTAGGAGTCCGGGTCCTGCCGACGGCGCAGCGCCGCGCCGGTCTGCAGGAGCAGGTCGGCCACCGAGCGGCTGGGGAACCGGGCGACCAGCTCGGCCAGCGGCCGGCGCCCGTGCTCGCGCAGCGCGCCGATCAGCAGGTCCGCCCGCGAGGTGAAGTAGCAGTACAGGGCGCTGTTGCTGAGCCCGGCCGCTGCCGCGATGTCGGCCACGCGGGTGCCGTCGTAGCCACGCGCGGCGAAGACGTCGGCGGCCGACCGCAGCAGCCGGCGCCGCGTCTCCTCCGCGTTGGCCCCGACCGTGCGTCCCATGGGCAAATGAAATGTGATTCAGTTCACTTTGTCGAGGGGGGCGCGCATCCGATCTGCTCCGGATCCCTCCCCCGGCGGCGTCAGCCGATCCGGAGCGGCAGTGCCCGCGGGCCGCGGATCTGCCCGGTCGACCACCGCACGCCCGCCGGGTCGGCCAGCGTGAACTCCGGGACGCGGTCCAACCAGACGTCGAGCGCCACCCGCAGCTCCATGCGCGCCAGGTGCGACCCGACGCAGCGGTGGATGCCCAGCCCGAAGGCGGCGTGCCGGTTGACCTCGCGGTCGATGACGACCTCGTCGGCCCGCTCGAAGCGCTCCGGGTCGCGGTTGGCCGCCGGGAAGGGCAGCAGCACCCAGTCCTCGGCCTTCATGTGGACGCCGCCGAAGTCGATGTCCTCCTTCACCAGGCGCGCCATGGTGACCGGCGCGTAGGCGCGGAGAAACTCCTCGACCGCCGTGGTCCGGAGCGCGCGGTCCCGCACCAGCGCTGCGCGGTCCTCGGGGTGCGTGGCCAGGTGCCACAGCGAGGAGCCGATGGCGCTCCAGGTGGTGTCGATGCCGGCGATCAGCAGCAGCGCCATCGTGCCCGCGACGTGCTGCGGCTCGAGCTTCTGCCCGTACAGCTCCGCGTTGATCAGGTAGGTGGTGAGGTCGTCCCGCGGGTTCTCGACGTGGTCGCGGATCTGCGCCAGCAGGTAGTCGAAGAGCTGGTCGCCGCGCTCCTCGCGCTCCTCCAGCGGGATGTTGATGCCTTCGAGCGCGTCCTCCACGAAGACCTTGAATTGCTCGCCGTCCTCGGCGGGGAAGCCGAGCATGTCGGCGATCACCCGGATCGGGATGTGCGCGCCGTACTCGGTCGCCGCGTCGACGACGTCCCGGCCGGCGAGGCCGTCGATCAGCGAGTGGCAGAACGCCTCGGTGGTCACCGCCTGCTTGGCGACGTTGGTCTTGGTGAACGCCGGCAGCAGCAGCTTGCGGGCGTCGTGGTGGAACGGCGGGTCCGAGGAGATCGGGGGCTCGCCGCCGACCGGCGCGATGTCCAGGGGGGGCCGGTAGTTGCCCGCGATGATCGCGCGGGAGCTGAAGTGGTCGGTGTCGTAGGCGATCGCCGCGACGTCCTCGTACCGCGTGGGCAGCCAGGCGCCGCCGAAGCGGTTCGTGTGCGCGATCGGGCAGCGGACCCGGAGGTCGTCCCAGATCTGATGGGCCTTCTCGTTGTAGCGCTCGTCCATGTGCGAGAAGTCGGTGGCCCAGTCCTCGACCGGGCTCGTGTCGATCTCGCTCCAGGTCCCGAGCAGCTCCTCCTCGGCCTGCCGCCGGTGGAAGTCCTCGGTGAACCGGTCGTCGACGGTCATCGTCGCTCCTTCTCTCCAGCGGACCGCGGTGCGGACGCGGGGTGGGCCGAACCGTGCAATCGAACTGTGATTCAGTTCACCGCGTCAAGGGGCTCCGGCCCGCGCCGACGAGACGAGGAGGGCACGTGGCCAACCACGGCGACTGGCAGTTCGGGATCTACTTCAACGGGCTGGTCGGCCAGAAGCCGTCGCTGCCCATGCACTACGACGCCCTCGAGCAGGCCGCCGAGCAGGCCATGTCCGAGGAGGTGTGGTCCTACGTCGCCGGCGGCGCCGGCAACGAGCGCACCCAGCGGGTGAACGCCACCGCCTTCGAGCGCTACGGCCTGATGCCGCGGATGCTGGCCGGCGCCGCCCAGCGAGAGCTCGGGATCGAGATCTTCGGCAGGCAGCTGCCGACCCCGCTCATGCTCGCGCCCGTGGGGGTCATCGGGATCTGCGAGCCCGAGGGCCACGGCGACCTCACGACCGCGCGCGCCGCGGCGGCCACCGGCGTCCCCATGATCGCCTCGACGCTCATGCAGGACCCGCTGGAGGACGTCGCCGCCGCGCTCGGGGACACCCCCGGCTGGTTCCAGCTCTACCCGCCGAACGACCGCGAGCTCACCGAGAGCCTGGTCCGGCGGGCCGAGGCCGCCGGGTACGAGGCCATCGTCATCACCCTCGACACGCTGACCCTGGGCTGGCGGCCACGGGACCTGACGATCGCGAGCTTCCCGCAGCTCACGGGGCTGTGCCTGGCCAACTACACCTCCGACCCGGTGTTCCGCTCCCGGCTGACCGCGCCGCCCGAGGAGGACCCGCAGGGCGCCGTCGGGCACTGGGCCTCGATCTTCGGCAACCAGAGCCTGAGCTGGGACGACCTCGCCTGGTTCCGCTCGCTCACCTCGCTGCCGATCCTGCTCAAGGGCATCTGCTCCCCCGACGACGCCCGCCGCGCCGTCGACGCCGGGATGGACGGCATCTACTGCTCCAACCACGGTGGGCGCCAGGCCAACGGCGGCATCCCCGCGATCGACTGCCTCGCCGACGTCGTGGACGCCGCCGGTGACGCACCGGTCGTCTTCGACAGCGGCGTCCGCGGCGGCCCGGACGTGGTGAAGGCCCTCGCCATGGGTGCCCGCGCCGTGGCGGTGGGCCGCCCGTACGCCTACGGCCTGGCCGTGGGCGGGCAGGAGGGGATCGAGCACGTGATCCGCTGCCTGCTGGCCGAGACCGACCTGACGATGGCGGTCGACGGCTACCCCTCGATCGCCTCGCTCACCCGGGACGCGCTCCGCCCCGTCCGGTGAGGGAGGTGGGTCACCGGCCGACCTGGGCCGGTGACCCGCCACCCTCGAGGTCGCCCTCGGTGTCCAGGTAGGCCTGCTGCAGCTCGGCGAGCAGCGCCGGATCGGGCTCGGCCCACATCCGCCGGTCGACCGCCTCGAGCAGCCGCTCGGCGATGCCGTGCAGCGCCCACGGGTTGGAGGTCTCCATGAACGCGCGGTTCTCGGGGTCCAGCACGTAGGTCTGCGCGAGCTTCTCGTACATCCAGTCCGCGACGACGCCGGTCGTGGCGTCGTAGCCGAACAGGTAGTCGACGGTGGCGGCCAGCTCGAACGCGCCCTTGTAGCCGTGCCGGCGCATGGCGGCCAGCCACTTCGGGTTGACGACCCGGGCGCGGAAGATGCGCGCCGTCTCCTCGGTCAGCGAGCGGGTGCGCACCTGCTCGGGCCGGGTGGAGTCGCCGATGTAGGCCGCCGGCGCGGTGCCGGTCAGCGCGCGGACGGTGGCGACCATGCCGCCGTGGTACTGGAAGTAGTCGTCGGAGTCGGCGATGTCGTGCTCGCGGGTGTCCACGTTCTTCGCCGCGACCGCGATCCGCCGGTACGCGGCCTCCATGTCCGGCCGGGCCTGCACACCGTCCAGGTCGCGGCCGTAGGCGTAGCCGCCCCAGACCGCGTACACCTCGGCCAGGTCGGCGTCGCCCCGCCAGTTCCGGCTGTCGATCAGCGACAGCAGGCCGGCGCCGTAGGCACCGGGCTTGGAGCCGAACACCCGGGTGGTCGCCCGCCGCCGGTCGCCGTGACCGGCGACGTCGGCGTCGACGTGCGCCTTCACGAAGTTCAGCTCCGCGGGCTCGTCCAGCTCCGCGGCCAGGGTCACGGCGTCGTCGAGCATGGTCACCACGTGCGGGAAGGCGTCCCGGAAGAACCCGCTGATCCGCACGGTGACGTCGATCCGCGGGCGGCCCAGCTCGTCGAGCGGGACGGCCTCCAGGCCGGTGATCCGGCGGGACGCCTCGTCCCAGACCGGCTGGACGCCCAGCAGCGCGAGCACCTCGGCGATGTCGTCGCCCGAGGTGCGCATCGCCGAGGTCCCCCACACCGACAGCCCGACCGAGCGCGGGTACTCGCCCGTGTCGGCGCGGTACCGGTCGACGAGCGACTCGGCCATCGCCTGGCCGGTCTCCCACGCCAGCCGCGACGGCACGGCGCGCGGGTCCACGGAGTAGAAGTTGCGGCCGGTCGGCAGCACGTTGATCAGCCCGCGCAGCGGCGAGCCCGAGGGTCCGGCCGGCACGTAGCCGCCCTCGAGCGCGTGCAGGGTCGCGTCGAGCTCGTCGGTCGTCCGCTCCAGGCGGGGCACGACCTCGTCGACGGCGAACCGGAGGACGGCGGCGACGCCGTCGTCGTCCCGGCCGAGCACCTCGCGGACGACGTCCTCGACCGCTCCCCTGGTCCAGCCGCGCACCTCCATGCCCTCGACCAGCGCCTCGGCCAGCGCCTCGACCCGGTCGGTCTCCGCGAGCCCGGCCGTCCCGTCCTCGACCAGGCCGAGCGCCTCGCGCAGCCCGGGCAGCGCGACCGAGCCGCCCCAGATCTGGCGGGCCCGCAGCATGGCCAGCACCAGGTCGACGCGGTTCTGCCCGGTGGGCGGCGCCCCGAGCACGTGCAGGCCGTCCCGGATCTGGGAGTCCTTGATCTCGCAGAGCCACCCGTCGACGTGCAGGATCATCTCGTCGAAGTGGTCGTCCTCGGGGCGCTCGTGCAGGCCGAGGTCGGCGTCGAGCTTCGCGGCCTGCAGCAGGGTCCAGATCTGCGCGCGGACGGCCGGCAGCTTGGCCGGGTCCATGGCCGCGACGTTGGCGTGCTCGTCCAGCAACTGCTCCAGGCGGGCGATGTCGCCGTAGGAGTCCGCGCGGGCCATGGGCGGCACCATGTGGTCGACCAGCGTGGCGTGCGCGCGGCGCTTGGCCTGCGAGCCCTCGCCGGGGTCGTTGACCAGGAACGGGTAGACCAGCGGCAGGTCGCCCAGCGCGGCGTCCGGGCCGCAGGACGCGGACAGGCCCACGTTCTTGCCGGGCAGCCACTCGAGGTTGCCGTGCTTGCCCACGTGCACGAGCGCGTGCGCGCCGAACTCCGCGCGCAGCCACCAGTAGGCGGCCAGGTAGTGGTGCGAGGGCGGCAGGTCGGGGTCGTGGTAGATCGCGATCGGGTTCTCGCCGAAGCCGCGGGGCGGCTGCACCATGACGACGACGTTGCCCGCCCGCAGTGCGGCGAAGACGATGTCGTCGCCGTCCACGAACAGCGAGCCGGGCGCGGGGCCCCAGTGCTCCTCCACCGCCTCGCGCAGGTCGGCGGGGAGGGTGTCGAAGTGCTCGCGGTAGCGCGCCGCGGGGATGCGCACCGGGTTGCCCGAGAGCTGCTCCTCGGTGAGCCAGTCGGCGTCCTGCCCACCGGCGGCGATGAGCGCGTGCACCAGCGCGTCGCCGTCCAGCCCGGCCACCCCGGGCAGGGCGCCGGGGCCGTCGAACGGGCCGATGTCGTAGCCCTGACCGGCCATCGCGGCCAGCAGCCGGACCACCGACGCCGGGGTGTCCAGGCCGACGGCGTTGCCGATGCGCGCGTGCTTGGTCGGGTAGGCCGAGAGCATCACGACGATGCGCCGCTCGGCCGGCGGGGTGTGCCGCAGGAGCGCGTGCGCCACGGCGGTGCCGGCCACGCGGGCGGCCCGCTCGGGGTCGGCGACGTAGGAGGTGAGGCCGTCGTCGTCGGTCTCCTTGAAGGAGAACGGGACGCTGATCAGCCGTCCGTCGAACTCGGGGATCGCGACCTGGTTGCCGACGTCGAGGGGGGACAGCCCGTCGTCGTCGGCGGCCCACTCCTCGCGCGAGCGGGTCAGGCACAGCCCCTGGATCACCGGCACGTCCAGCGCCGCGAGCTCGCCCACGTCCCAGGCGCCGTCGTCCCCACCGGCCTGCGCGGTCGCCGGCCGGGCGCCGCCGGCGGCGAGCACCGTGACCACCATGGCGTCCGCGCCGCGCAGGGTCGCCAGCAGTTCCGGGTCCACCGAGCGCAGCGACGAGGTGAAGACCGGCAGCGCCCGGCCGCCGGCGTCCTCGACGGCGCGGCACAGCGACTCGACGAAGCCGGTGTTCCCGGACAGGTGGTGGGCCCGGTAGTAGAGGACGGCGACCGTGGGACCGGTCCCCCGGCTGTCGCGCTCGAGCACGCCCCAGTCGGGTGCCACCGACGGCGGCTCGAAGCCCTCGCCGGTGAGCAGCACGGTGTCGGACAGGAAGCGGTGCAGCTGGACCAGGTTGTCCGGCCCGCCCTGCGCGAGGTAGCCGTGCGCCTCGGTCGCCACGCCCATCGGCACGGTCGAGAGCTCCATCAGCTCCGCGTCGGGCACCTGCTCACCACCGAGGACGACGACCGGCGCGGCTCCGGCCAGCAGGGGGCCGAGCATCTCCTCGTACTGCCGGCGGACGCCGAGGATGCGGACGACGACCAGCGGGCTGCCCTCGACCAGGGCGGCCAGCTCGGCGGCGTCGAGCCGCGCGGGGTTGCCCAGCCGCCAGCCGGCGCCGGAGGCCCGGGCCGAGAGCAGGTCGGTGTCGCTCGTGGAGAGCAGGGTGAAGGCGGGGTCGCTCACGGCGCGTTCCTCACTCGGGGTCCGCGCCCCGGGTCGTCGGGCACGGCAGCCGGAGTGTCTGGCTCGCCCTGCTCCGCGCGTGCGGAGCCGGGCTGACAGTGGCGGGACCGCGTCGGACTTGCACCGACTTCCTCGCTGGCTGCCGTGGATCGCCCACGGTAGCGCCCCTCCCCCGGCCGCCCGCCCGCCGGTCAGGCCACGCGGACGGCCGCCCCCGGGACCTCGTCGTGCGCGGCCGGGTGCAGCACCGCGGCCAGCGTCTCCACGCCGTCGACCAGCCGCGGGCCGGGCCGGACGACCACCGCGTCGCCGTCGAGCGCCCACACCGCACGACCGGGCAACGCCCGCGCGACGACCGCCGCCTGCTCCACCGCTCCGGCGAGGCCGAAGCCGCACGGCGCGACCACGACCACCTCGGGGTCGGCGGCGGCGAAGAAGTCCCAGTCGACCGGTACCGAGCGCTGACCGGGCAGGCAGGCCACCGGCTCCCCGCCGGCGGCGGCGACCTGGTCGGGCACCCAGTGCCCGGCAGGGAAGGGCGGGTCGACCCACTCGACCACGGCGACCCGCGGCCGCGGTCGGCCGGCCACCCGGCTCGCGACCGCCGACAGCCGGGCGCGCAGCGAGGCCAGCAGCGCGTCGGCCCTCTCCGGGACGCCCGTGCGCTGCGCGACCGCGGTGATCGTCGCCAGGACCTCGTTCAGCGTGTGCGGGTCGAGGGCCAGCACGTCGGCCCGGCAGCCCAGGTGGGCCAGCGCCTCGTCCACCGATCCCGACGGCACGGCGCAGACGCGGCAGAGGTCCTGGGTCAGGACCAGGTCGGGATCGAGCGCGGCGAGGGCGTCCGCGTGCAGCGTGTAGAGGTCCACGCCCGCGGCCAGCCGCGCGCGCACGGCGGCGTCGATCGCGGCCGGCGTCATGCCCGCGGTGTCCATCCCGCCGACGACGACCGCCTTCTCCCGGCGGGCCGCGGGCGGCTCGTCGCACTCGAACGTCACGCCGACGAGCTGGGCGCCGAGCCCGAGGGCGTAGACGATCTCGGTGGCCGAGGGCAGCAGCGACACGACGCGCACGGGGCCACGGTAGGGCCGGGCATGCTGTCCCGGTGCCCGGGGACCAGCGCGCGACGGACGCCCTCGCGTCCGCAGCCGGGCTCGGTGCGTTCTTCGCGACCGCCCCGGCGGCCGGGCCGGGCTGGACCTCGTGGGACGAGCTGACCGGCGAGCCGGCCGTCCTCGCGCTGCACCTGACCGACGTGGGCCGGGCGCTCGCCGCGCCCCGCGGCGGGGTGGTGCCGGAGGCACCGGTCAGCGCCTCGACCGCCCACCTCGGGCTCGTGGCGCGGCTGGTCGCCCCGGTGCTCGGCGCCGCGCTGACGAGCGGCACGCTGCCCGTGGCCGCGCCGGCATCGGTGCACCTCCGGCTGCCGGGCGCGAACCCGCTGCCGCTCGCCCTCGGTGGACCGGCAGCCGTGGCGGCCGACCGGCCCGGGGACCTGGCCGACGCGTTCACCCGGCACTGGCTGACCCCCGCGATCGCACCGCTGGGCGCCGCGGTGCAGGCGGCGAGCGGGGTGTCGCCGCAGGTGCTCGACGGGAACGTGCTCTCCGCCGTCGCCGGGGCGCTGCGGATGGCCGCCGCGGCGCGGCCGGAGCTGGCCGGCCGGTCGGCCGCGGCGCTGGACGACCTGCTGCGCACCGGCCCGCTGGCCGGCCTCGGGGACCTGCGGCAGGACGGCTCGTTCGTGCGCCGCTCGTGCTGCCTGTTCTACCGGCTGCCCGGGGCCGGCACCTGCGGCGACTGCGTGCTGCGCACCGGGTGACCGCGGACCTGGATCAGGCGCGGGACCGGGCCAGCAGGTAGACGAAGTACGGCGCACCGATGAGGGCGACGGCCAGCCCCGCCGGCAGCTCCGCGGGCGCGAGCACGGTGCGGCCCACGGTGTCGGCGATGCCGAGCAGCGCGGCGCCGGCCAGCAGCGACACCGGGACCGACCGGGCGTGCCGGCCCCCCACCAGCGCCCGCGCCAGGTGCGGGGCGACCAGTCCCACGAAGCCGACCACCCCCACCGCGACGACGGCGGTGGCCGCGAGCAGGGCCGCCAGCACCAGCACGAGCAGCCGCACCCGCTCCAGCCCCACCCCGACCAGGCGGGGGGTGTCCTCGTCGAGGGCCAGCAGGTCGAGCTCTCTCCGCACGACCAGCGCCAGCGGCACGGCGACCAGCAGCACCACCGCGACCGGCACGACCTGGCCCCACGAGCGGCCGTACGTCGTACCGGCGAGGAAGGTGAAGATCCGCGGGGTGTCGAACGGGTTGGCCCGCAGCAGCAGGAAGGTGGTCACCGCGACCGAGCCGTACCAGACCCCGATCCCGATGAGCACCAGCCGGTCGGCGTCCAGGCCCCGGCGCCAGGCCAGGCCGTAGACCAGGGCGAAGGCGACCAGCGCGCCGACGACCGCGGCGAGCAGCGTGCTCGACCCGCTGGCGCCGGCCCCGCCGGCCACCAGCACCGCGCCCAGCCCTGCGCCGCCGGTGATGCCGAGCAGGCCCGGCTCGGCCAGCGGGTTGCGGCACGTCGCCTGGATGAGCGAACCGGACAGCGCCAGGGCGGCGCCGCCGAGCAGGGCCGCCGCGACCCGGGGTGCGCGCTCGTCGAGCGCGAAGCGGAGGAAGGGCGAGCCCGCGTCCTGCAGCCACAGCGCGAGGTCGCCGGTGCGCAGCCAGGTGTTGCCGCCCAGCAGCCCGACGACGGCGACGGCGACCACGAGGGCGACCGCGCACGTCAGCACCACGACGAAGCGGCGCCGGGTGCGGGCGAGCGCGCCCGAGCCCGGTGGCTGGCGGGTGGGGCCGGAGTCGCGGCCGCGCCGGGCGAGCAGGACGAGGAGCAGGGCGCCCAGGAACGTGGTGGTGATCCCGGTCGGGATCCGGATCGCCTCCTCGGCGCCGAGCGCGGCCCGGATGACGGCGTCGGCCAGCACCACGACCAGCGCGCCGACCAGACCGGCCGTGGGCACGAGGACGACGTGCCGCTGCAGAGCGGGCACCACGCGGGCCATGAGCCGGGTCACCACCGGCGCGGCCAGGCCGACGAACCCGATCGGCCCGGCCAGGGTCACCGACGCCGCGGTGAGCAGCACGGCGAGCAGCGTGCCGAGGATGCGGGTGGAGCGGACCGGGACGCCGAGGACGCCGGCGGTGTCGTCGCCGAGGCCGAGCAGGTCGAACCGGCGGGAGAGCAGCAGCGCCCCACCCGTCGCCAGCAGCACCACCGGGGCGGCCCGCTGGAACGCGTCGAGGCCCAGCTGGCTGAGCGAACCGCCGCCCCAGGCGAACAGGCCGGTCGTCTCCTGCGCGAACAGCACGAGCAGCGCCGCGGTGGCCGACTGCAGCGCCAGCGCCACCGCCGTCCCGGCGAGGACGAGCCGGGTGGTGGAGGTGCCGCCCCCGCCGGCCAGACCCAGCACGAGCCCGGCGGCGACCAGGCCGCCGGCGAAGGCGACCGCGCCGGAGGCGGCCAGCGGGACGGCCAGGCCGAACGCGGCCACCGCGCTGACGGCGAAGAACGCGCCGGCCGTCACCGCGAGGGTGTCCGGTGAGGCCAGCGCGTTGCGGGCCAGCGACTGGAAGATCGTCCCGGCGACGCCGAGGGCGAACCCGACGGTCAGCCCGGCGGCCAGCCGCGGGACGCGTGAGCCGAGCAGCACGTCGCGCGTGCCCGGGTCGACCCCGCCCTGGCCGGTCAGCAGGCCGAGCAGGTCGCCGGCGCCCACACCGGACGTGCCCTGGGTGAGGTGCCAGCCGGCCACCACCGCGAGCCCGCCGACGAGGAGCAGCTGGACGAGGGCGGCGCCGACGATCCGGGCCGGACCGGCCGGCGCCGGCGCCTCCGCCGCCGAGAGCGGTCCGGCCGCCCCCGGCAGCGGAGCGTCCGCGACCGCACCCGCGGCCCCCGAGGATCGCTCGGGGGCCGCGGGCAGGTGGTCCGGACCGGTCACGTCAGTTCGTCAGCAGGTCGACGTAGGCCTGCACCGCCTGCTCCGCGGAGCGCGGGCCGCCGAAGGTCCAGATGGCGGGCGGGAAGGCGTAGGTCCGGCCGTCGGCCACGGCGGGGATGGAGTTCCAGGCGGGGTTGTCCTCGAGCAGCGGCATGAGCTCGTAGTCGGGGTCCTCGGTGCCGGTGTGGAAGAACGCCGCGTCACCGACCGCGCGCATGCCCTCGATGTCGGTCGACCCGAGGCCGTACTGCTCGTCGACCGGCCCGGTCCAGGCGTTGGTGAGGCCGAGCTCCTCGCCGAGCTCGCCGAACAGCGAGCCCTGGCCGAAGGGCCGGAAGGTGACGTTGCCGCCCTGCGCGTAGCCGTCGAAGTACACGAAATCGGTGATGGCGACGTCGCTGTCGGCCACGGTCTGCTTGGCGTCGGCCAGCGTGGTCCGGAACTCCTCGACCACGGTCTCGGCGCGGTCCTCGCGGCCGGTCGCCTCGGCGATCAGGGTGAAGGTGTCGACCATGTTCTGGATCGGGTCGGCGGCGTCGGCGCCGGTCGTCGCCAGCACCGGGACGTCGTACTCGTCGAGCTGGGCCACCACCGGGTCGTCGGGGGTCGCCTCGATGATCACCAGGTCCGGCTCGGCGGCGAACAGCGCGTCGAGGTTTGGCTCGCCGCGCGTGCCGACGTCCTCCACGCCCTCGGGCAGCTCCTCGGCGCTGTTCCAGGTGCCGTAGCCCTCGACGTCGGAGACGGCGACCGGGGTCAGGCACAGCGACAGCACCATCTCGGTCTGCTGCCACTCCAGAACGGCCACCCGCTCCGCGGGCGCGTCCAGCTCCACGGTTCGGCCCAGGGAGTCGGTGACGCTCACCGGCCCCTCGGAGACCTCGACGTCGTCGCAGCCCTCGGCGCCGGAGCCGGTGCCGGCGGCTGCGGCGGAGTCACCGGACCCGCCACCCTCGGAGCCGGTGTCGGTGGTGCCGCAGGCGGTCACGGCCAGCGAGGTGGCCGCGACGGCGACGAGCGCGCGGGTGAGCGACCCCCGGCGACGGGCGGGCAGCGTGGTGGACGACATGGACGATCGATCTCCTGGGTTCGGACGGGCGGTGGGGGTCGGGGTGCGGGTGTCGCGGCTCAGCCGGCCGCGGCGACGGGCCGGCGGCTGCGCTGGTGGTGCCGGGCGCGCGGGACGATGCGGAGCAGGCCGGTGTCGTCGTCCCGCCGGACGGCGATGGGGAGCCCGTAGACGGCGGACAGGTGCTCGGCGGTGAGCACCTCGTCGGGTGCCCCGCTGGCGGCGATGCGCCCGCCGCGCAGCAGCACGACGGTGTCGGCGACGGTGGCGGCGTGGTCGAGGTCGTGCAGGACGATCCCGATCGCCGTGCCGTGCTCGTCGGCGAGCTCGCGCACCAGGTCGAGGATCTCCACCTGGTAGCGCAGGTCGAGGTGGTTGGTCGGCTCGTCGAGCAGCAGGACGCCGGTGTCCTGGGCCAGGCAGGTCGCCAGCCACACCCGCTGCAGCTCGCCACCGGAGAGCTGGTCGACCGGGCGGGCAGCCATCGGGACCACGCCGGTCAGGGCCATGGCCGAGTCGATGGCGGCGCGGTCGGTCGCGTCCAGCGCGGCGAACCGGCGCCGGTGCGGGTGCCGGCCGAAGGCGACCACGTCGCGGACCACCAGCCCGGAGGGGTGCGGGCGGGACTGGGACAGCAGCGTCACCCGGCGGGCGAACTCGCGGGCGGAGAGGGGGGCGGCGTCCTCGAGGCGGTCGTGGGTGCCCACGCTGATCCGGCCCGAGTCCAGCGGCTGCAGCCGGGCGAGGGAGCGGAGGACGGTGGACTTGCCGCTGCCGTTCGGGCCGATCAGCGCGGTGACCGCCCCCGGACGCAGCTGGACGGAGACGCCGTGCACGACCGTCGTCCCGGAGTAGCCGAGGACCAGGTCGTCTCCGTGCAGAGCCAGCGCCATGTTGGTGAGGCTATCCTTACTCGGGTCACGCCCGGAAGGGCCCTACCAGCGGCGACGTAGCCTCGGAGCCGCCATGTCCGCTCCCCCGCCCTCCCGCGACCGCGCGGACGCCTGCCCCGGCGCCCTGCAGACGCACGCCGCGGCCGACGGCGCGCTGGCCCGGGTACGGGTGCCCGGCGGGCTGCTGACCTCGACGCAGCTGCTCGTGCTCAGCGCGGCCGCGCGCGAGCTGGGCGACGGCGCGCTGGAGCTGACCAGCCGCGGCAACCTCCAGCTGCGCGGGCTCCGACCGGGCTCCGAGCCGGAGCTGGGCGACCGGCTGGCCGCGGCAGGACTGCTGCCCAGCGCCACGCACGAGACGTCCCGCAACGTCCTGGCCAGCGCACTGACCGGCCGCGCGGGTGGGCGGCTCGACGTGCGCCCCTGGGTGGCCGCGTTCGACGCCGGGCTCTGCGCCGACGCCCGGCTGGCGGGCCTGCCCGGGCGGTTCCTCGCCGCCCTCGACGACGGTCGCGGGGACGTCGCCGGGCTGGGGGCCGACGTCGGGCTCCTGGCGCTGCCCGACGGCGACGTCGCCCTGCTGCTCGCGGGCGAGGACAGCGGTCTGCGCGCGGAGCCCGGCTCCGCCGTCGCGCTCGCGCTGGCGGCCACCCGCGCCTTCCTCGACGTCCGGGCCGAGCTGGGCGGTACCGCCTGGCGGGTCCCGGAGCTGGCGGACGGTCCTCGTCGGATCGCCGCCCTGCTCGGCGGTCCGGTCGCCGGGCCCGTGCCCGTCCCGGCCGCGTCGACCGGCAGCCCGGCCGGTCCGGTGGCGCAGGACGACGGCCGCACGGCACTGGTCGCCGTCGTGCCGCTGGGCCGTGTGACCGACGCGCAGGCCGAGCTGCTCGCCGCCACCGCGGACGGCGAGCTGCAGCTGACCCCGTGGCGCAGCGTCGTCGTCCCGGACCTGGCGGACGCCTCCGCGGTCGGTGCGCTGACCGCGGCCGGGCTCGTGCTCGACCCCGGTAGCGCCTGGCTGCGGGTGACGGCGTGCGCCGGCCGACCCGGGTGCGCGAAGTCGCTGGCAGACGTCCGGGGCGACGTCGTGCGGGCCGTGACCGGCGGCGCCCTCCCGGCGGCCGGGGCACGGCAGCACTGGGTGGGGTGCGAGCGGCGCTGCGGCCGGCCCGCCGGCGAGGTCGTGGACGTCGTGGCGACCGCGGCCGGCTACCGGGTCGGCTGACCGGTCACCTCCGCCAGAACAGGTGGTGGGTGACGCCGCTCGGGCTCGGCACGACGTCGCAGTGGTAGCGGTCGAGCAGCTCGTCGGGTGACATCCAGAGCCGGGCGCCGCGACCGAGCTCGGCCGGATGCACCGCCACGTGCAGCGTGTCGACGAGGTCGGCGTCGAGGAACTCGCGGATCGTCGTGGCGCCGCCGCCGAGCCGGACGTCCTTGCCGTCGGCCACCTCCCTCGCCTGCTCGAGGACCTCGGCCGGCTCCCCGGCGACGAAGTGGAACGTGGTGTCCGAGAGCGTGAACGAGGGCCGCAGGTGGTGCGTGAGGACGAACACCGCCGTGTGGAACGGCGGCTCGTCGCCCCACCAGCCCTGCCAGTCGTGGTTCTCCCACGGACCGCGGTGGGGGCTGAACTTGTGGGCGCCCATGATCTCCGCGCCGATGCCGTGGGCGAAGTCGCGGGTGAAGTAGTCGTCGAGCCCTCGGGTGCCGCCGGGGTCGGTGCGGTTCGGCCAGCTCGCCGTCGCACCGGCCCACGCCATCAGCTGGCCCGGGTCGGCATGCCCGAACGGCCGCTCGAGGCTCTGCCCCTCGCCGGCGCCGTAGCCGTCACTGGACACGACGAAGTTCTGGACTCTGAGCAGCTGGGTCACGGATCCTCCTGGGTGGTCGACGACGGGTGGACTGCGGCCGCCGGTGGATCTCATCGCCCCGGTCAGCCGACCCGACGCCACGCGTGATGCAAGCGATCCGCCAGAGCTGTGGACGAGCGGCTGAGCTGGGGATTCCCGGTGCAGCTCCCACTGACCAGCGGTAGTATTCGTACATGTGTTCGACCGTCTGCACGACTCCGCTCGAGTGCCTCGCTGGCGCGTTGGACACGCTCGCCGGCCAGCGGTTGGACGGTGACTTCGGGCCTGCGCTGCTTGATCGGCTCGCGCCGTTGCTGGTGGCGGACAACCGGCTGGCCGCCGAGGTGGCGCGGACGGTGCGGCAGTGCGAGGTGGCCGGCTCCGCTGAGCACGACGGCAAGGCCTCGATGGCCTCGTGGCTGCGCGGGCACCACCGGATGTCGGCGGGTGCGGCCAACGCGCTCGTGCGCAACGGGCGGGCGCTGGAGCAGCTGCCGGCACTCGCTGCGGCCGCTGCGGCCGGAGGTGTCA